>PAOK01000014.1 GCA_002708015.1 Methanobacteriota archaeon
GATGATATTTCAAGTCTGGATTTACAAATGAAAGAGTGGAAAGGATACCCTTACCACGTGACATTTTAACGTCCAAGGAGCGGACCCACCGCGATTCGAACACGGGTTACAAGCTCCGCAAGCTCATGTGATATCCAGACTACACTATGGGTCCAATGACCGTTGGACCCACGCTTTCGGTTTAACCCCCTCGGTTATATCGAATCATTCTGCTAATGAGTACAGGCGTTTTCCAGTAGAACTGTCTAGGCGCCAATCTACATCATTCACATAACGAGGAATGAAGAAACCAACCTTTCGTGGAGTTAGACCATGGTTCCTCATACGTAAGTCAATACTCAAATGAGCTACAATTTGGCTAGCAGTACATTCTGGATTTGATCTAATATAACGTCGAATTTCCCTTTTCAACCGTTCTTCTCTTGCCTGCTTTTGATTGCCCATGTATGTATTTGTTCTAGAGAATATTTGAACAAATTGTGGGGGGACCCCGGGGCCCTCAAATTCAAGAAGAAATTTCTAGGGGGAGCAATGTCTTCCATCTTGATTCTGCTAATTTCTTTGAGTTAGGTCCAGTACGTGGTAAAGGAGTCTTATGAGTTAATTTTCCATGCATCCCATGAACACCAAATTTGATTCTCAATTCAATCAAACGATCTCGTTCCGCGATTATTTGCATTTCATCTTCAAGATCAAATGTTGAGAATACATCTTCTCGACCTTGATTATGAATATGTAATTGGCCTCCAGTCATTCTAGCTCTAGGAGAGAAATCATGATCTTCTGGATCATCCATCCATACATCTACGTCAACGACAATTCGATCTCTCAAAGTTGCCTTCTTGATTTCAATCGAGGTCGCCATTGTCCTCCCCAGTCGTCTTTAGTTCTAAGGGATTCCTTTCGTAGAGTTGATTAGAGCATTCCAACTTCAAGAATAACAGGAACCAAAATAATGAATTCTACTTCTANTTCCCAATCATTTCCAGGATCTGGATCTATTTGATCAATTANATCAGGATCTGCTTGATCCGCAGTGAGTTTCCAAATCCATTCACCTTGGCCAAATCTTGCTCCAGGTTCCAAAAGCAATTGTTCTAACAATGCATCAGGAGAATCTGCAGTATAGGTTGTTGGTTCATTTGGAAATGGATTCATATCAGTTCTTTCTATTGATCCAGTAGANTTTGTAGTAGGAGAATCCTGTTTTGTCTCCACTTTTGCATTCCAGCCAGAATCAGGAACTGAAACTAACATGGTAAAATTATCTTCAGGCCATTGAGCAGGGACTATGTCTCTAGCAAGCGTTAGGGTTCCATTGAATCCAAAAATNCGGGAACCTTGAGAAGGGACATGCGAAATCTCGTATGATTCACCTTGTTCCAAGTATCCGTCCCAAGATACTGTCATTGTCTGTTGGCGCCAAGTCACGTTGAAAGATCTCTCTAAAATTCGAATTTCCCAAGTTGTTGTAGAGGTTGCTCCTTTGTCATCAATGACTGTTAATGAGCCTCTGATATCACCAGAAGAATCTGCTAGGAAGGACAATGTTGAATTTGTTTCATCGACATCATTTTGAAAATTTCCATCGCTATTAGTGTCTTTAGACCAATCTCCATCCCATTTGTATTGTAAAACTCCATTTTCAGGATCGGTTGAAGATGAGCCGTCTAGTGAAACAATTGTTCCTGTTTTCACTGCAGTTGGTCCAGATATTGCTGCTATAGGTAATGCATTAACATATATTGAAACGCTGATAGAATCTTCTCCACCAACATCATTTACAACTGTCAACTCAACTTCAAANCGTCCAGGTTCATTGAATACTTGGCTAACATATCCATTAGATGAATTTCGTTGAGCAACACCAAAGTCCCAAAGATATGATGTAATTAATGTAGGATCAGGACTGGTGGATGAACGAGCATCAAAGTTGACTGCTTCACCAACATGAATACTATCAACATCAACCTCCAATCGAGCAGTAGGNGATACCGGAGCTAGAACTCCAGTACATCCTGCCAATGAAACACTGAGAAGAAGAGNAATNAGAAGGCTNCCGGTTAGACCCCGTATGTCCTTCATATCNNCGACTCTGCGTTTTTATCGTTTAGCCCTGACGCTTGATTGACTCAAATAATGTATTATTTCGACTATTCAAGTAAACGCGATGAATGAAAAACGGTCGATTCTAAGGGATGCCCATGGTAGAGGACCCGTTCAGTGGATTTAGGGTTCTAGCATTCGATCTAGAAACTACAGGATTGGACACGCGCCGAGCTAGAATTGTTCAATATGCTCTAGTGGGGAGTGATAGAGAAGGAGATATCATTTCTGTTAACAAAATCATCGATCCAACATGTAAGATTCCAACTGAAGCGAGTTCAGTCCACGGAATATATGATNANGATGTAAAGGGAAAGGGAGTTTTTCCAGAACATGCAAAGAATATTCATGATTTGTTGAATGGTTCAGTAGTAATCGGACATAATGTTCTGAGATATGATTGGCCACTGCTAACTGCGGAATTTACCAGAATCGGACAATTACCACCAAAACCTCATGCTACAATCGATACACTNAGACTAGCAAAACGACTTCGAATTCCCGGGAGGCATGATCTTGGAACATTATGTCGAGGAGAAAATATCTCATTGAATAATGCACATGATGCTGCTGCTGATGCAGGAGCAACCCTCCTACTATTATGGAGATTTATGGCGAAATATCCACGACATTTCCATAGGTCTCCTACAGAATTAGAAAGTTGGATTTTAACAGGTGATTCAGAAACAAACTCTCTCGGTCCAGGGATAGAAGATCTAGAATCATTGGAAGGTACAGGAGGAAAAATACGCAAGAATGGGGATAGATTAGTTCTCAATTTTGGAAAATATCGATCTAGAGACTTGCATATTATTGCAACTGAGGATCCTGGATATATCGGATGGTTATGTTCACCTTCAGGCCCATTGAGTGAAGAAGCACGAAAATTAATCAAAGAAATTCTGTAATTTCATTTGCTTTCTCTAATTGATTCTAANANAGGGGTCCAAGGTANAACTTCGCTCCAATCTCCCATAGCCCATGGACGTGAATTTGAACGAATAGAGCCAAGGAATACGGCACCACGATGATCTGATNCCATAACGGATCTCATTTGATCTAATGATTGTCCCTTACAAACAATACCAACGGTTCTCCCCGAAGGAATAATCCCTCCTTCTTCATCTTTTGAAGTTAATAATTCCACCATACACGCTCCACTATCTGAATCGAACTGTAGAACAATTGCTACTTCATCACGAAATAATCCTTCACTAGCAGGTAGAGTNCCATGTGTTCTCGAATAAAACCAAGAGGGGCACCAAGCTTTCCATTCACAAAAACGGCATGCATCTTCATCTGGATTTGCCTCCAAGGGTTCCTTTGTTATCGCCATACCTTCCCATGCTCTGAATGCATCATCCAAAACTGAAGGACCTTCGGCCTCATACACCTTCGGTCCTGCAGAATACCAACCTTGAGCACGAACTCGTGGAGCATTTGGATTAATCTCCAATAACATATCTCGATAAAATCGTAACTGACGGCTCACAGTATCGTAAAGGCCTCCAGTAGGCATTTTTCCAGTCTTCAAATCAGCAACTATCCATCCTACAGGATTTCTGTCTTCATCTAATTCTTTGACTAACAAATCTAGTCGGCCCATCAACCTCCCGCATGAAGATCGGAGTGTTCCTTCAGCGGCAAGAACAGTATCTTGAACCATTCTCCATTGAGCTATTGAAACCTCAGACATGCGAACTTTGCCAATCTTAGCATTAGAAATCAAAAGATTTAGTGAACCTATCAATAAATCATGAGCTCGAATAATTTCTCCATCCTTGAATGCAGGATGTCTAGGCGTCCCCATGAAAATGTCTTTTTCTTTCTGCCAATGAAGATCTAAAATCGCTTTAGCAGTGGGAGGGAGCCATCCTACCTCGTCAGCATCTCTAGAACTAATATCTAAATTACACATATCTTCGACACTGTCGTGAACAGCTGTACCAATGGTTGCAGCCATACCGGCCTTACGAGGTAGTCGTTGTCTAGAGAGCCAATACTTCCTTGGACAGGATTCATAATTATTCCAAGAAGAAGGTGAAAGTTGGTGTGCTGGGACTGTCATCTCGTCTCCCCCTCGGTACGACATGTAACGGCCCAATGATTAATTCCACCGACACATTCGGAGTGTCATGAGCACCCCTCCAATTTTGAAAGTCAGCGAAAGCGTGGATGCCGAAGGAGCATTGGTAATCACCTGTTTCCCTTCTGTTGGCTATGTAACCTCAATCGTAGCACACTATCTTGTAGAGCAACTCGATCTTACTTTTGTTGGAGGAGTTAGAGCATCAGGATTACCTGCAGTTTGTTTAGTAAAGGATGGGCATCCAATGCCTCCTCTAAGATTCTACGCTGGTGAACCTGTTTGCAATGTTGATGGATGTGATAAATTAATTCTCATTGTTTCTGAGATCCCAATTAGAAATGAGATGGCTTTGCCATTGAGTGAAGTACTTCTTGATTGGTCGAAAAGTGCGAAGGTTGCTGGAGGCGTACTAATTGATTCTTTTTCACATACTGATGAACACGCTCATGAAATCATTGATGATGACGAATCCGATGAAACCCTACTAGGTATTGGAGCAACGCCTGCAACAAGAAAGCGTCTAGAAGAAATGGAAATCCCTCTCTTGAAACAAGGCGTAATTGCTGGAATGACTGGTTTACTATTAGGTGAATGTCGTAGACGTGGGCTCGATACTTTCGCTATTCTTGCTGAAGCCAATGGACCCCCTGGNGCTGGTCTTCCTGATGCAAGAGCAGCAGCAAGAATTATTGAAAAATTGGATATACTATTCCCTAATCTATCATTGCCNACCGATCCATTAATCGAAGAAGCAGAAAGAATTGAAGAGCAAATTAGAGANATGCTAGAAGCCCATCTTGGAAAATTAGAGGAAGAAGCAGAATCTTCTCAACCATCTGGAATGCTGTATGGATAACTAAATCCAATCATCTAAGGTTCCTGTCTTCTGAGAAGAAATTTCAGCAATTTCTGACTCGTTTACTAAAATCAAAAGNTCTTTCTCTGANAGAATTTTCACTCCCAGATTCTGAGCTTTTTCTAATTTAGATCCAGCAGATTCTCCAGCCACTAGATAGTCAAGATTTCCTGAAACGNTGGAAACCACTTTTCCACCCACATTTTTGATGTCTTCAGCAATTTCTTTTCTAGGGCGAGAAAGAGAGCCAGTAATACAAAACGACAGCCCTTCAAGTAGTCCTCTTGATTTTTCACCTTCATCATTTACTGTAATTATTTCTCTAAGTTCGTCAATTAGTGTACGTCTCTTTATGATCCCGTCTCTGAAAATAAATGCAACCTTTTCTCCAATTCCATCTATCCCAGTTAATTCTGAATTTTCTCCTTCATCCACCCAATCGAGAAGTTTCTCGAGTGATCTAAAATGCTGTGAAATTGATGTTGCAACTTCTGGCCCAATTCTTTCTAAACCTAAAGCATGAAGGAATTTAGATAAATTCAGTGTCCTAGTTTTATTTAATTCACTAATCACATTATTCGCACTTTTATCTCCCATTCTATCTAACTCGGATAATTGATTATGGGTCAGTCGATACATATCAGAAATGGATGTAACTAATTCATTATCGAGTAGTGTTTCAATTAATTTCTCACCAATCCCATCTATTTCCAAAGAACGGCACCAATAAGTTAGAGATCTGGCAGTTCTAGCATCACAATCCAATGATAAACATCGTAGAAATGCTCCTTCCATCGTTAAACTACGTTGACAAGCGGGACAAATTTGTGGAATTATAATTTCTCGATTCGACAAAGAGCCTGAAAATTTGGTTCCATCTGCATGATATCTATCTTCTAGATCTTTAGATGATGCTGGGCCTAAATTTTCAATGATTTTTGGAATTACATCTCCACGTCTTGTAATCTTAACCTTATCACCGATGTTGATTCCTAGTCTTTGGACTTCTCCAACGTTATGTAGTGTTACATTTTCTACAGTTACTCCTCCAACCATTTGAGGTGCTATTCTAGCAACTGGTGTAACTGATCCTGTTCTACCNGTCTGCCAATCAACATCTAACAAAACAGAATGGGCCTCTTGAGATGGAAATTTCCATGCTAGGGCCCATCTTGGATGATGTGCGGTAAACCCTAATTTTTCACGATTATCTANTTCATCTACTTTGAAAACAATCCCATCAATTTCATATTCGTATGAGGGACGTTTCAAACTCCATTCTTTCGTATACTCAATCATTTCATCTTGAAGATTTTCTGACTCAAACGTTTTCCAAGGAGCGGGTTCAATTCCAGCTTTCTGTAACCAATCTAGTAATTCNCTATCGTAGTTAGCGATAGGAGAATCAGAAGGGAATTTCACATCATAGGCACAAAATACCAAATCAGAAGCATCTGCTTTTCCNTCTCCATGTTTTTGACGCAATGCTCCAGAGCATAAATTTCGAGGATTNGGGGAAACTTCGCTATATTTTTCTTCGAATATTTTCAGAGGCATGACAACCTCTCCTCTGACGTGAATTGTGTATGGGTAATTTAGACGAGTAGGAATATTCGCTACCAACTTTGCATTCAAAGTTACATCTTCACCTCTTTCCCCACTACCTCTTGTGGCTGCACGATGTAAATTTCCAGAAATATACTCAAGAGATAGTGCTGAACCATCTAATTTTGGTTGGGCCAAATATCGTTTAGCACCAGAAGTGGATTGAGTTACAAAATGGATTATGTCATCATCAGAAGTCCCCTTATCAAGCGAAAGCATTGGAAATAAATGCTCAACTTTCTCTGTTCCAGGTAATGGTTCAGGCCCTACACGGTGGAGAACTTCGTTATCAGGATCTAGTTTTGTCAATTCATCCCAAAGTCCATCGAATTCAGAATCTGAAATTTCCGGAGCAGAATGGTTGTAATATAATTCGGAATGTCGAGCAATCTCAGTAGATAGAAACTTGATGCGCTCATCCACTGAATCACCCATGGTTCCACCCGCCTAGATGTATCATCCATGTTTGCCTATTTCACTCATCTGGTTGCAAGAATGGATAGCCCCAATCATGTGGGGGAGACAGAGTCCTCTTTACGGATCTTGGGCTTATCCATCGAAGAAGATTGAGGGGGCTTCCTGCTTTGTCATTCGTTCCACTTGCTCTAGCTCCACCAAACGGCTGCTGAGCAACTACTGCTCCAGTTGGTTTGTCATTAATGTAGAAGTTACCTGCAGTGAATCTGAGTGCTTTGAAAGCAGTTTGGATATCTTCTTCTTCATTTGCAAATATCGATCCAGTCAATGCGTAAGGTGAAGCATTATCACAAATCTGTAAAACATTCAAAAATTCAGAATCTTCATAGATATAGATAGATAGTACAGGTCCAAAAATTTCCTCAATCATGGATTCATAATTTGGATCTTCACAAACAATAACTGTAGGTTCAATGAACCAGCCTTCTGAATCATCACTGCCTCCTCCACAAATGATTCTACAGTCAGGATCTTCTGATGCTCTACTAACGTATCCCGAAATCTTGTCAAACGACCTTTGATCAATTACAGCAGTCATGAAATTAGTGAAATCCCTAGCGTCTCCCATTGTTATCTTTCCAACTTCTTCNACAAATTCACCCTCAATCGATTCCCAAACAGAACGAGGAATATAGGCTCGGCTAGAAGCACTACACTTCTGTCCTTGGAATTCAAAGGAACCACGAAGTAGTGCAACTATTAATCCACGATGATCACAATTAGGGTGAGCAACAATGAAATCTTTTCCACCTGTCTCTCCTACTATTCTTGGATAGGACATAAGACTGCCCAGAGACCCTGCAATTCGCTCCCATAATCCATTGAAAGTCTCAGTAGAACCAGTGAAATGGACACCAGCAAAATGTGGGTTTTGTAAGGCTGCACTAGTAATATCTGCACCAGAACCGGGAAGGAAATTTATGACACCTGGGGGTAATCCCGCCTCCATCATTAACTGCATCATTACGTAATTTGAGTGAATTGAATTACGACTAGGTTTCCATATTGCAGTACAACCTACAATGGCTGGGGCACTAGGCAAGTTTGCAGCAATACTAGTAAAATTAAACGGAGTAATTGCTAGAACAAAACCCTCCAACGGACGGATCTCAGCACTATTTTGTACTCCTTCGGGAGAAATCAAAGGCTGAAGATCATCATGGAAATTTCGAGCATAATATGTGTTAAATCTCCAGAAATCAACCAATTCACAAACTGCATCAATTTCAGCTTGGAATGCAGTCTTTGATTGATTCAACATGGTAGAAGCATTGGCTTTCGCCCTCCATGAAGTAGCAAGTAAATCTGCAGCCCTCTCAAAAATTACACATCGCTCTTCAAGGCCCATTTCAATCCAATTCGCTTGAGCTTCAACAGCTGCTTGACATGCAGCTTCCATTTCCTCAGGACCTGCGAGGTGTACATTTGCCAACACGTGGCCATGCTTATGCGGAATAACTTGAGTCATGGTATTTCCTGTGAAAATTTCTTCACCATTGATCACACATGGAATTTCTACAACTTCACTCATTTGCCTATCCATCTCAGCTTGAAGTTCTGCTCGTTCTGGACTTCCAGGTGCATATGACAAAATCGGTTCGTTATCTGGGTGGTCGGACATACCTCTACCTTTGGTGGACTGCATTTGAATTATTCCTCGCCTTGAAGAATCGCTTCTATCTCTGCCCATTTTCCAGTGACTGCTGCCTCTATTCGAAGAGTTGCTTGTTCTAGATCTTCTGTAGAACCTCCAATTGGTAATGGGGCTAAAATCCACCATCCTCTACGTTGTAGAACTATCCGTGTTCCTCCTTTCCAACCTTTCCAAACAATATTTTCCCAATCAAAAGAAAAACCATCGGCACTTAGTCGATCTTTGGTAACTGCATACCGCTTCGGAACTAATTGGAGAACAAGCATACCCCCCAATACAAGAGGAAATAGAATAAGTTGGATTTCAGGAATATCTAGTATTGGATTGAGTAATACAGGGATAATGCCCATAACTAAAATTGTAATCACATTAGCCCAGTTTCTCTCATATTCCATTCGAACTGTAGTTGACCATGCGTATCCTCCTCTAGGTAAAATACCTAAGAATGGTACTTCTCTTTCCATTGTGAAATATCTGATACCATCAAAGATTACAATGGCTGAAACAAAACCAATTGCAACAAATCCAACAGTGGATGAACCATCATTGATGATAGTCGATATTTCAGACATTTGGGCACCTATTCTTCAGTAGATTTACGTTGACGAATCAATAGTATGGTAGCTATAACTATCACAATTAATGGGAGGATTACTCCGGGTGACAGTAAAGTGACAATTAGGGGTTCAACATCTGCATTTGGATCAGCAACATATGGGACCTTTGGATCATTATCTTCATTATCCGTTAGTCCATCATTATCGTCATCATTATCCTCAATTAGGGAAGTATCACAATCACTTTCCAAAGTATCAGGACGTCCATCATCATCGGTGTCTTGCCAAGCACATCGATCTAATGGAAAATCATCTAAGTCATCTGGCAGCCCATCATTATCGTCATCTTCATCAAATTCATCAGGCCCACAACGACGTAGTTCAACAGGATCAAACCAAGGATTATCTCCAGATGAAGGGCACGTTTCAATGAAATCAAGATCGTTGTCAGAAGGAAGGACTTCAATCAAAATTGAAGCTTCTGCAATTCCTCCGGAAACATCTCGAACTGATACTGAAATGACAAAATCCCCAACTTCATCTGGATAGTAAGTGAACTCGATAACAGTCCCTATTTCCTTAGAAACTGATTCTCCCACGGGTGAGGATGTCCAAGATACAAGTAGTGAAGATGAATGACCAGGATCTTGATCTGATGCCAGTGCTTTCATACTCAATTCTTCATTGATATGTGTCACAAATGCATTTACTGGGCTAATGATTGAAACTTCAGGGTCATGATTCGGAGATAAAGAAATAACGATATCTGTCGAAATACCATCTCCAATATTAATTTCCGAACTAATCGGAAGGAATCCTGTAGAAAATGCCTCGATATTTGCTTGATTTATTGAAAGATCTAAGCTTTCTGATACCATCCTATGCACGATTATAGCATATTCTCCCTGGGAGACAGGGATTGATTGTTCATTCATTGAAGGATGAAAAATCGGTACTCTAATTTCAGCTTCTCCAGATGATAATTCTGAACCATCTAAATCTTCTAAAACAATCAACCTTGATTCTCCGATCTTTAATACGGCAGGATCGGTGATAGAAATTTGTCCTTCGGGTTCTGAAGAAATTAACGCGGCTTCATAACTAAAAGCAGTAGACATCAACTCTACGTCCCCACTAATTGTACTTTCAACGACATGGAAAGGTAAACTCTGACCTATGATAGATAACGGGGCATTAATCATGGAAGAGAGAATATTGATTGGAGGGTTTTCTAAATCATCTTTGTCGCCGATTAATTCTATTCCTTTAGCATAACCATTCACCTGTATCGATGTCAGATTAAGAATTCTTGACGTACTCCCGTCAATATACAATGCTACTGCTGCTCCTCCACCACTGTCTAGGTCTAGTCCAGTAACGCTGCCAGATGACTCTTCAAATAATGCACCAGTAGAAGCGATTACTTTTCCACCTGTAATATTTAACTCTCTAACATATCGAGACATTAATGCAGGTTCAGATGATGCATTATACACGCCTCCAAGGACAGATAATTCGCCTGTATCTTCCAAGAATAGAGCAGCGCGGCCTGTATGATTTGTAGCATCTAGATTAGTCACATTTCCTGTTGCTGATTGTAACCAAATTCCATGTCCATTTCCATCTTCTAATGAAATTCCTTCAAATTGAACCTCAGACCCAAAAGCAACAATACCTTGTTGAATACATGATTCGAAAACAGTATCTGTAACGAATAATCGACTTGAACTTGAACCGGAAAGACATGTCGAAGAACCTAGTAATCTTGACTCAGAAATTACAACAGTAGAGGATGTAATCGATTCAATGGGAGCACCGTTTAGTAGTGTTCCATCTAAAGATAATTCTCCATTATTTGCTACTATAATAGGTCCACCAGTTATCTGGCCACCAGAAATTTCTGCATTTCCTTCTATCCTTACTTCTAGCCAATCATAACCTGTAATTGTTGCATCTTCTGAAACAAAATTTCCTTGGACTCCAAGAGTCATCATTGAACCAATCCTTAGAGAAGACTGGGGGAGAAGTTGCAAAGTTACTCCTGGAGGAACAATTAGATCTCCTAAAAGATGAACTGGAGAAAATTGTGGCTCTATTCGAGTCCATTCTGTTAGCGTCCCAGAAGATAATGTTGAGACACTGATATCTCCTTCAAAACTAGAAATTGTGTCCCATGATCTAAGACTCTCTACACCTTGTTGACGTGCAATAATAGTCACAATACCTGTGGTGGAATTTCCACTCTCAAGGTATTGTGCTGAAATGATTGTGCCCGAAGCAACACCATCAGAACCTGTGCTCATTTCTAAAGCTCCTACGATTACTTGGGCACCATTTACTGGAAATCCTCTATCTAAAACTCGAGTTATTATTGATGATTCAACATTTACAGAAGCACCTGATTCTAAAGAAACTATATCGTCGATGCTCCCCAATACTGTAAACATACAATCAGGTCCTACGTCTATTGATTGGATGAATTTTCCAGTTGCTTGGGCTGTCTCAGTACAATTCACAGTAATTGGTTGATCAATAATTAAATCTCCAGTATATGCAGTTGAAGGGAAACTAGAACCATGTTGACTAATTCCTCCACTTATTTTCCCGCCTTCACCATACAAAGTTCCACCATTCGAAGTATATTCAGCAGAAGGAACAAGAGAAAGTGTTGAATTTAGGAGCTGAAGTGTTCCTCCAGATTGAATTATCAAATCTTCAGGTAAGGAGTAATTTCCATTCTGTAGAATTGCGGTTATTCCTGTTCCGATAACCCAATCACCGGATGAAGGTAGAATTGGGATTTGAATTGTTGATGGACTAGATGTAAGACGAACTGTTGTTCCAATTCCATCTTTAGAAGCTGTAACAGATGTTTCACCGGTTTCTAAAATCGGTAAATTTACAATTCCATTAATATTTGAGTTCTGCATAAACCCAAAACTCTCCACATTCGCATCTTCAATAGATTGACCGCCTAAATCTGTGACGGAAATTTCCGCCTCTATGAGCCGATGAGAATCAACCATGTTTACTCTAGTCGATGTTGAACCGCCCCAAGTTAGACTCCCGTCACCAAATGCATCACTTTGAGCAGCTGTTGCAAATGAAGGAAGGTTTCGAATCGTAGCGATAGATCCATCCATCATTTGTAATGTAAAATCACGATGATTCGAGGCACTCCATGAATCAATATGCACATGAGGGCCGTTGTCCCAAAGTGATGAACCGTTCACAATCTCGATTCCATGATCTGAATCAGCGGTAATCAATGATGAAACTTGTAGAGATCCTCCATCAACATAAATCGACGACCCNCCGTCTCTTCCTCCTCCATTCAAATCAAGCTCATTAGCACTAATCGTTGCATCTTGATTTACTTTCATTCCTTGGTACCATCCACTTACTGAAACGTTGTCAATCTCTATATCTGCCCAAATAGCACGAATACCAACAGATGTTCGGTCAGACGACATATATGGTCGAGATACATTAACAGATGATAGATAATGAGAGCCTGAAAGGAAATCTAAAGCCGTTGTAGATGTAGATGATCCTGTTATCGTAATGGAAGATAGATTTGATTCGTCATTTCCTAGAATAGCTCCTTCTGATTCTGTAGACCAATTAGAGTGAGATGCATCGATAGATATCTGGCCAATAGCATCAATAATTTGACTTGAAACTTCGAGATTTACCTCGCTTAATTCGATTAATCCCTGGCCACGAGCAATAATGCCTTGACTATAATTTACGGCTGTAATATTGTGTAAATTTAGTGTTCCAGAAACATCAACATAAAACGCTGGGCTATTATCAAAATTACCAAACGCAGTAACATCTTGAAGAGAACCTGAACTTAGATCTACTGAACGTAAAATGGTTCCAAGGGAAGATTGTGAGTCAACAGAAACATTCGCAATATCTGCTCCATTCACTGAACTCCAGTCAATACCAATACCATTTGTACCTGAAAATTCGACAGAATGGAAAATTACGTTTGCGGTGCCTGATTGAGAAATACCAACATTTGAGTCATGGAGTACTAAACTATCAACTTCAACATTTGAACCAGAAGAAATTTGAATTCCAACACCTATGTCATTGCCATTCAAAATTGTTGCATCTAACGTTGATGCACTATCAACAAAAACGATAGAGGAAGAATTAGTAGAATTAACTTCGGGAATTGTAACGCTGGTTGACTTTATTGACAGACAACTTGATGCAGCGTCATTACAATTCAGAGATGATGATTCAGGTACTGTCAAGGAACCTCCATCAAGATTCCATCCAATCTGAACATGGCTAGCCATCGGTTCAGAATTAGGAGAAACTGTAGCAGTTCCAGCAATGTCAAAACCTCCTCTAGCATACTCAATTAACACATCATCAATTACTAAAGAACCGCTACTTGCTATCTGAATCCCTTGCCATATAGGTCTGTCACTGGTAGGATAACGGAAAGAACCAAAAATGTGTGGAATGGAATTATTAGAAGATTCGATAACCAAGGTTCCTTCGATAATAATAGTAACATCTTCAGTTACATTTACTTCAGCATTATCTGCAATTGTTAAGGTGGATCCTGAAGTAACTGTAACAGTCGAATCGACAATAATCGAACCTGACCAAACAGTGTTTGAGGTGATGACTTGATTGCCACTTACAGACACTAAATGGACAGACGAAAGACTCAGCATCAAAAAGCCGATCAGGTACACCAAGGTGCGCCGCATGCCCTCTGATAGATACGCTCTCTCTTATCGATGCCGGGGATAGGACACTCTAGAGAAGCATTGGTGGGTCCGCCCGGATTTGAACCGGGGTCTGACGGCCCCCAGCCGCCAAGTATTGGCCAAGCTAACCCACGGACCCTTGTTCTTCAAAGGTTTAGAATCAAATTTCTCTAGCTACACTGAATGGTGCAACATCGTCAATTAGATCGACGTGTGACACAAACATTCGTCTGCAACAATATCGCTGAATTCCTAGGTCAGTTAGAACTTCACCAGGATCCTCTCCCGCTTTGGTACGCTCTGAATATTGATCCCATAGGTGAGCAATTACTTTTCCACAACTAAAACATCGTACTGGTATTAACATCTTGATCACCTGTATGACTTCTGCCATTTCTTCCGTGCACCGCGCCCCATTTGGTGTTTGGGTTCTTTTCGGCGTGGATCGTTAACTAACAAACTTCTATCAAAACGAAGATATTCTGATTTGAGTTCTTCATCTTCGCCATCTTTGCCACTATTCCAGTGAACAAGTCCGCGAGCTATAGCAGTTCGAATCGCATCTACCTGACCCATGATTCCACCACCTTGAACATCAACACTAATGTCAACTTTCGACAGCTTCTTCATTGCATCAGCAATTTGTAATGGTTCCATAGCCTTCAAACGAGCCATTTCCGGTTCCATGATTTCGATAGGTGAACCATTAACTCGAACACGCCCTTGGCCCTTCTTTACATTAGCGCGAGCAATAGCAGTCTTTCTTTTACCACTAGTTTGAACGCTCTTGATTTTCTTCTTTGCCATCACTCATCACCTCCGAATCTAGTTGTGTCAGCACCTAGAGCCTTTGAAATGTCTCCCAATGTTACGAAGTTATTTGGTAAACCTCGATCGAATGAAGAAGATTCTCCCCATTCATGTCCATCTGGAAGATCACCAGATAGATTACTTGGAGTTCCGATTTCTACTCTAAGATTCTTGAGTGCAGTACGACCAGATGATGTTCTTTGATATGGAAGCATTCCACGAACGGTACGCTTCAGAATCTTGTCGGGCATTCTTGGGAAAAATGGCCCCTTACGAGGATGGTTAAGATCTCTCTTTGATTTGTAATCTCTGAGAACTTCGGTCTTCTTCCCACTTACTACTGCTTTTTCAGCATTTACGATTATCACTCGGGCTCCATTACCTGCCTTAGCAGTGGACAATAGTTGCTTAGCTACGTGGCTAGCTAATCTACCCAGCACCTTATCTGATGCATCATAGACATAAGTGACTTCAGCCAAGGATATGCACCCCCGTTCCTTTTGGATTTTCATTCATCAGCTCACGGATTGAGATCACTCTTCCGCCTGCTTCTTCGATCTTGACTCGAGCACCAGAACTAACATTGTAAGCTGCAACGGTGCGCTTTCCGGACACCAAACCACTTCCTAGGAGCTTTCCTGGTACTAGGACTACTGCGTCCTCAGGCATGTGTCGCTCCAGACGACTTAGGTTTGGTTCAGCCCAGTTGCTACGGCTCTTTTCAAGCCTCTGCGCAACGTCTCGCCACAGTGCAGAACCAGTGGACCGAGTCTGGGCTTTTAGGTCAGAGATTAACTCTACCAGGCCCTCGTTGGTCTTCGTGTTTTGTCTTGCCATGTAACTCCCTCGACGTTTGGGGATTCGGGCGACCGGCCCTTCCGATATGAACCCTTTGAGAGAGAACGCATTACTGCTCACCTAGGTGAAAAAGGGGTAAGGGAATCATTCATGCCCTCTGGCCAACCTGCGAGGGGCATGGACAACTGGATGGACATGATGACCGAGGCAATGACTGGCGACCAAACTGATGTNGTAGCAACCCATCGATTACTAACTCAATGTCAAGATGCTGCAATGAAAGAAGTACAGGTGCTGTTGCAATCTTCTGAAGATGTTTCCCAAGCAATGGTCTCCTTGTATGGAGCCCTTTCAGCATATGTACAAACTGTTACAATTCGNGCTAAGGCAGAAGGTGCTGAACCTGGAGATTTAGATCATGCCTTCAGAACAGGGCAATCATACGGTGTTTCTTGTGTATTGAACCATCTTATCGATGATTTAGTAGATCCAAATGCAGGATCAATTCTTGCTAGTTTAGATGAATTCAGTGATTCNCTACATAANGAAATCACTACAGGAGTCGAAGACGCGAACCTAACTGTAGAAGTTCTCGATGCCAAAGGAAACATGATCTGATACGGCGATGCATTAATCTGCACTCAATTTTTCATCTATCTGTGTCATCTGCCTATGACAAGTATACTGTTGTGAATCTAAAAGATGAACTCAGAGAAAGAGGGCTTCCTATTTCTGGCAATAAATCTGTATTAATCGAACGTTTGATTCATGACGATGGCGAGCAAAACCATCAAGAAGAAAAAATTGAATTCGAATGTGCTTATTGTGATTCCATTCTCAGAATCTCTGCAACGCATGAAGGTAAAGTGAAGTGTCCTAGTTGTGGAGAAATTCAACAAATTAATGCCGNTAAAAAAACTCCTAATTTACCAAAATTACCTAANGTAGAAAACCTAAACCCATTTAGTAATATTAGTAATAGAAATCAACAAGCTACAATTATTTCTGTTATCGGAATTCTCCTACTTGTCGCTTCAGGATTTACCTTCTTTACAGCACAAAATATTGGAATTGAAGGTAATGAACATACATTTGATGTACCATACGACGAGATTGAAACCACCACATGGAACTGCGAAGATGGGACTCAAGTGATGTTACTAGACGTCAACGATGGAGTCGAAGATTGTCCAGATGGTTCAGATGAATGGTCAGAGAAAATGATAGCAATGATGTGCTTTTCTTGTTGTATTCTTTTGCCGTTATCTGTAATTATGGGATTGATTGGGTTATTNACTGGTCAATTGTATGATTCATCAAATATCGTTAGTGTATTAACCGATACAGAAGGTGAAGTTGTAACTAATGTATCTGAATCAGTAAGTAATGATTCAAGATTAGCGAAGATGATAAGAGTAGGAGGGATTACAATATCATCTTCAGTTGTTGCAATAATTGGGATTGCGATCTTAGNTCTATGTATTCTATTCATTTACGCAATCTGGCTGATAATCACAGACCCTACGCCTGTACTTGGATTTTGAAGAATTACTGATATTNNATCAAAGACTAAANAAACAAAACCCAAAACTTGTGAGAAANGATTCGGGATGAGGAAAGGGCGGTGCCGATTCCTCACCCCGAGGACAAATGAACCCAAAGGGCATCTAGTAGCTATTATTCTTCAGAATGGTCTGCTGAATCCATTGTTGCAGCATACCATACCATTAGACCAAAAGCAACTTTGTTNACTGAGTCAGCTAGGTTGTACAGGATGTTTAGTCCATCTACGTTAGGATCGTCTCCNGTTCCTAGGAAGTATCCAATAGGATAGATTGCCCAACCTACTGTCAAGATTGCTGCCATTGCTTTGAATGCGAACTGAGTTGACTCAGATGCTGTAGCAGCACTCTTCTGTGCTTCTCCACCCCATATTTCGTACATGATGTAGAACCAACCAGCAAGACCGATTAGGAACATTACCATCTCCATACCTTCTACNAGACCGCCTGTACCAGATTCTGCCTCTCCTAAGTATCCAGCGATGAGCATTACTAGAGATGCTCCGAATAGGCGCCAGAACAGAGCCGCTGTAGCGACTCCTACTGCTGCTAGAATTAGATAGAATTCAGTTACTTGTAGCGGAACNGTGATCAGCCAGTCAACGTATCTCAATACGATAGGACTCTGTCCGTTNCCCNNCATGTANGTNGTNGCCCANGCCTCACGCATGTACGTGTAGTGGTACCATGCAACACCTGTTACTAGNGCTGCTACAGTCATGGATGTTCGCCACTTAGGTGCAACACTTCCTCTTTCTAAGACGAAGAATGCTGTCGCAGCAAACATCATAGCTGTTGCAATCCAGAAAGATGTTCCAACAGTATCACCAGAGGCTAGAAGAGCAGTTTCAGCTGCTACAGTTCCGAGCATGGTTATGGCGGTCAGTAGAACTACTAACTTCGTAGTAGTTCGGCGTGTAAATCTGGTGGCTTTGATAGCATCCATNACATCGCGGCAATTGTGGAGAATATAAAAGAGTGTTATAGTCCANCTTTTNCTCTNCGCATTTGAGCGNATACNNTAGGANGCCGGTAAGATATAAAGCAGTGTCAAATGTCATTAATTTTGAAAAAAATAAGAAGAATACACTTCCTTTATTANCTAATGGATTTCGAAAGGCCATGAACAAACGTGTTACTATTGTTACAATGATGATGATTGCTAGTCTTTGCCTGTCGCCGTCGGCGATAGCAGACCAAAANGAAGATATTCCGACGAACGCTCAGAATACAGGNGTCCATGACTCTCTTGTAGCGGCGTTGTCTCACGCTAATTTAGTTAGCACACTCCAAGGTGATGGGCCATTCACAGTCTTCGCTCCTACCGATCAGGCATTTGCAGATGCAGGNATTGATCTNAGTACGTTCGATACTGATGAAGAGAATGAAACGTTAGTCGACATNCTAACCTACCACGTNTTCTCNGGATCTGTATCATCGACAGAAGTTACTGACGGTATGACGGCGACTATGGTTAACGGAGATGATGCAATCTTCACAATTACCGAAAGCGGTGATATTCTGATAGGAGAAGCTACNGTCACAACTGCAGATGTAATCGCTTCAAACGGAATCATCCATGTGATNGACAAGGTACTGCTGCCGCCAGCAGATTTGGGAGATATTCCAACNGTAGCAGGAGGAACTGGAGTTCACACTTCCTTAGTGGCCGCTGTAGTCCAGGCNGAGCTACTAACTACTCTACAGGGCGATGGTCCATTCACAGTCTTCGCTCCGACTGACGACGCATTTGCAGCCGCTGGAATAGACCTAGCTGCACTCGACACTGACGAAGGTAAGGTTACTCTGACAGATATCCTCCTCTACCACGTNGTTGCGGGCGCAGTACCTTCATCTGCAGTNACTGANGGTATGTCCGCCGAAGCAGTCAACGGAGATGATCTGTCCTTCACGGTGGGTGAAGGAGTNATGGTCAATGATGCAAATGTAACTACAGCGGATGTTCCTGCATCAAACGGTGTGATTCATGTAATTGACAAAGTGCTAATGCCGCCTCCTGANATCACTGAAGATGATGGAGATATTTGTTACAACACAGTAACTCACTCAGTGGCCGCTGGNGCGTCTTTTGATGAATGCATGGCTTATGCGTATTACGAAAATGTTGATTTTGGAGGACAAACATTCACTGGTTGCTACAACATGGTTAGCCATGTTGCAGACCCAACCGTGTCTCAAGAAATATGCGAAGCTTACGTCTGGACCCCGGCNCTTGATATACCAACCACTGCCCAAGCAACAACTATCCACAGTTCATTGGTTGCTGCTCTCACACAAGCACAGTTGGTAGCTACACTCCAGGGAGATGGTCCGTTTACTGTATTCGCACCTACTGACAATGCTTTCTTAGAAGCCGGAATCGATTTGAGTACTTTCGATACTGATGAAGAAATCGAAACACTTGTTGATATTCTTACTTATCACGTTGTACCCAGCCAAGTTCCATCCTCTGCAGTTACTGATGGATTAGTAGCCACTGCTGTGAATGGGGACGACTTGACTTTCACAGTAAGCGACATTGGAGTAATGGTGAACGGTGCGAATGTAACTCTAGCTGATGTTCCTGCATCAAACGGCGTTATCCATGTAATCGACAAGGTTCTGTTACCACCTCCAGAAGTTGTTGATACCTCTGATTGCGCAGTAATCATCGGAATCGACTCTACTGGACTAGCATTTGATCAAACTGACATTTCGATTAACGTTGGAGATACTGTATGTTGGATTTGGGAAGATGAAAGTATGGCACACAATGTTGCTGAAACATCAGCTGAAAGTGACAATGTTAGAAAGAGTGGTGGTATTTACAGCGGAGATGCTGAAACTACTGTTGATTTCAGATACACTTTCACCGAAGATACTACATTTTTCTACATCTGTGAGCCACATGCAACAATGGATATGCGTGGAAAAATCACTGTTGGAGAAGGAGCGATTGTTGAGGAACCAGATCCTATTAGAGAACCTGAAGCATCTACGGTTCCCGGGTTTGGATCTGTACTAGTGATAATCTCATTACTCGGTGCGTTGATAGTTTTCAGAAACACACCCAAAGAAAGATAATCTCTGAGGAATGACGTGGAATTATGAAACGTTCTTTTTTGATTGTCGGAGGAAGTAGCGATATAGCTCTCATTCTAGGAAAGAGAATCCTAGACCTCGGAGATAATCTCACTTTGTTAGTTCGAGATCCAGCAAGAGTTACCGAACTTGCAAATTTGGGTGCAACGATTGTTGTTGGTGATGGACTTAACGAAGAAATTGTTTCTTATTCAGTCGATGCTGCTAAAGAATTGGGATTAGGTAAAATTGACGGAGTAGTTCATCTAATCGGTTCTTTAGCACTTAGACCACCACATGCAATGGGTGTGGATTCATTTGAAGAAGTAATTAGAACCAATCTGACTAGTTCATTTTTAACCCTATCAAAAGCAGCTAAGGCGATGCTCCGAAATCAGAGCGGAAGGATTGTGTTTACATCAAGTGTAGCAGGTAGTTTAGGCCTAGTCAATCATGAGGCAATTGCGGCAGCAAAAGGCGGTGTAGAGGCAATGGTCAGATCAGCAGCGGCAACATATGCTAAAAGAGGGATAAGAATCAATGCTGTAGCACCTGGGTTAACTAATACTAGAATGGCAGAATCAATAATTAAATCAGATACTTCTAGAGAAATTGCCGTAGGAATGATTCCGCTTAATCGAATCAATGAACCTGAAGAAATTGCATCAACAATCCATTGGTTATTGACTGATGCTCCAGATAACATTACAGGACAAGTTTTTCATCTCGATGGAGGAATGTCTCAAGTGAGGAACTGAGATGGAGTGGAAGAATGCTATTCGAGTTTCTAAGTTAAAACCAGATAAACCGAAGATGGTAAACATTGGTTTGAAAACATTGATGGTTGTTCTAAAAAATGGAGAATATCATGCTACTGATGGTTTGTGTCGACATATGAGATGGCCCCTTGGTCTAGGTGGCAAAGTGGTTGATGATTGCATCACATGTCCATTACATCAAACTACACACAACATTAGGGATGGTGAATTGGTTGAATGGTCACCTTTCCCTCTTTTTCCACCTTATGGAAAACTCGTTGGAAAAATGAGTAAAAAGAAGAACTTGAAAATATATAATACTAGAGTCAAAGATGGTAATTTACAAATTAAACTAAGATAGGTGATTGAAATCTTGAGGTCGGTATTGATCCTACTTGGACTTTCATTAATGATAGGTTCAGTGATAGCTGCTGATGGAAATACAGAGGTCAATTTAGAAAACAATAACATTGACTATGCAACATACGTGCTGATGTTGTTCGCCTTCGTTGGATGGACTTTTGTGCTAGTATTGCTTGGTGCAGGTGTATATCATGCTTTTCGCCATCATAGAAACAGAAAAGAGCCGGAAAAGCCAATGAGATGCAAATAAAAAAATCGGGACGAGGAAAGGGCATTTGCCGATTCCTCGCCCCGAGGTCATTTTGTGCCCTAATGGGCTTTTATTGAGATTCAGCTATGCTGAGATTATTCCTCTTCTCCGAGGATCATATCCCCGAACATGAGGGCTGCAGTTGCACCAACTCCACCAATAATCATTGATCCAAAGATCATGACCATGTTGTCACCAGTCCATCCTGAAGTAATCAGCATTCCACCTACATCGCCTGCGTTAACAACGCTAAGACCTGCAGCAGCTAGCATCCATACAAAGATCCCAATCGCAGCATTTCCTATACCATCTCCAGCGAGGCGCTCATAGACAATCATCAACAGGAAACCGCCGATTAATGTCATTGCTCCTGCCTGAACATCCATGGTTCCTACGGACCACATCATGTCTGCGTGATCTAGCATGCCAGCACTCCACATATTGATTGTCCATGCAAGGACAGCTCCTAACATCTGCATAGCAAAGGCTAGAGCCCCATTTTGCCATGTAATGTCACCATTTGCCATCTTTCCAATTGTGATCCATGGCAAAATCATGGCGCCTGTAAAGGTCATCATCATCACTGCTAGGACCAAACCCGCTGCCATTGCGCTGTACATCGTTGGCGAGCCAGGCATAGCAAAGCGCGCAGCGAAGTAAACGACTGCAAGCGAGCCGATCAATTCTGTCATCATCATTTTCGTGTCAAGTTCTTCTTCCATTTTTTTCACTCCTTATCCTAAGGATTGTCAACGATATCCAGTCACACAGTATATAAAAACGTCTAAAAAAATACCATTTTGGCGTTAATTTGCAGTTGTTTCAACAACAGCCAGTAGTTCCAAAGTACTCTAGTTTACTTTTTACACCGATTAAGTGTTAATTTTACTAAAGCTATCGCTAATCGTTTGTTGCTAAATTCAGAAATTTTCACTTAGAGTGAAAAGTTATCTGCGCCTTCTTCTTCCAAGCCAGCTTGGCGAAGGTTTCCTTCAGCATCAACGAATTCTCCTGCCTTGGTCAAATTGTTGTACAGATCTGATTCAACAGCAGAGCGGCTCAATTGACTTTCCCCTAATGCCAAAGTTAGGCTATTGACAATTGCTTGCAATGTCTGAATTGCTCTATCTCTTTGAGCTGCACCGATATTATGATCTGAATAACGTGCTTCTTCAAACAAACTTAGGAATGCGTCCAATTCATGAGGTGGAGTTATTCCGCCTAACATTTTGTTGACAGCGTCTTCAAACTCACGAGTTGTTTCATACACTTTCTTCATAGCACCCTTACTACGGAAGAATGCAACCAATTCTTTCCAACAGTTGAATATCGCTTGTATGTATTCGTTGGATGCCCTTAGAGACATTAGAGAATCAGTCAGAATTCCTCGTAGAATTTCTATTCTCCTACGCTCCTGATAATTACGATACATTACAGCACCAATTAGCGCTGCTAATAGAAGCGCGATTGTTAATGGCAAAATATACTGCAATTGGAATAAACCACCGGATTGTTCCATTAGAGGTGGGTTTCCTAATTCTATTTCAGGTGTATTGTTAAGGAAAGACTCTTGGAAAAATGGTGAGTCACGGAATTGGACAGATATTCTCCATTTCCCACTAACAGCCTCGATTCCATCTTCTGCACCTGGAACTACTTTTCCAGTGTATTGCCAAGCAAACGAAGCATCCCCATTATCCAGCGTAGTTACATATTCTACATTTTCAAGAACCCAAGCAGATCCATTCCAATATTCTCGAACAAAGATAACTTGCTCGCCGGAAACAGGTACATCTAATCTATCTCTAGTGATTTTTACAGTTCCATTTACCCATTCATCCGGTTGATATCCGCCATTTCTGGACCAAGTATCTTGTAGAATAATATCAACTCGACTTCTTACTAATACTGTAATATCCATGTATGAACCGTTGACAACTGCATTTGCCTCTTGATTACAGCCACCATTAACTGCAAGTTTGGGCTCATATGCGACTCTCAATGTACGGAAACCTTCCAAGCCTGAGCCTCCAATTGGTTCAACTCCGCGGCGACTAGGATTCTGTTCTGTATCTCCTGAATACCATTCAATTCGACCATCTGCATCATTAGTAACAGCTGAAGCAATTGGACGTGGATTAATTTCTGGACTTAGATAGATATTCAAACATCTACCTCCAAGCGTATTTCCATTACTTTGTTGCAATAATGCATGAACATGGAATGGTTCTTTGAGGTAAAGTACAGGAATACTCGTGCCATTTCCTTGGAAAACATAACGATCTACATCAGTTAGCATTGGGCCAACTTCTTCAATCATCAATGTACTATTAGAAAACACTGCGAAATTCTTGATTACAGTTGAATCCTTGTACCTATATCCATCATTATTCAGGTCTGCTTTGTAACGAACTGTTACTTGTGCTTGTCCTGCCATGACATCATTCAATGGACAATCAATTGTGAAATAACCATCTGAATCTGTAGTTCCTTGCTGACATTGTGGTGCTTCAACTGCAGATCCCGTCATTTGATAACTAACGAGAATATTACGATTTGATAGATTTCCACCTAATTCATCTGTTAATCGACCAGTGATTGTCATAGGCTTTTCAATTACTTCTCCAGTTACTGGATTTACTTCGCTAGTGTAGACTATCTGGTCATCAACATCTAATGTAGTTCTACCCTTCAAATAGAATCCATCAACATTGTATTGCATCTCTCTTCTATAATGCTCATTATTGGGTACAGAAGAACATGGATCCCATGCGCCTTGCATTCCCAACATATACTCTTCGAGTGCGACACATCCTTCGTGAGGTAGATTCTCTTCAAATCTTAGAATTACATTAACTGGTCCAAAACCATCGGGTAAGAAAGACTGTGGATCGTCTTGGAGTAATTGAGGATCTAGAAGCATTTCGTGGTACACTGAACCTGCATTTGGATAAAGTGTAGACATGATTTGACGGTGTTGTCTATTTTCAAAGTCAGTACCTTCAAAGATCAATAATACCTTTCCACCATTTTCTCCTTGTCCATCTAATGCTTGACCGAGATCTCGGATTGAGGGTGTTCTATTATCATCAGTAACCTGGGCAGAAACCGACCATACGTCACCACTTGACCTTTCTCCGCTAGTTGTAGATTCAATATTGATGAATGTTCGACTGACAACCCATAGGTTCTGAGAAACTGAAGAGCTCTTGAGACGACTTGTACCAGGGAATCCAAAGGACATAGAAAAATTACCGAGGTCATGGGATTTACTAATATTCAAATCAATCTTGAAAATTCCTTGTTGATTCGTTTGAGCTAATCCCGAGGTACCATTTGCTGACCAAGTCCAATTTACTGGTTGGAATGGAACTGCCTGATTCGCATTATCAATCAACTTAGCTTCCAGAGTTGTATTCATACCTCTGTATAGAGTTGGAACTGAGTTCAACTGGAAGTCTGTTGTTCCCACAACACTGACATTCACATAAGCACCAGTGGGTGAAAGAGTAAATGTCTGATTTCCTGTAAAGAAGAAGTTAGAATCTACAAAGTTCATTCTTACTCCATAAGTCAGTGCCTCGTACGTTTCATACCAATCCCAAGAGAAATTGACCATGGCTAAACCACCTGCTAATTGAGGAACCTTTGCATTAGTATTCTCTCGAGTTCCTGCAAATACACCATCCTGATCTAGGTCAACTTGGAGAACCATGCTTGCTTCTGTCCAAGGTGATAGTGTTCGATTCTTGACATCTCCAATTGTTTCGAATCGTTCGCCAGTATTCATTTCTGGAACTATCTCGCATCGAATTGGACTCTCTGGATCTAGAGGGTCTACTGGACCACATGGAGGAGCATTGGAATCTGCGCCATTCAACATAGCAATGAACCAATGAGTTGCATTTGTACTAACATAATCTCGCAATGGTGAATCAATTCCTTCATTTGCATCTCCGAGAGGTAAGTCTGCCAAATTATCGTTCCAAAGAACAGCGTATTGTCTACCACTGGCAACAACGTCAAATTCACTCTGCTCAATTGCTCCAGATGAATCGGTATCGAATCCTGCATTGATCAATCCCTGTTGACTAAACATTGGCCTCCATGCACCGAAACTTGCTCCAGTGAATTGTTGAGCATCCCAGAAGAATACTGGATTATGCGATGGTACAATGATTTGAGAGCCAATGTACATTCTTTCCATCGATTTGATGATGAAAGTATCAGTCTCATCGCCTTCTAACCATGGGAAAGGCCACTCATTTGTCCCTGCATAACTCATATCTACTCTTCCAGCAAATTCGTAATTCCCCTTAGGCAAGGTTGTATTCGAATATGTGTAAGTGCCAAGAACATCATGATCGTTCAAGAAAGCATTCCAGATAATTTCTTCATATCCACCTGGAATTGCACCAGGGCCATTGTCCATTGATGCATTATAACGAACCTGCTTCCATTCACCTTGCGCTCCGGAAGATTGGACGAATGTTAGTGAGACATATCCTCCTTCATCTGCTCGGAATCCTTGTCCTGCTCCATCGAAAGAAGATGGAGTTTGTCGATTACCAAATGGTCCACCACTAACATTGAATGCGACAGGTGCGTACTTGATTCTATTATCGAAAATACCACGATCCCAATCAGCAGAATAGTGAGTCTTGAAATCAAGATAAAGCGGATTCTCACCACTTCGCAAATATTCTGGAGCAACATAATCGAATGTTGTATTTGCTCTGATCTCTAGAGGATAAAGATCGGATTGACTTCCGTCATGGATGAACATCTCAGTGACTTCAGCATATACATTGTAGGTCGTATTGGGACCTACATCTAAATCCTCAGGTAGAAGGAATTGGCCCACTGTAAACCCACCAAACTGAGTGGAAAGTACATCTATCGTTTCTAGAGCAATGGTCCCATTATTCGCCCATTCAATTGTTACTTGAACTGGTAAATTTGGTGCTGGTACAAACTGACTTAATGACGGATCTAACCAAGATACTGAACCGGAGAATATGGCAGCTTTCTTGCCATCCATCCACATTACTTCAGGAATACTCATGTTAACACGAGTTGGAATTTTATCATCCTCATCGAGAATTCCGTCGTTATCAGAATCCCAATCAGAAGAGAGATCTGAATCTTCAATATGGTCCCAATCACTATCTATTCGAGAATCATTATCGTCATCATTGTCTATTACGTCTGGACCTGTTGATGGGTCGCTAGGATTTGCAATTCCCAATCCTCCTCCAAAGTCATCATGATCCCATGGATTTGTAGATTCGTTGTTATATCTTTGAGGCCATAGTAAAATCTCATCTTTATCCATCATACCATCAGAATCGTCATCAAGATCGACGTCGTCGCGTATTCCATCATTATCATGGTCCCAAGGAGAAACCCATGGAGTTACATTTCCTCGTTCAATCGTATTGGAAATTCCATCCATATCCCAATCGGTATCTTTCCAATCGGGAGTTCCATCGTTATCGTGGTCCCATGGGAATTGCTCTTCACCAACAAAACAAGTCAACTCTTGTGTAACATCTAGAATACCGTTATTGTCATCGTCAGGATCTTCAGTATCAACAATTCCATCATTGTCGTTGTCAACATCATAATATTCAGGGAATAGTAAACCTTGACCTAGAACTCCTTTATCCCAAACGGCTTGGAAGAATCCATCTTCATCTGGATCCGTGTCTGTTCCATCATCATCGTTATCGAAACAATTTGTACCTGTGAAGAAATTACCGGGAGGAAGTGTGTTTGCGTCATCGTCTAGATCATCGTTTACATCTATCTCGAAGAAATCCCAAATTCCATCGTTATCATCATCCATATCCCAGTGATCGTAAATTCCATCAAAATCATCATCTAAATCTGCTGTATCATTAAACATACATTGTGGATTAGGGGTGCCGGCATTTGGAGCGCCGCAGTCGTCATCTGGATCTACGCTATCGTTCAACATATCGGCATATTCGTCTGGGAAGAAATTTCCGTTTATGTCTGCATTCCAATTAAAGAGTCCTGCGCTTAGACCTCGCCAAGCAATCATCAAATCTCTGTTATGATTAATCTCATCAAAGGTTACAGCTGCTGAGGTTTGACCATTGAATTCGAAGTGCCAACAACTAGCTTCAAAACAATCGAAATTCCCATTACTATTTGCGCCATCATATTGGCCATCGGTGTATGTACTATCAGGCCGAATACTGTATGGCTTAGTATACTGGAAATTTGTTCCTGAATCCAAAGGAAGCATGTAAGTGAAAGCATATTCATATCCACAAAGATAACCACCAACAGCATTCCATCCGCACGTGTCATAGTTGAATGTACCACCCATCCTCACATCATTGATATCGAGAACCCCGTCATTTCCTTCGTCTTGATCCCATCCATTAGGTAAACCATCGCCATCTTGATCAACATCAAGTCCGTTGATTAGAGAATCTCCATCTGAATCGATATCCCAAGCATTGTCTCCATTCCAAGGACTCCAGCGACTAATGTAATACCAATAGAACTCTGGGATTCTGCCATTAGTAACTGGATTTGTGGTAGAATCATAGCCGTTGTAAGGCAATACGAATCCATTTGCTAGAGTAAATGGATTGGTTGTATGACTCATATTCCAGAAATCTGACATGTTAGAATTGTAGACTTGTCCATCAAGAGACCCAGTTATTGAGGCTCCATCTTGAACAGGATAGTAGGGTTGAGCGAAATCATCAGTATTATCGATATCTAGTTCACCGCAATTACCATCATCTGGATCGTATAAATCGTTAATCCCATCGTTATCGTCGTCCCAATCTTCATCGTTTAGTAATCCATCTCCATCAATATCTGCATCAATATCATTCGGTCCATCGTCCCTGTATCGAGAACCGTTAATCAGATGTAGATCATTATCATCATCAAGGTCACAATTCCAATCAATATCTAAGAAATCGGGTAAGCCGTCGTTATCGTCGTCAACGTCATACCAATTGTTTATTCCATCTCCATCCCAATCATTATTTCCAACAAATGACTTTCTCTCAGTAATACATTCGGGAGCTGGATTTTGAGGATTTTTGTTTGTAGGTGTTGGACAATTCCAACCTGTTGCACTGAAGACTTGTGTTTGTGTTGCATTCATGTAAGAATCGTTTTCATTCTGAATTCCATCATTATCCCAATCCCAAGGATCATCATTGATATCTACGGCTGGAGGGCCTAGGTCATTGTCAGGATTTGGGGTTCCTCCCACATCCTCATCAAACCAATCCATTGTCAAATCGTAATCTTGATCCATTGCTCTCCAACGATCATCATCAAGATCTCTATCGTAATCCATTTCACAATCTGTTCCAGGCGTTTCTAATGCTCCTGTAATACCAGGATAATCGATTGTGCCGTCTCCATTAGTATCCACTCGGAGACAAACATCTTTGATTCCGTCATTGTCGTCATCTGGGTCCCACATATCTAGAAGGCCGTCGTTATCATCATCAGTATCTGATGAATCTGGTAAGCCATCACCATCATTGTCTGGGTCCAAGAAATTAGGGATTGAGTCGCCATCTAAATCACCATCTAAGATAGTAGTGAAAGATGGATCATTTGGATGATAAAGTGCCTCTAATTCTACATAATTTACACTAAAAGAATATGCAGCATAACTGTTGAAATTCCATGAAATTGCAGCATCGAAGATGATGTCATCTGAAGAACTTGCAGCTGCTGCTGCAACCATTGTTTGAGTTACAGAACTGTTGTACGGGTCTCTGTCTAGATAATCATCAACGCCGTCATCATCATCATCATCATCCATGTAATCTTGAATACCATCACCATCAAAATCACAAGGCCAGAGGAATTGATCTAATCTACCGTCGTTATCGTCGTCTTCATCAAATGATTCTCTACCGCTACCGTCAGGATCTTCGTCATCCACACCGTCATTATCTCTATCTAATGGATTCTGATCAACCAAATATCCTGACCCTACTTGAGTTGATGTCCATGGATGAATAGTTGTTGGAATTACATATCTGTCAGTACTCACATTCAAAGGATCTGCGCCTTGAGTGTAATCAATTGGGCCTTCGAGAATACCGTCATTGTCGTCGTCATTGTCAAATTCATCAACAACTCCGTCGTTATCATGATCCAATGGATCTGTTCCAAAACAGCCATCGAAACGTTCTATCAAATCATAGATACCATCGTTATCATCATCTAAATCGTCTAAATCTCCAATCCCATCGTTGTCGTGATCACCGAGATTTGTCTCTTCGAGAAGGAATGCATAGGCTTCAGAGCGTAGCGTTGTTGCGGATAAATCAGCTATCTTTCCTGTTCCTGAGAATAAGTCTGCCCATGAGGGATCACGAAGAGCAGGGTGAGTGAAAAGTGACCTGTCTACTGCTCCAGGCACTGGGGCGCCACCTTGTTGGAATCCTCCTTGCCCAGTTGATTGAATTGGAGTTTGTTCTCCATCAGTTGCATACATACCTGAACCTGTAGAAGATGGATCAGCACCAACTGGCATCATTGCCAGAGTAGTACTCATTACCATCAAAAATACAAGTATTGTAGCAGATGTTCTGCTACGTAGATTCTTCATTCGTTCGTTTATTTGTTGTAGTTCCTGCATGCTCCGCTCACCTAGGAAATACATTTGCACCTTCTTCCCATATATCAACAGATTGGACTTACTGAACACTTCTGTATCACAGGAGGAAGACTGTATCATGCTTCAAATTTTAACCAAGTTCATTTGGTTGAAGTGTTTAAGGCCCATCATGAAACTCAAGTGGATAGTGAATGGGGCTATACTAATTCTCATTTTTATTCCTACTGGAATTGTAGGATATAGCGGAGAATTGCCTCCAATAAGTGCTGATATTCCTGCATGTGATTCTGGAATTTCATTTCTCGATGTTTGTGATACTGCAATAATGGTGGATGAAGGAGTATCTGTTCCAGATGTTGTTGCAAGTTTAATTGCTGCAGATGTAAATATTGAATGGGGTTCTAATGATGTTTGGGTAGGTATTGTGGATGCAAAATATGCTGATCAATGTATTGATGGAGGCAATGGATATCTTGCTTGTGATACTGAAAATATGGTTTTCTTAGCAGGGGGGCCAGATGCCGAAGGATCTCTAACTTGGTCACTAGACGGAGGTGACCTACGTGCTGTCGTTGGAAATTCGTTGGGCGGTGAGCAAGAAAGTGTAAATGTTGAAATTTCATACAAAGTAAAACTAACACCATTACTAGCATATGGGATAGGAGTCTTTGGAATTGGATTAATTCTTCTTGGAATTAGGGCCGATTAAGTCAACTCAAGCGGTTGTTTGTGCTCATCTAATTCTGAATCTTTATTTTCTTCTTCCTCATTTCTCTGCCTTGAAATCAACGAGAAAAGCATCACTGCTAGAATGATTGCTAACGGAAGAATACACCAATAGTAGAGATTTGCGGTAGTTTCTGGTATCAAAGGTTCTTCAGTTTCATTTACTTCTTCCTGAATACAATTTCCTTCAGAATCCAAGTCTGGGATAGAAGCTGCGTTTTTAGGGTCTGAATTGCATTTTTCTTCTATTGAATCTAAATATCCATCATTATCATCATCCAAATCTTCAATCCAATTATCCGATCCCACATTTGGCTTTCCATCACCATCTGTGTCTTCTAAAATCTGCAAGTAAATACGAATTGAAACTGATTGATTGGTGTCTTCATCGATTGCTAAGATTGTATAATTACTCAAATTTAGAGGCTGAAGTGGAATACCTGAAATTGATCCTTTGCCAACTGTTAACACTCCATTTTCAACAAGATAATTGAATTCTAGAGGTTCGGGTAAAGAAGGTTCTATTGACCATATTTCCACGGTCTGACCCAATACTTCTGGTAGTATTGAGACATTATTTTGGCCAACGATAAGTATGATTGAATATTCTGGATAAATCACTGATAATCTAGGGACACAAGAACCATCGTCATCAGTTGCAGTTGGAATATAATTTACAGCATCTAAGTCCGTACAACCTTCAATCTCGTTGATGTCTGATACACCATCTCCATCTGTATCAGTGTAAATACACAATCCACTATCTTGAATTGCAACTGAATCATAATTTTCAGCCAAAGGATCCATGCATCCTACGCTTGGTAGTACCGTTATGTTAAGAGTTGCAACGGCACTTCCTCCAGAATTACTGACAGTAATGGTAAATTGTGTTCTTGGGAGGACCTCGCTTGGGATTCCAACAATTGAACCATTAGAATAATCAAATAATAACCCGTTAACTAAATCATTATCAATAGAGTAATTCAATATCGCTCCACCACTCACAATTGGCTCAATCAAAACTCCGGAAACATTGGAATAGAATACATGTTCATCGACATAATCAATTGTAGGTAAGATGTCAATTACTGTAATTGAAATTGATGTGGTTTGTGATCCGCCTGAGTTATTTGCCCAAATCGTATAGAGTGTCTCCGGAATCAGTTCTGATGGCATTCCTGTAATCGATAGATTCGTTGTATCAAAGAGAAGACCATTTGGCAATTCAGGATGGATTCCCCATTCAATTACTTGACCACCTGATACACCAATTTGAGCTGGACTCATCGAGTCTCCAATCGTTAAAACAATCGAATCAGGGGAGATGTCAATTGATGCTGGAACATCGATGATGCTGATTGAAAGTTCAAATGTTGTTATTCCACCTGTATTGTTAGCCCAAATTGTGTAGGATTGTGGAGATTGTAATGTCGTAGGGGTTCCTGAAATATATCCTGTTAGTAAATCAATTGAAATTCCATCTGGTAATTCAGGATACGCTTCCCAAGAAGCAATGACTCCTCCAGTACTCAATGATTCCAATGGAGTCATTGCAACACCTACAGTCAATGTCAAAGCATTGGAATTGTAGGATATTGAAGGCTCAATTGCAATAACTGAAATATTAAATTCAACGAACACAGATCCTCCAGAATTGTTTGCCCATACTGTGTATGGAGTTATTGGCCATAATTCGGTTGGTGTTCCAGATATCTCGCCTGTAGATTCGTTGAAGGAAATTCCTTCTGGCAATTCACCGATAATTACCCATGAAGTGATTGTTCCTGACCCTATGATCAATGGTTGTTCTGGAGACATGGCAGTATTATTGGTTAAAGTTAGATTCACATCTGAATACCCAATTTCATTTGGAACTCGATCGACAACAGTAAGACTGAATGAGAAATCAACAGATCCACCAGTATTGTTAGCCCAAATTGTGTAGTTTGCAGTGGACCAAAGTTCAGTAGGAATTCCTGAAAGCATGCCTGTAGAAGTATTGAATTGCATTCCAGATGGTAATTCTCCAACCATTTCCCATGAAATAATCTCGCCTGGACCAGAGAGAGATGGTTCAAATGGAATGTCAGAATTGATTGTATTGACTACTAAATCAAGAGAAATCAAAGGATAGGTTAACGACGGTAATTGATCAACTACTGTAATGTTAATCAAAGTAGAAATTGAACCTCCTGTATTATTGGCCCAAATGGTGTATTGTGTCGTAGTCATCAATTCAGTTGGTGTTCCAGAAATAATTCCAGTGGTTGAGTTGAACGTGATTCCTTGAGGAAGTTCTCCAACAATATCCCATGTTACTACTGTACCTGGACCGGTAGTGATTGGATCGTGTGGGGTCATTGCAGTGTTATTTGTGAGAAGGAGGTCTGGATTGGAATATGATAAGGTCGTTGGAACTTCATCATTAACCGTGATGTTCAATGTTGCAGATACTGATCCACCGGTATTGTTCGCCCAGACTGTATATTGAGTCGTGGTCGTTAGCTCAGTAGGAGTGCCCCAAATAGTCTGATTTGCAGAAGTCCATATGAGGCCTGTAGGTAGGGTTCCTTCCAACTCCCATGTGTCTATTTCTCCAGGACCCACGGTAGTGATGGTGATTGTCGAGATTGCGGTGTTATTCGTTGCCGTC
>PAOK01000015.1 GCA_002708015.1 Methanobacteriota archaeon
GTGAACCACGTCGACTATCTAGTGGAATTGTAGATGTTGATTTTGGTGAAGATGTTACTATTGTTGAACCACTCAATATCTATGGCTGTTCTATTTCTGATTCAGTATTCATCGGTCCCTTTGTAGAAATCCAAAAAAATGTATCAATAGGTGCTAGAACCCGAATCCAATCACACGCCTTCATATGCGAATTAGTTACAATCGGTGAAGATTGCTTCATTAGCCATGGAGCCATGTTCATCAATGACACATTTAGTTCGGGAGGCCCGGCTAGGGGAGATCAATCAAAATGGAAATCAACAACAATTGGAAACCATGTAAGCATAGGAACAAATGCAACAATTATGCCAGTCAATATTTGTGATAATGTAGTGATAGGGGCTGGTTCGGTAGTCACTAAAGACATAACAGAATCGGGAACGTATGCTGGCAATCCGGCCAAAAAAATTGATTAATTTTTCAATTGATTCTCAAAACCTGTTGCTATAAGCGCCATTTCTACTCTTTTCATTCCCTGTATTCCTACATCTCCACCGTTTAACGTTGGACCAGTTCGTTTACCTGTTGAACGAAGAACAAAATCTCTCAGTTCAGCTGTAAGCGCCGGCTCTCCATTTAAAATCTCAATTCGTTCACGGGGAGCAGCACCAAATCCACCAAATTCTTGACCATGTCCATCATTCGGGTGTGAATGAATCCACAATCCACTATGGTCAAGATAATCCAAAGAAATACTTGCATCGGTGCCAATAATTTGCAACGAGCGAACTTTGCCACGAATTCTACTTCTCCAAGACAATTCAATAAATCCAACAATATCATTCTCGAATATCATTTGTAAGGAAGCATGATCTTCAATTCCAGGAATTTTTGACTCGGTTGCTACCCCTACAATTTTTTTGAGACCAACTCCATTTAGAATATCACAACAAATATCAAAATCGTGAATTCCAAGTGCTGCAATAACACCATTATCTGGCCTCGGCTCTCTAGTTGCAAGTCTCTCACTAATGATATGTTTAACTTCTCCGATATCACCATTTTTTACGAGTTCTGCAGCCTTTCTCACTCCAGAATGGTGTCTAAAAACATGCCCTACCAGTAGTAATCTACCAGTTTTTTTTGCACACATTATTACTTTCTCTGCTTCTTCTGTATTCATTGCTAATGGCTTCTCCACCATTACATCAAGTCCCATTTCCATCATCATAATTGCTAGCGATGCATGACTAGGAGTTGGAGTAGCAATTGTTACCATACTTACACCCAATGATGCCAAATCTTGAGGATTTGTTGCGTATTCACATCCAAATTCTTGACCGATTTCAATAGCACGTTTTTCATCAGNATCNCANACGATTACTTNNTCAATCAANCCCTCTTCTTTCAGNGNACAAAATGTTCTAACGTGGTTTTTACCCCAGTAGCCAGTTCCTATGACTCCGATGACAACCATGGTNNTCCGAANAACCCATAGTTGATGAGGACTCGCTGAAACNAATCATACATTTATNCGGAACCNTCTGGANGCNNANNNATGAAGGGACGNGCATGGATNCTCATGATCCTCTTTNNTGGAGCAAGTTTTTCNGGATGTTTTGGTGANGAAAATNTATCAAATGAGNCAGANCANACNACTTATCCTTCTATTTGGGATCGTCATACTTTGGAATGGAATACCACTGGNACATACAGCTACACNNTAGAACAAGGNCCACACACAGCACTTCCNGTNCAAGAAGCAATGATTNCAGTNGATACGTCAGAAGTATGGGAATCNGGCCCCTCTTCNGCTGAAGTNCATTTNTCNTATTGGCTTCCCAGTAACACNGAGGTNGGAGAAAAAGTTCCAGTAATTGCAATAATNTCNCCATATTTTTCATANGGNCCNCAAGGTAGNGANTCAACNCCAACAAACATCGTTAGTGCAGGACGNGGAGAGTTTATTTTCGAAAATTTTGTTCCACATGGATACGCCCTTGCCCAAGTAGCCGTATTTGGAACTGAGGAAAGTAGCGGNTGTTTCGATTATAGAGGTGCAGGAGAAGGACTTGGAATACACTCCGCAGTTGAATGGTTAGGAACACAAGAATGGAGCAACGGCAATGTAGGGCTTTACGGGAAATCATATGAGGGCGCAACACAATGGGAAGCNGCTGCTATGGGGAGTGAATACCTCAAGACAATAGTTCCAATTTCTGGAACAACAGCCCTCCATCCTCTGTTGTATAAGAATGGAAGCGCTGAAGCGCGCTCTCAAGTAATGCATATGAATTATTTTTCCAGCACAGTAGATTACAATGAGGATGATTTAGACAATGTTTGTCCAGATATAGCCGAAGGTTTGTTTGCAGGTCCAGTGACTTATGTCGGAGGAGAAATGGATCCTTANATGGCTAATTACTATGATGAAAGAAGCCACATCGACAAGGCATTCAACAATTGGAACGGTAGCATATATTGGGTTCAGGGGATGCAGGATTGGAACGTAGATCCACACCAAGTATTCGGGGGCCCAATTGGCACAAATTGGTATTCTGATTATGCTAATTCTGGTTATGAAGTTAGGGGAATTTTAGGTCAATGGGGGCACGACTATCCCGACCAATGGCAAAAACATGATGATATCGATAGTGGATATGGCGCTGAAGCATTTGAAAATATGACAAGATGGGATTGGGCCCAAGATTTGTTTGAATGGTTCGAATATTATCTCCAAAATAGGGGCACTAAACCAGACACGACTGCGCAAATTCAGCGCAATGANGGTGTATGGAGAATCGAGAATATTTGGCCTCCAATNGATTCTGAGCCACTACCCATAGATCTCGGTGATTGTGATTATGATGGGGCATTTGTTGGAGGAGGAGTATCAGTAGTAGGTGGAGGACAGATAATCACTATCGATTGCCCTGATATTAATCCCGAATCAGATATCCACATTTCTGGTTTACCCACCGCTCATCTTGCTGCGATCCCTACATTTGATGGAGGCCAAGTATTCATTGAAATCCAAGATCTTGAGACTGGATTAAGACTTGGTCATGCTACAATGGATATCCGATANCATGCTGGAGGATACGAACCCCAAACTGTAATTCCTGGAGAGGAAGTTACCATGATGATGGAATTCCAAGGTATTGATGCAATATTGCCTGCTGGACATGGTATACGNTTAGTTTTAACAGATACNGGTGAAGATTACCTCGCTCCAGCATGTGGCACAGCATGCACTGTACACATTCTCCCATCATTGTCAGAACTCACATTACCGATCATTGACCGTACAAATTCAACAATTTTACAAGTTCCAAAACCAATCGAAAACTAATTTTTTTTCATTGTTTTTACTTCAGTATCGACGAAACTAAAACTATCAATTGGTGAAACCACATCATGGCACCCCCACAAAGTGGTATAAAACCATCAAAAGTTTTGGTGCTAACAGATTTTTATCCTGTAGGGCTCCAAGAGACATTTGTAACCCCTACATTGGAAACAACATCTTCATTTTTTGATCATGTTACAATAATTCCAACAAATCTTGAATCGGAAGTTGAAGGTGGGATGAGAAAAGTTCCTGAAAATGTTACAATCTTGTTGGAAACATGGAAACAAGCTCGACAAACTTGGTCTAAATTATCTACATTTTCTAAACTATCATTATCTTTACCATTTATTTTTTCTTCTTTCATGGAGAGATATAGGTATTCAACACCAATTTCAGAGTTTCTGGGAGAAGCGGCCTATGCAAGACACTTTTCGAAGTATATTGAAACTACAATAAATATCAAAGAATATCAAGCAGTATCTGCATATTGGCTAAATAGACCCGCATCCATAGCCTCAGATTTGAAGAGACGCCATCCTCATCTAAGGTTTATTTCACGAGCACACAGGGGAGATATTCTTCCACGAGAAAATAGGAAGACGATTCCGTTTCAACCTACTATTGTGAAATATGTTGATGAAATACATGTTGTATCCCAAGATGGAGTAGATACACTAAAATCAATACATCCAAAAGCATCTGACAAAATAGTTGTAGGTAGGTTGGGGACTACAAATCACGAACAAACCCCCCATCGTTCTGTAGATGGCTGCCTAAGAATAATTTCTATGTCAAGAATTGTTGATGTTAAACGCGTAGATTTAATCGCACGAGCTCTTGCTTTTGTATCTCGACCCTTACATTGGACCCATTTTGGTACAGGGCCAGGTATGAAAGAATTACAAGAATTGGTAGCATCTTTACCAGATAATATCGATGTATCTCTTCCAGGGTTTATTGAATCACATTCAGAAATTCATTCCACACTCGAATCTAAACCGTGGGATATTTTGGTTAACGTATCAACATCTGAAGGAGTTCCGGCATCAATTCAAGAGTGTTTTTCTTATGGTATTCCTGCGATAGCAACAGATGTTGGAGGAAATCCAGAAATTGTAGATTCTACATGCGGCCATCTCCTCCCTCCTAATCCTAGTCCTGAAGAGATCGCTTCAATCTTACAAGAATGGGACATTAACAATGAGTCGAGACGAACAGCAGCTCTCAATAGACAGAGAGAAATGTATGATGTGGAAAAGAATGCTAGAGAGTACGCTAATTCTCTCCATTCAAAACTTTGACACCCAAGGGGTTGAAATCCATACCGCCTGTCTCCGAACATGGGAAAACCCTTCTTCACCGATCCNGTCTTCCTTTCATACTTAGAAGGTGAAGAATTCAGTCCCGGACTTTCAATTGATTTGGACTTCCTTCCATTTGAACCCCATAACTCCCGCCAAGATACAATTTGTGAAATTGTTCNTGGAAAGAAAGTCTTGCATATTGGTTGCACAGATCATNTACCAATAATAGATGAAAAAATCAAATCTGGACGCCATTTACATGCTGCTCTTCTTGANATATGCGAAAAAGTAGTAGGGGTGGATATAGATGAAGATTCAATCAANCATCTTATTCAGAATNATAACATGTCAGATATTTACAATATTGATCTTGTCACAACTCCCAAAGAAAATATCNCATTTGTTAACGACGCNCCATTTGATTTCGCTATAATGGGTGAAATTGTAGAACATTTGAANAATCCTGTACAATTTCTCTCAAAATTAAGAACAGAACACGGTGGACTTTTCGATAAACTAATTGTCACCGTACCTAATGCCTTCAATTATAATGTTTTGAAACATTGGAAGAGAGGAAGNGAAACAATAAACTCCGACCATCGTTTTTGGTTTTCTCCTTACACAATTACACGTGTTTTGAGCGCATCTGGCTACAATGTTAACTCTATTCAAATGGCNGATGTTTCTCAAAAAATGGATATTTTCTCCAGATTATTNAATCGTATATTCTCAACAATTGGCTCCCCTAAACGTCTCCGAGTCCCTCAAAAATATGGAGCCACAGTAATTGTGATAGCATCCCAATAATAATTTAATCAAATTATTGCATTCTAACACTCATTCATATACTCACTGTTCTGGAAGTTATATATGGAGTCAATTTCTGATATTGATTTACTTCAAAATAGACCATTGTTCAAGTTGGGATTGATTGCCCACGACTACCGGAGGACAGTAATCGCATCTGTACTCATAATTTGTTTTTCATTAGGGTCGTTAATTGTACTTCTAACACCAGATTGGGTTGAGTCATTTGGTGAAGGAGACATGGAATCTGTCGATGCCTTTGGAATAATGGGGGAATCTTTTGGAGAAGTTGATGCAGAGAATACTGAATCGTTTTACATCCTTGTTCGTCATGAAATTTCATATGATGATCAGAGAATTCAGGATGCNGTTAATTCAATCCTCGATCCCATTAGGGACGANCGTTCAGTTACTATTACTTATTCGTGGGAAGTAGATGAAGCGAATAGGTCAAATTTTGTAAATGAAACCTCTCAAACTTCACGAACATTAGTTACAATTACGCAACCAAGAACTGAAGCAAAATCCTTCATGATGGAACACTGGAAGACGATGACAGGATCTATTGAGGAAGAACCTGATTTTGAGATATGGATTACGGGACCTTTAGCAGTAGATACTACATTTGACATCCGATTAAAAGATGATTTAGTCAAATCAGAATTAGGGGTTGCCCCTATTGTTCTTGGAGTTTTATTCATAGTCTTCGGCTCGTTAGTTGCAGGAGTATTGCCTCTTGGTGTAGGATTCCTAACTGTAATTAGTGCAATGGGCATTACCATTTGGTTGTCTACATTAGAATCAGTTCCAGTTAACAATTTTGCATCAAACATCATTACTTTGTTAGGATTAGGGGTCTCAATTGATTACTCTTTATTCATGATTTATCGATATCGAGAAGAACTTGCCAACGGGCGCGAAANTCGTTTGGCAATCGCTATTACTACTGCTACTGCAGGNAGAGCAGTCTTTTTCTCAGGCCTGACNGTTGCAGTNGGGCTTCTAGGTCTACTTTTCTTTGAAAATACTGGTGCCCCTTCACTAGGAATTGGTGGNACCTTAGGAGTATCNATGGCAATGCTCACATCAGTGGTTTTTCTACCTGCTTTGTTNGCTGTTTTAGGCCCAAAAATAAATGCTGTTCGNATTCCNTTTGGAATGAAAGACACAGTTTCTGATGACGGTATGTGGTCNTGGATTGCAAAGAATGTAATGCAAAGACCCCTTTCGATTTTAGTACCAATTTTGATTCTCCTTGTTGCAGCNGGAACACCATTCTTGCAGGCAGAATACGGTGTTGCTAGTATCCGCTCTCTCCCTCCAGATGACATGGCGAGAGAAGGATTAGAGGAAATGTCGTCTGTCTGGGTTGAAAGTACAGATAATTCGATGTTCATTATTTTAGAAATCAATCCAGAAGAAGTTCTGCTNGAAGAAAATCTTCGAAGNGTACATGCCTTTGCCNCAGAATTAATCCAACGTGAAGAAGTACTTTCAGTTATTGCNCCNGGATTTTTCGATCAAAACGTCGATGCTAATCAGACAGTTCAATTTTGGTTAGCNCCTGAATTACCCCCTNCCCAATCTGCNCAAAGAGAAGTGTTAAGAGAGAATTTCATAAGCCAAAAAACCAATCATACATACTTGCTAGTTACACTTTCTGATGATTGGAACACACTNGAAGCCCGAGATTTTGTTAAAGATTTGAGACAAGATAGAGAAGCAGATAATTTCGACATAATGGGCGTCGNTAAGGACTCAATAATTATTGGTGGACTAGTCGCTTACAANCTTGACGTANTAGATGCAGTAGTTGAAAATCTTCCAATATCTATTGCGTTCATATTTATTTCNACATGTATCTTGCTTTTNATCCAAGTTAGATCTGTTATCATACCAATCAAAGCAATTGTGATGAATGTTTTGAGTGTTACAGCTACCTTTGGAATGCTAGTATTTGTCTTCCAAGAGGGAGGATGGGGATTAGATGAAATTATGAATTTTACACCNCAACCAATAGATCCTACTACTCCTGTAATGTTGTTCTGTATTGTATTTGGACTATCAATGGATTATGAAGTACTCATGCTNTCTAGAATACATGAAGAATGGGAGAAAACTGGAGACAATACATTGGCTGTAGCCAACGGCCTACAAAAGACAGGCAGATTAGTTACAGCAGCNGCACTAATCATGATGCTAGTATTTGCTGCGCAGATATTTGCATCAGTAGCCATAATCAAACAATTTGGGTTNGGTTTAGCACTTGCCATCTTTATCGATGCAACATTAGTTCGCGCCTTGGTAGTTCCATCGACAATGAGNCTGATGGGAACATTGAATTGGTGGGCTCCNTCATTTATGCAAAGAAAGAAGGACGATGATTCTGAATAGTAATCAACAAAGATCTGAACCTANTTCATCTAACAACATTAGCAANTCCCCNTCTTCTGGCATATGCATTATTGCTTGTTGGGCAGCAAAAAACGCNGCNCTTGAATTACGTTGCATCAAATGCGCTCTAGCCATATTNGACCAAGGATGACCTGGACTCAACGANCTTTCTGCATTAATCGCTGCCCTAAACCAAGACATCGCATCTTCCACCTTCCTTTTTGATAANAACAACGCTCCGATNTCATTCCATGGATCGCCTAGATGAGAGTCGGTTTCAATGGCTCTNCGACACCAAGCCATTGCCTCTNCATCCTCTCCACGNATACCNTATGTCCAACCAATCATNGTTGCTGCTTCAGCAGAAGGCCGCAAATTGAATGAAGCACCAAAATGTTCTGCAGCATATTCAAACATCCCAATATTTTGCATGATATTACCCATCCGAAATAGTCTATCTGCCATTACAGCATCTANTTCAGTAGAATCACAATCAATTTCCATCGATACCCATAATTGATCCATGGCTTCTAGCAGACGAATAGGCCCTGCCCTATCTCTAAGTGAATGATCTCCTATTCCAATCCATGAATTATCTCTCGANGCTTCTCCAATTTCCGCTCTTAATTGTAAATCAGATAGNCCNCCACTCGATGTAGTGTCAGAGATACTTCTGTATATTCGTGGGTCTAATTCATCAGCAGCCCACATTGTAACAGATTCAACAAACAATCCCCCTTCTTGATTNGGAGTTACTGCTTTGATCAGAGAAGCNCCCTCAGGCCCAACTGATACTACTCCCACCCCACGTCCACTTAATCTTCTCATCAACCGTCTTGGAAACTCTTGACATGCACCAGTGACTAGAATACGATCCCACTCTTCCCCACTAGCTTCAATATCTGAGATTTTTACACGATTAATTCCATGAAATTCTATATCACAATCAAAATCTGCTGCTAATATATCTAAGTCTCTTTCTCTCCAATTACTTTCTAGAAAATTCCTTCTTTCCTCGTCCGCATCAATAATACATATTTCAGATGCACCAAGTCTTAAGATCAATTCAGTCCACCAATTTCCTCTTGGTCCAACCAACAAGACCTTCTCGTTATTTTCCATTTGAAGTAGTTGCATAATTTGAACGGTTTCATAATGCCCTGGTAAAAGTGCCCCCCTTTCATCAGCGTATTTCCACCAAGGAAGTGTTAACGCCGATGCTGCTAATCCAGGTATTTCTAGTCCACTAGGTAATGGCCAAAGAGCAAGACTTCGGTCTGATGCTAACATTGCATTTCGTACATTATCGTCAATTAATACACCATTTTCTTCCAATCGTTCGATTACGATTTTCTCTGATGGAAGAACAGGATATTCATTACACATAGGTAGACTTAACAGATCACAATCTGAACCATCAAATTCATCCCAATTTGAAGCCACAAACAAATTAATGTAAGCAAGGACTTGAACTAAACTGGTTATATTAACCACAAATTACGTTTTTTGACACTTACTTCTTATGCCGAATCAAAAACAATATCTTCAACTGAATTGACAATAAAATCTGGAGTCCAAGAATAATTGTCTACATCTTCTTGTGACGCTTCACCAGATAAAACAAGAACACTCACCACCCCCGAAGATCTTGCCATTTCCATATCAGTGTACAACCTATCTCCAATCATGGCAACTTTAGATGGTTCAACCCCCTCAATCTCCAATCTTCCTAAGATCATTTCAGATCTTGGCTTTCCAGTAATAATTGTAGGTTGAACACCAGTTGTAAGTTCAATCATTTTCAATATTGCACCAACATCAGGCAACCCCCCATCTGGAGAAGGACAAACAATATCTGGATGAGTAGCCACTAATGGAATATTTTTATGNATTAGAGATGTGGCCTTNCTCAATTTTTCATAAGTCAATTCTGTATCATAACCTAATACAACACAATCGACACCTTCTTCCATGCATTTAATCCCATTTTCTACCATCATTTCTTTCATGCCTTTAGTTCCCAGACAGTAAACATTTGTCCACTTTTTCATTTTTAACCATCGAATACAGTCATGAGTTGAGAGTAAAATATCATCTGCATTAGCATTGATCCCCATCGAATTTAATTTCTTTACATATTCATTTACTGATTTACTAGAGTTGTTGGACAAAAAAATAGTCTTAACCTCACTTTCATGACAACGTTGAATGAAATCCACTGCACCAGGTATAGGTTTTCCACCCAAATGAATAGTCCCATCTAAGTCTAAAAGGACTATTTTCATTCCCTGAAGAAGAGACACCATCTTCTCACTCACAAAATAATATTTCTAAATAACCACAATGGGCTATGCAGTTTTTTTTGCGCTTCTTTAGAAGCCAACGCATCCGTTAACGCATCTTGTAGAGCCGGTCGTTTTGCCGCCTTTTTCACAAACATATTCATCAAACGCTTCCTCTTTACAATTTTTTGAATTTTGAATGAATTACTTAACTCGGGACCCAAAGCATCCCAAAGCTTCTTCATATATTCGCTGGCCATATCTTCAGGAAAACCATCAGCATGCTTAGAAGAATCAAACAAGGATACTGCTAATTTAGCGGATAACAATGCATTACCCACTCCCTCCCCACTAAATGGATCAACTAAACTTGCGGAATCTCCAACACACACTGCTCCCGCCATCGCAGTTCGTCTAGGTTGCAATTTCTGCCCCTTTCTCGGGCTTCCAAATGGGAGTTGCCAGCCCTTCCCACTCCCTTTCACCATAGTAGCATTTTCAAATCGTTCTTTGAATAATGGATGCTCATTAATGAGTTTGTGCTGCAATTTTCTCAAAGATTTCTTGACACCAGTCTGTTTTCTTTGTTCAGATATTACCATTCCAATTCCAACATTTACGACTCCTTTTTGCACTGGGAAAATCCACCAATACCCAGGTATTACATCATCTACGAAATGCAATTCAATAGATCCTTCTTCATCTCCAACACCCTTTACGCCAGTCCAATATTCGCGATATGCACCACAATAGTGATCATTGTCTTGTAAAACATCTCCATTTAGTTCTTCGACAATTTTCTTGGCTACAGGACACTTCCAACCACCCGCTCCAATTACTAATGGAGCAGAATGCGAAGATACAGATCCCCCTTCAATCACTACTCCTGTAATACGGGGAGAAGGTTCGGATTCATGAACAACTTCTATCACTTTAGTTCCTTGAACAACCTTACCATTATTCTCAATCACTAATTCAGTAGCTCTTTTGAACATCATATAATCAAATTGTATTCGTGGAAGCGCATAACCCGCCTCCTTTCTTTCTACATCTTCTTTAGGTAATGAGATGGTAACATTCTGCCCATTTGAACTACTAAACAACATCCCAGTTACTCGAAAGTGAGGNGTTGCCTCTATCATTTCTTTGACTCCCAATTCTTTGACATGTCGAAGTGATTTNCCACCAACAGCATCTCCACATATCTTATCCCTNGGCCAAACATCTTTTTCGATCAGTAGAACTTTGTTACCATTCATTGCAGCATATGATGCGGCAGCAGANCCNCCAGGNCCTCCACCTACAACGATGACATCAAAATTTTCACCATCTTGTGGAGCGCTGCCTGTATCGATCGGCACAGTCCAGTCTACCGCCATAGTTAGTGATGAGAACATTCAGGACTTGAACGATTCCTNTAGCGGAAGATTCAATCTATGAACTACTCANTACAATTTATGTCNGNCATCAAGGTAGTTACTACACTTCCGATTTCAATGAAAGAGTTTGAAGTNGGAGAGTGGGCACACGCATTACTTTCTGAAAAAATAGTTGCATGCATCCAAATCGAAAACATAAGATCAATGTTTTCTTGGGAGGGAAAAATCAATTCAGAGGAGGAATGGAGAATTACATTAACCACAAAATTAAGTTTAATTCATCAGATTATTCAAGCAATTCATGCAACNCATCCTTATGACGTACCACAGATAGTTTGGCATGCAGTAAATACAGATCAAAANTATAACAATTGGATTAATGAGGTAACTACAAATGAATGAAATCGACATCTTAGTAGCATCATCATTAGGATTAGGTTTAGCTGCAGCAAGCGGCTTCAGAGTCTTTATCCCTCCATTTCTTTACGGTCTCTTCTTACGTCTAGATATGGTGCCAATTTCTATTCCAATGANTGGAATTAGTGAGTGGATGGCATCTGACATAGGATTGATTATTTTGGGTGTAGCAATGATTGTAGAAATTCTGGGGTATTATGTCCCTTGGATAGATAATTTACTAGACACAATNGCTTCACCTGCTGCAATTATTGCTGGTGTAATGATGATGTCTTCAACTTTATCTGATACTCACCCAGCATTACAATGGGGAGCATCAATTNTCGCAGGAGGAGGAGTTTCAGGTACTATTCAAATTGGTACTGTTGCAACTCGAGCAGTATCTACAGCTACCACAGGNGGTCTTGGAAATCCTATTGTATCGACTATTGAAGCAGGCGCATGTATAGTTTGTACTATTTTNGCAATATTATTNCCAATAATTGCTTTACTTCTTGTGATTTTATTGGTCGGATTTTCAGGAAANCAAGTTCAGAAACGTTTCTTCAACAACCCTTCCAAGTCTATTGATGTTGGTTGAAATACTCTGAGAATANNTTANCAGTATGTCATGGGATTGGGATTGGAAAGTAACATTAAATCGNAAGGTTGCGATTGATGAAGCGATGACTGCATTAGTAGAACTATCTCACGAACTTGAACAAGAATTAGGTGAACCACCTTGGTCATTATCGAAGATATTGTTAGCTGCAATTGAGGCAGATCATGAAAATTCACAACCAGACTCAACTGAACCACTTTCAATACCNCAAGTAAATTTGTTTGATATGTTGAAATCACTTCCTAATTCTACACTTTGGCCTATGATATACANTGGTCTTGCCCATATTTTATGGACCAATACATGGGATATTGAAAGTAATTTAGATCCTAAAGTCTTTGATGCGTTTAANTTGAAACTTGAGAAAGAAGAAGATACNATTGATAATCATGGATTTAAGAAATTAATAGACATGGATAATTCGACAAAAAAAGATGTAGTAAAGGCCCTGTGCAACACAAACAGAATTTCAGAATCAACCATGAATACGATATTAGATAAAATCGAGCAAGTAGATGANGAAACAAATATTGATGGTTTTGAAGTTGGAATGGANGTTCAAAAAGTCGAAAAGACCCCNAAATTTCTNAACGGTCCTGGATGGCCACCATTTGCTAAAGATGATGAAACAGCAATAATTGATAGAATTGACGAATCTGATTCNACTCTTTTNTTGAGATTCGAAGAAAACAAACTCTGGTGGATTAGTTGTGATTTAGTTGAACCAACAAATTCTTCNTTCAATTAATGATAATTCTAATTAATAGACACAATTCTAATATGAATCACATAACCAATACAATTTATTCATGTCTAGATTACGGCTCCAATAACTGGTGTGGATAATGGACGACGACAAGAGATTCTCGACCAACGCAATTCATTCAGGAACCTACCAAGCAGATGGGGCAGTAAACACTCCAGTATATCTCTCATCTACATATCGTTTGGATGAAGAACGCTATGCAGGCTGGGCAGCAGGTGCACAACACACNCTTCTTTATGCACGAATATCATCTGTGAATTCAGAGGCTGTTGCTAAGAAAATTGCAACATTAGAAGGTGCTGAGGATGGAGAAATTTTCTCTAGTGGCATGAGTGCAATATCTACCACCCTAATGGGTTTACTTTCCAGAGGAGACCATGTAGTTGCATCTCCAGATGTATATGGTGGTACATACGGATTGATGGTAGAAGACCTTCCACGTTTTGGCATAGAAGTTACCATGGCGNATATCAGAGATCCAGCATCATACGAAGCAGCGATTCAACCAAACACCAAGATGTTGTATAGCGAATCTCTCACTAATCCAACATTAAAGGTCTGTGATTTAGAAGCAATAGCAGATATTGCTCGTCGACATAATTTGATTTCTGTAGTTGACAATACATTCACATCACCTTGGGCCATTCAACCGATTTCAATNGGCCATCATTTGGTAATTCATAGTACCACAAAATATCTGAATGGCCACTCAGATCATATCGGGGGAGCAGTTGTTGGAAACAAGGAACTTATTTCTCAAATATTTTCTAAGAAAATTCATTTTGGTGGCTCTGCAGATCCTCATTCTTGTTTCATATTAGAACGAGGAATAAAGACACTAGGTGTTAGAATGCCAACTCATGCTTCAAATGCTGCTGAATTAGCTCTCAGATTATCTGGCCATCCTTTGATTGAGAAAGTCATCCANCCNTCTTTACCAGATCATCCAGATTTNGATGTAGCTCAGAGGATTATGCCCAAAGGAACNGGTATGTTGGCCTTCGTNATAAAAGGTGACGATCAAGATGCGATGAAATTCATGTCTCGCCTCTCAATTATCTTTGAGGCAACAAGCCTCGGGGGTGTAGAATCTCTGATTGAAGTTCCAGCAACATCTTCACACATGTTCGTGCCCCAAGAAGTTCGATTGGAATCCGGAATCGACCCAGGTTTTATTCGATTAAGTGTTGGCTTAGAAGACATAGAAGATCTTTGGTCAGATATTTGTACGGCCTTAGAAGAATAGTCGCATTTTTTTAGTGAAATATTATGGAAATAGAAGTCAATAGGAAAGAAGTCGATTTAAGATATATTTTCGGCATGCTGATTTTATGGATAGGTGCAAGCCTAGTAGTCTTAATTTTCATTGATTTTCTGATGAATGTTCAAATCAATCCAATGGCTCCATTAATCCCATCTGTATTAATTCCTTTAGGAATTTACATGATGAAAACATCAAGATATGCAACTTCTGTTGGNAATAGGGGATGGGCTGCCGTAACGTCACATTTACGTGGTGGAATACGCTAATTATCTTCTAAAATTTCTGCGAANACTACGGACATAGATGATGAATTATCTAATGTTCTCCTAGTTTCATCCGGATCTATCCATAGCACGGCAAGTATAACCAATGTTTCAAGAACAGCGCCAATAAGTAAGAGTGTTTGATAATCGAAGCGACTAGCCAATGGCCCAGTTAGTTGGTAGCCTATGATTGCTGAGAGATTCATCATTGCCATGTAACCTGTGAATTGGGTACCTCCAACTTCGCCCCATGTTACTTTCATGACTAGTGAATAGATATTTATCATCACAACAGACCATCCAAAGGTCCGTAATGACCAGATACCAACCATCCAGGTGGCATTATCCCATAGGCCTTCAGATAGACCCCAGAGTGAAGTGGAAAATGCAGTTGCTAAAGCACCATAAATGATGATTGATTTACCACCAAAGCGTCGTCCGAGTTGCCCTCCAACAAGATAACCAACCATAGTTACAACTAGGATCCATCCACCACGAGTCGCGTTGAATTGAGCTTCAGTCCAACCGAGCTCGAGTACGAATAGCAATGGAAGTATTGGAATTAGTAGGAATGAGAGAGATACTGTGAGACTCAGTACAATACTCAATCTCGCAGATCGTAGACTAAAAGCAGTTAGAATCTTGTTTATTATTGCTGCAAAGTTTTCATTTGTGGTAATTGCTTCATCTGATTCATTGTAAGATTCGATTATAGAATCTGATTTAGATTCCCAAGGAAATCGTCGTTCTCCAGGTCTTTCTGTCATTAATAGAGGAGCTAACATAATTCCTAGAAGAATAGGTATTTGCAATAGGATGGCTCCCTTAAATCCAGTATATACGATGATAGTTCCAAGCCCGGCTCCTCCGATAACACCGCCCAGTGTTTTTGAAGTGAACATGTATGAATTGACTTTCTCCATTTCATGAGGCTTCAAAACATCAACAGCAAGAGCATCTGTACTTACATCCTGTAATGAAGTGAATACATTGTAGACGAGAAACATCATTGCAATAGTTTGTACATTACTTGCAGGGTCAGGCACGAATAACATTGCAATAAGCAGCATAATCATGCCAGTTTGAGCAAGGAGAATCCATGGCCGCCTACGACCATATGTGGGAATTTGATATCGATCAATAATTGGTCCCCAAAGGAATTTTACTGACCAAGGTAGAGTTCCTAGAGTCAGAAGAAGTGCCAACTCTCCAGCGCTAACTCCACGAGCTGCTAGAAAAGTAACAAAGGTAACAGTAATGAAACCCCAAGGGATTCCTTGAGCAACATATAATGCACAAAGAGTTAGCACTCTTGCTCGATAACTTTCGACTAATGTTTCACCTTCAGATGATGTATCGATATTCTCAATATCTTCTGAATCTTCTTCCAAAACTACACTTAGTTGAAATCTATCGCGATGAAGTGCAATATATCCAACAAATAGAATCACTCCTAACAACCATGGTGAAAATAGTACCAATGAGATATTTCCTTCTCCAACCTCTACTTCAGATACATTCTCTTCGTCATCTTCAGTTTCATTTTCATCGATAATTATTGGCATTGGTTCAACAACTATTGTCCCTATCATACCTACATCTTCATGCGGTTCACAAACGTATTCGTAAGTACCATTTTCTCCAATACTAAATGTGTAAGAAAAATCAACATTCCTAGAAGGATCTCCAGAGTCGAATAGACCATTTTCCTCAACTGCATTATGTGCTAAAAGCTCCCCATTCCACAAGAAGCGAACTGTATCTCCTTCATTGAGTGTGATTGTTTCGGGAGAGAACCGTAAGTTTGTACTATCTACACTTACTATTACTACTTCTCCCTCCTGTTCTTCTTGTACTTCCGCTAATGTCATCGGACTAGTTGTCACGAAAANCATGACGCAAAATAATACGATGACTACTTTGTTCACANTTTNCCGAGTAACTTTGAATGTATTAACTGATGTATTAACANTCAATCATTTAATACTGGGTAATTCAGAATTATTTCCCATGGTTTTGGNCAANGATTTCATTGCTTCAGCATATTCCTNTTTACTNCCATTNCCTTCNATTAATTTGACACTTTCATCCCATAAATTTTGTATCAAACGAATCCAATCACCACCTTTGTCCCTAGCCACTTCATCAAATCTCCAAGCTTCAGATTCAGCTTTTTCATGTGCCGATAACCAAGCCCAACCAATTGCTGATTCATTCACATCAGATCTTTTGCGTACCATACCAGTTGTAGATCCAAGACCGTCTGCATGTGCTTTACAAATTAATTCATGAGCAAAATTTAGTGGTTTAGGCAATTCTTGATCAATCCAAGGAAGGACATTCAATCTAGCCTTAGTTTTTCGTTGTGAATCTATATTTTTCAAGAATGCATTGAATCCTTGCATTTTTTTCATTTGAGTTGAATGTAATTTATCCGCATCATCACCNATTATTCCAAACAAATCCTCCAGAATTATATGCCCATAATCTTCCCAAAGAGCACTCAAAATATCATGCCCTGCACTCATTTCAATTCTTACTACTTCATCAGGAGATGAGAAAACTACCCCATCTTTTCGAACGTGTAATCCCCTCTCCTTCCCATCAATAGCAGTTTGAATAGCATGCTTTTCCAAATCAGTTCCATCAATTGCATTCACTCCTTCTTCGATATCTTTGAACCATTGATTAGAAAGAACAAATCCCTCATCAATTGACGAAGTAACAGCCCCCTTTAATTTTCCAACTAAATCTTTGTCAGTTATCTGAAGATCGCCCCAAGCNTCTAGAATTTCTTCGACAGCATCATCGGTGACAGTTGGTAATTCACGATCTTCCGGCCATCCCTTTGGGATCCACATCCAATCAATATGTGCAATTCTAGTTAATTTTGGAGGTAGCATTCGTAATGATAAGTGACCTACAAATCCAGTGTCGCTTGCTGTCAACTGTGTAGAATCAATTCCAACTACGGTTCCATCATTGAAACTTATTCTTAACCAACCTCCTTCGGTAATCTTTGAATTGTTAATATCATCCATACTCAATCCTTTAGATAGCCAAATTCCTCTCTCTTCATCATTATTTGATAACTTGATAGGCGCACCCTTCAGTCCAGAAGTTACCCATCCTTTCGGTAATATTGGACTAACTCCAGTACATACAGTTTGATTTCTCCCTCCGAAAAACCAGAGCCCAGCTTTAGCATGTTCTCTCCAAAGAAGTAAACGTAATGGTATTGCATGTAGATTTTGTACTGAAGCAAGATCAGAGGGTGCTGCTAACCCTCTACGCAAGTAAGAGTGTTTACCATATGCTGGATTATCAAAAATTGAAACAGTATCAAAATCTTCCTCATGTGCAGCAGCTAATGAACCCGCTAAGGCCCTAGCTTGGGCATCTCCTCTTCGTTTACTCATTCTTTTTTGTAACCATTTGCGATTATTTCGTTTGTTGATAACTTTCTCCATCTCTCGAACGGTTTTCTTCAGAGGATCTCTTCTAGGAAAGTCGCCATCTTCATGTCTAGTAGGTATTACCTTTTCTGGCTCTTCTAATAGCCCATCAAGATTATTTCTCAGTCTTTTTTGAATTGTTTCTGAAGCCTTTTTGATACCCTTCATTTTGAGCTTCCGTCGCTTATCTTCGCCCGGAAATCGAACTTGAGCCGGACCTTTCATTGATCTTCGCACCCCCCCTTATCGTTTCAGACCTGTGTTTGAGTTCCTTGCTCATTCCTTCGTCCAGCGTTGTAATGCTGCTAACTCAACTTCGCTCAGTTCAGCTGGAATTACTAGACAGTGCAACCCACCTTCTGCAGCACTATTTAATTCCGAAACAGAGAGATACCGAATTGCTTGCTTCTTAGTTCCCATGTCACTACAGAGTACAACCATTAGTGAAGAAATTTCATTACATATTTTGATTACTGATTCAANTTTCATCCTATCAAAAACAGTATCTGTTGGCATTTCTTCACTATACAAAAGTAATTTCTCAGCCATTGATAGTAAGGATTCAACAGCGTCTTTAGGTTGCATCGGACGCTGGTCACCAGTTCCAGCACCAGTTGGATCTAAGTCAAGGAATGCAAGAGTATGCAAGCCCTGAGCACGATTCAGTCCAATTACTTCCAATGGTGAAGTGGCTACCCATCCCCCTTCATACGAATAGGTCAGTGTTGTTTGTCTTCCGAACTTGTAATTAGAAAGGCCAATTGCTCCTGACACAATACTTGTTATCGAAATCCCATGGATTACAGAACAGGATACACCTGCCTCAGCAGCTTGTAGTTGTAAATCGACATGAGTAGTTGCTTGAAGCGGGTCCCCTACNACCAACAATGCAACAGAAGAAGTGGATGCCATTTCGAGTAGCTTGTCCGGCTTCTCTACTTCAGGGCGCATAACCTTCTCAATAGGCCCAACTATATTTTCAAGTTCAGAAAGGTCTTCTTCTGACCAAAGTGCAGTATATGCTTCATATCGCCGATGGTCAGCAGATTTTGCCGCATTAATTGCTCCTTCAGTCATATTAGAAACCCCTCCTGGCCCCATACCGATTAGGAATAATCCCTTAGAATACATGCAATTCTCTCCGTCACCGTCAAATCAGTACCCTGACTGGTTAAGATGGGTAACATGCGTCATTTGAGCGTACCGACTGATAGGGCCCAAGAAATTATAGAGATAATTCGAGCATCTGATTGGCAATCTACTGAATTTCGTATACATCAAATCGAAGAAAATAAGATAGTAATTCCCCTGAGTGAAGACGTTCCTGATACACTTCCTGAAAACATAATNGGTGATATTGTGTTTATCGATCCAATTCCNAACNCTCAAAATCATGGCTCATGGAAAGAAATTTTTGAGAAAGAGATAGGCCAAGAAATGTTTTCAAAATTAGATGATAGATTGTCGACAGGACATGAAATAATTGGAGACATAATGATTCAGCCTGCCCATAGATTCAGCGACGAGGTCCCAGATTATGTTCATGTTTTGGTGAGAGCAAAAATGCAAACTCACCCTAGAATTCGATTAACTCTTTTTGATTATGGAGTAAAAGGTAAATATCGAGTTCGTGATTTAGAGGTTGCAGCAATAAGATTGGACAAAATTCTTCAAGGAAATGAATTACAAGAGGTTCCAGTTGAATTACTGAATTCAGAAACAATCATCAAAGAATCTGGATTACATATTCATCTTGACCCTAAAGTGGTATACTATTCAGGAAAATTAGAAAATGAACGTTTGGAAACTACTAGAAAACTCTTAGATTTTAGAGATGAAATAAACAGACCATTAGCGGTTTGCGACTTATACTGTGGGGTCGGCCCCAATCTAGCACACCTTCTTTCTCACGATGGATTAACAGGTCCAATCTTAGCTAATGATTTGAATCCCGCTTGTATTCCATATTTGTTTAGAAATCTTTCTCCATTGAGATCGTTATCAGTTTCAGAAATCAATGGAGTTCACCAAGTTACTGAAGATATTCAAGTAGCAAATATGGATGCTTTAGTATTGGCCTCCGATAGAAATCAACATGGTTGTTGGGATGTATTATTTGTCAATTTACCTCATGACTCTTTAGAACACCTACCTCATCTAATTCCTTTATTGAGAAAAGACACTCCGTCAATAATTCGNGGNTGGAGNATACTNCCCACTGATGAATTATCGACATTATCAAATAGATTATTTTCGATTTTACCAAATAGGTCCNCTCATTCTGATATTTCTTTCAAAGTTAGNAAAAAATATGGAGCAACCAAATCGATGGTTGGATTTTGGATNAGAATTCAACCTGAATGAGCCTATTTTTTCATGATAAGTGGCGCCCCGACCGGGATTTGAACCCGGGTCGCAGCCTCGACAGGGCTGCATGATAGGCCACTACACCATCGGGGCAGGGATTCTTCCCAAGGCCAACCTGTATATAATCGGCTTGNTACATTAGAAACTTGATGGAAGACGAAACTCAACCCCCTGCCACCCCACAAACACGACCAACNTCTCGTAATCGTGCTCGCCCCTCAATGGGTGGTTCTGGGTTATTTGGAACCCCTAAACCATCACCAGTTAACAATACAACAAGTCCAGAAAATTCAGAATTTACAGACATGATTGAACAAGCATCTTCCCAATCATCCCAAATCATCCCCCAACCGTCTTTGGAACAAGATANTGATAACNTAGGTGAAAGCAATTTTCTTTCATTATTCAATAAAATTGGAACCAGAATNCATTTAGATGCCCTAATTCGTTCCAACGGTGGAATAATAGCGAAATTAGATCCTTCTACTCCTGGCATTGTTCATATGAGTAAGAACGGANCCATTCTATCTGAATTAAGTCCATCAGACATTATGTCTTCTAACTTAGGAATGAGTGCATCTAAAGAAGCTCCCGAACATCATAGATTAGTTTTCGTTTTACTCGCACAACTTTCACTCAATAACCCTGGTAAGGCAGCAGCAATTTTGACACATTCACCNTGGACAATAGCAGCATCTAGNAATGAAGATATTTTCGTATTAGATGTAAGCCATATAGGTCTTGGTAGAATTGCAATTATCGATGAAGGAAGTGAAGAAAGTCAAATTGGTGAGATTACTGAAGCCATAACTCAAATGACAGGCCCAGCAATTGTGATTAGAAATCAATTTGTTCTTGGTTTTGGAACTGATCTTGCATCTATTGCTTCAAATCTCACAAAATTAGAACAAGAAATGCAAAGAAAACAACTTCTGAATTAATGATAGTTTCATGGAGTGACTGTTTGGGACACATCCATGGGTGAAACCGAGCCCCGCTTGGTGATCGATGTGATCGATAACGGTGGGCAATGGACTCACAGAGAATGGAGAATGCTCAGATATCTTGGTGTTGATACGAAAATTCTGCCAAATGATACCCCATTGAATGACTTACGGGAGTTAGATGGNCTCATTCTTTCAGGTGGAGCAGAACGCGTTGGGATTACCGGAGAATTGGCAAATTGTGCTCAATATCTTACATTAGATATTCCAATATTGGGTATTTGTGCAGGACATCAATTCATGGCAGGATATTATGGTGGTCAGGCAGCACCTGCACCTGAACCAGAATTTGGTGCTGCAGAAATCAGTTTAGTTGATGGAGGAGGGTTAATTTTTGCAAACACTCCAGAGACCCAACAAGTTTGGGAATCACATAATGATGAAGTGATCGTTGTCCCAGAAAATTTTCGAATTACCGCTAGCAGCCATTCATGTAAGGTCCAAGCAATGGAAAATGAAACCAAAGACAGATTCGGCCTCCAATTCCATCCTGAAGTGGATCATTCAGAATTTGGGAAAAAAATGTTTGAAAATTTCGTCGAGGTCTGCCAAAAAGCAAAATTATCTTAATCCACTTGGAGGAAATTTTTTTGACATTTAATTCAGAATATCAACCATTTTTTCAACCACCTAGTTGGATTATTGGACCCGTTTGGATGGTTCTTTACACAATGATTGCCATTAGCTTCTCCATTTTTCTTACTAAAATAAATGAAATTGACTATTTTGCTATTATTGTAATCCTATTCCTCATACAACTTGCACTCAATTTTACTTGGAGTGGCGTGTTTAATTCTGCAAATTATCTTATGTCTAGTCTTATGATTTTGGGAATGGTCATTTTCACAACGATATATGCTTGGTTGATATACGAACACGCTCCAACAGCATCAAAATTAGTTTGGCCGTATATCGCCTGGGTTTGTTTTGCTGGGATTATCAATGTGGCATATTATTTGAACGACATAACTGATTAAGTAATTATTCATTTAATGACTCCTTCAGTTGTTGTTTGAATAAAGATATGGAAAAACGATTAGCAACCCAATGATCCAACGACAGGCCATTCAATCATGTCGCTGGTTGAGTTAACAAACCGTCCGTCCCAAGTAGCGTTACAAAGACGATAATCAGGATGATCATAATCACCTTCAGCATCAATTCTCAGCGCCGAGAAACTTACTGCAGAATCTTCTGACTGATCGGCTATTGCTGTTATCAATCTTACATGCGTTACATTACTAACCGTTTTGTCAAATTGATGCCTGTACCATTCATTGTAAGAAAAATTTTCATGCACTACTTCGAAAGTTGCCCCCCTCTCGTATTCACCAAACATGAATCGAGACGAATACTGTAATTCCCAGTTTGAACCATTATCAGTGGTAGTTTCTATGGTGACACCAGAATAGCCATTTGTAAGGCCAAGTGGATGGTCCATTACCAAAATGCTAACTCCGTCAATATTAGTTACATGATCTAAACGATATGTAAACTCGAAACCCTGCGTATCTCCCACTCTGTATTGGTAGTTGCAAACGCCTCCATTTATTGCCAATTCCATTTTAGAATCGGTATTTGTATTACGATTATCCATCCTCTCCGACATAGTCTCTTCGTTAACGGTGTCATAATCTGCTACCAATTCACTTTGCATAGTTATTGGCACTGTTACAGGATAGTGATTCGTACCATCACACCAAGTATCGGGCATCTCCTCCTCGAAGACCTCGTCCATTATCGCACCCAATGGCGTGAAAAAGTATAAACCAAACAAAATAAAAACTAACATGGGGAAGCCATTATTTAACAAAACACGCAAACGTGAACCAATTCCTATTCCAGAATGAGTTTGAATGGTTTCTGAGTCTTTTACTAAATGTTCGCTGGCGGATTTAATTTCATTATCTAGTTGAAAGTCCAACTCCTGTTGCTGTATCGATTGTTCTAGTTGTTGCTTAAAAACATCAACTAAATCCTCACTTTGCTGTACATCTTCTTCGAAGATTATTGATTCAAGATATTTTAGCGCATCATCAATATTGCCGGTTTGCTGATGCTGCATTGCACCATCAACCCAGTACTCAATTAGCCCGCTCTCGATGTGCATCTGAAAAAAACGTTCACCAGGAGATAATTCTAAAATCCAGAACTCTTTACTAGAAGAGAGTAGATCAACTACTTCTCGAGGTAATTCATTGGATTTTTCAAGTGAGATTTCTTTTTTCAGAGATTCCGTATTAATTACCAGAGGATTGGAGAATACAACAGATTCAGAGCTAATTCCCAAGAATGTTTGACTTTGCGACTGGATATTAGTTGGTGGAGTTGACAAATTGTCCTTCTGTCTTATGATTCCAATACTTATACCTATGTTGTATAATCCACCAAATACTATCATTCCTCCAACACCTATGAAAGGCAAACTAAAGAAAATCAAAAACAGTCCTTCAAGACCTTCGTTAAGAAGTATACCGACTCCTGCAACGAGGGTAAACAGACCTGCACCCAAAAATGGAGAACCAAAAGCAGTCATAAACAGCGCTCCAAGAACACCACCTTCACCACTTAACTCAGAGAACGTTGGACCACCTTCGCCACTTAAGTCAGGTTGGTAATCATCATCCATGCATTCTCGTGCAACCTTTCTGTTTTCAATATTATACCGTCGCATTCAATAATGAGGCCTATGTCGGCGTGTTATGGCAGAAGTTGATTATCGATGTCTTAGATGTGGACACATGATTGCTATTGATACCATGGGCGAAACCAGCACNCTTCAGTGCAAGTCCTGCGGCTATCGAATTTTCACTAAACCCCGACGTGGTGGATATAAATCAGTTATTGCTGAATAATCCCCACTTGCGTTGAATTGAAAGACCCCCGCTCATTTCAGTGAATGTGGCACTTTGGTTAACAACACATTCCCCTCGTCGATTTGATGAGTTACTGTTGCCACAAAATCTTCGTGAAGCACTATTTTCCGCTAGTATGGAAGGCGACCCGCCCCACTTGTTGATATCAGGTCCAACAGGTTGCGGGAAAACTACAGCNTGGAAATTAGTTGCTCGGCAAGTTTTGGGCCCGGGTTGGAAAGCGACGCACCATGTGTTGCAAGCTAGAGATTTAGCAGGCTCATCTGGAGCAATGGGTAAGTTTGAAGATTTTTTGAAAGGCGGGNCTGATTCTTCTTCCACATTAGCAAATAGAACTAGTTTGGATGCATTTGACAGATCATTATGGGAGACAAACTCATCAGATCCCCCACCTAGTGGAGAGGAAATAAATTTAGAAGATGGAAGAATNCCAATTTCTAGATTAATCGTTATTGAGGATGCAGATCACCTCGGTATGAAAAGACAAGCATATCTCAGAAGAATGATGGAAAAATCAGGAAAAACATCTCGATTTATTTTAGTTGCTAGATCTCCAAGTAGAATAATTGACGCTTTACGTTCTAGAACCAGATCTATTCGTTTACCAGCTCCTTCATTAGAAGAAATAGAGAATCTACTCCGTNAAATTGTTTCAAAAGAAAATGCAAAAGTTTCTGATGGTGTTTTCGGAGATATCGCACATATTTCAAATGGAGATTTACGTAANGCAATCTTCACTCTTGATTTATTGGTACATAGGGGATTAGCCCAAGATAGAGAAGCGGTAGTAAGATTAGTTAATTCTGTTACATTACAAGCCGGTCGACATATGGTTGAATTGGCTATACGAGGTAGAGTCAATGAATGGAAGAATGAACAAGTTGGTAATAGAAGAAAACGCATTCCTGCAGGTGCATTACGTGAATTNGATAACATGCTTCGTGAACATGCGTTAGAAGGAAGCGATATCGTAAATCAAGTCCATATGGCAGTGATGAATGGCCGACTATCTATTCCTGATCCTATGCGTCAAGAGTTGTTGGACGCACTAGCTTTAACCGAGGTTGAAATGATTGGGACCCAAAATCCTCGAATTTACTTGCAGAATCTTTTGCACAGTTTTGGAACAATAGGTCAGTCATACGGTCTTTCAATTGGATAATTTATGATTATTTTACACGGGCGCGGCAGGATTCGAACCCGCGGTCCCCGGCTTAGGAGGCCGGTGCATTATCCAGGCTATGCTACACGCCCATTTGCATTGGAACCGCCATCCCTTCATGAATCGTTGCGATGGGATGAAGTTGGTTGACGTTAACGGAGGGCCATGGAGGGCGACGAATCTCTCGATCTTTCGTCGACCATGCCGTTGGAAATTCCAGATCCTGATGGCGACAATATTCCATTAGATGAATTTGAAGAAAATGAGGAAATTAATACAGATAAACTCAGAAATATATCTGTAAATTTCTCATCATCTTTACCAATTAAACTTTTGAGATTGTTACTAGGACCTATAATGATATTTTGTCTGATAGTTTTGATGGTTTTCTCAGAACAAGTGGAGTCAAATGAAATTGGAATTTTTATGATTATTTTCCCTTTGTTAGTACTCCTTCCTTCCTGGTATGCTGCTGAAAAACAATTTGCTACTGCTGAGAATGACTTTGGTGACAATAACAAAAATACAGACAAATTATCTTTGAATTCATTCCCTGGAGCAGAACGAATTTTGAGCATGATACGGGAAAATAGATTGAATGAAAGAATACGTTTAGTGACATTCTCTTCGGTTGGTTTTTTTGTACTCTTGCAAAATAATTTTGAAGATGGAAGTCCAGGAAATGTCTTGATTTTTATGACCAGTCTTATTCTTTTATCTATAGGAGTAGCACAAACGATACGTTTGGAAAGATCTATTCAAATGAGGTCTACTGAATTCAAATATTTGCCATTCCACGCTCCAACACAACATAGTAGTCAGATGCACACAGTTCTAAGTGATCTGATTGAAGCTCACATGGACCCAGATTCTGCATCCCAATGGTCTGCGTGGCTAGACGAACTCAAACCATCCATCCGTAATAAATTGCCAGCATCTCTTGCTAGAGAAAGAATAGTTCAGGCCGTCTATCTATCAAATATGACTGGTGAAGATGGAACTAATGCTTGGAAATTGAATAATATTTTGACATCTATTGTAAGAAGAGAAATGCGAGATAGAATTATGCAACAAGAATCTATTTCATCAGAATTTGAAGACATTTCTTCCTCTCAAAATGAGAAACCATTACCATTCAATATTACAACTCTTAACCGTCTATTAGAACATACAGAGGCCTGGCAACCAGGACTTTTTCGTATTATTCGCAGAGTAAGAAATGACATACTTTCAGGCAATGTGTCACTTACAGATTCTGAATGGCGAATGGATCATGATTTACCCCTTACATGTTCAGATGGTCAAGGTGACTTATTCTTGATGATTCATAATTTTGGAGAAACTGAAGAAACTGTAGAAGTAGAAGTAGTTGTTCCAGACGGTCTACCAATTTCTCAAACCTTTAGAGTAACTCCTCAACCCACTCCCAGTTTACCAGCAGCGATCCCTCTGAATACAATGTCAATGACAGAAACACTTGCAGATCGTCTTTCCATTTTGATGGAAAGGGGCCTCGTATTATGGATTGGCCTTGCTTGGTCTCCTAAGAGTAGGGGCCAACACCCTGTCCAGGTTCATTTACGAAAAGAAGGCGGAGAAACTATTTCCTCAGTAGTATTGTCTACCGATGTTCTGCAACGTAGTAGTGGATCTGGAAGTACACAAGTTCGTATGAGACGTGCAAGTAGTGTAGGTATTGAAGCACTTCGAGAGGTTAGTAGTACTTTGAAGATGAGATAATTTAGGGACTCTTTGAGCCGCCGCGTTTATGTTGTTGCTTCATGTGGACGATACATCGGGTGAGTCAATGGAGTCATGGGATGTAGTAGTCATCGGTTCTGGAATTGCAGCACTAAGGTCAGCTATCGCTGCCTCTGATGCAGGTGCTACTGTAGCCGTAATCGAAAGTGGCGGGCCTAGTAACGCTCAGTCAAAAACTTGTTCTACAGGCATTGCAGTCTCGGTTTTTGAAAACGATCACATCCCCCACGGGAAGAACACATCTTCTGCAGGATTCGGACTTTCAAACTCTACAATCGTCAATCAACGATGTGAATCAGCCTTGGATAATTTAATTGAACTTGAGAAATGGGGCTTTAATTTCCAAAGGAACGAATCAGGTTCTCCCAATCCTGCTGAAAGTATAGGTCACTCATCTCCTAGATTATGTACAGCAGGAGACTCAACAGGAAGAGAAATCATTCGAATTTTAGAAGAACAGTGTATGAAACGTGGAATTCCTCGCAAATACGATCTTCATTCAGTATCAATTTCTGTAGAAAGTGAAAGAGTTAGAGGATTAGTCGTTTTAGATATTCAAACAGGAGTAATTACTTCAATTCAATCTAAGGCAATAATTCTCGCCACACAAGATCATTCGGGTCTTTGGAATGATGAAGGAGGAAATGGCTTGGGGGCTTCACTTGCATTGAGGGCTGGTGCTAAATTACGCGGAATGGAGTTTATCTCATGGCACCCATTATGCGTTCCGACATCGAATTATCGTTTACCAATTTCTTTGTTATCCGCAGGTGCACGAATTCGAAAATCGAATGGTGACGATGTTGAATTAACAGGAACAATGACCGAAGCTTCNATTTCACTGATAGATGGTGATTATGTTTTAGATGCTAGAAATGTGCCTACTTCCGAACGAGGGTGGTTTACAACTACTGCGAATATTCTTGAATCAAGATTTAGTATTAATTTATGGAAAGACGTAGTCCCAATTGAACCACAACCTGATTTTGCAATTGGAGGTGTAGCTGTAGATAATCAAGGNCGCGCGCTCCTTTCTCAAGATCTTTGGCTAACCGGCTTGTATGCTGCTGGTGGTTCAGCTGATTCAGGAATGCATGGTGCTGACATGATACCAGGAAATCGAATATTGGATGATTTGATCGGTGGCTCAAATGCAGGACTTTCTGCGGCTAAGTGGAGCGGTACTGTTGGTTTTGGAAATCAAGATTTTCTATATGAAATGGCATTAATATCTGAAAANTCCATAGAGTCATTGTCTCGAACTGAATCCGGACCATCTGTTGGGGCTGGCATTGCATCATTGCGTCGATTGATGAATTCAAGTATGGGTTTAGAGAGGGAAGCAGTAATTATTTCATCTTGTTCTGCTCAAATAGAAGAGATGGTGAAAGAAAGCACTCGAATATCTGATGAATCATTTGTAATGAATACTGAATTGGTTAAAGCACTGGAACTTCAAGGGATGCTTGCACTTGCTAGAACTATCNCATCTACTGCTGATGCACGAGAAGAAAGTCGCGGATCACATAGAAGAATAGATTATCCAGAAATGGATGAGAAACAGTCTGAATCNTTAGTTGTAGATGCAGAAGGAATAATCACAACTCTAAATTAGATTCGGGCCACATACAAAATCGGGGGCGTAATTATAGAAGAGGAAGATTTTTTTCGCGGCACGCAAAAAAACACCTCAAGAGAATCCCAAGGGCAACGTCACGTTCGCGTCATCATTCAACAAGGCCCTGCTCCCGAATTCAAGGGTGGAGCACTACTAAGTTCTTTTATGGATCAATTATATTTTCAAGAACATACACTCCAAAGACATGACGGCTCTTTTTGGCATTTTTCTAAAAGAGAAATGAACGATCTAATTTTAGCCACACTTGCATTTGGACTCGCTTTAGCTTTCATGCGAATGGGGGGCATATTCACGATATTGTCTAGTGGGGATTCCTTGCTTTCAGTAATTATTGGCATGCTGATTTGGGGCATTCTATACATTTTAGCTTTAGGTCCAGCATTCATTATCCATGAATTAGCNCACAAATTTTTAGCTCGTCATTACGGTTGTTGGGCAGAATTCAGGGCAGATCCTAAGGGGCTGAAAACAGGAATTATNATTGCTGCAATATTGGGAATCGTTTTCATGGCTCCTGGAGCAGTGATGGTTGCAGGAAATATCAGTAGAGAACAAAATGGAAAGATTGCATTGGTTGGCCCCATATCAAACTTGATTCTTTTCGGAATAGGGATAGTTGGTGGAGGTTTACTCTTAGGAATAACCACCAATATTTTTGTCAATCAATTTGTAATGGCTTGGTTATGGGGTAATTCAATATTGGCTGCCTTCAATATGATACCATATGGTCCTCTTGATGGCCGTAAAGTAAAGAATTGGTCTGAACCCATTTTTTGGATATTTATGATATTCACATTGGGCTTAGTATATGCATTAGTTACTTCTCAATTCGACCCTATCTTAGAATCAATTTCCAATTTGATTTGATATTTTATCATAGACTACTGACAAGAATTTCATCATCTTGGCCTGTTTCTAAATCCNTGATTTTTATTTTCCCATCTTTCCATTCTTCCGGCATTATCATTACAAGACGAGACGCTCCGATTCTATCTGCATGACGAAATGCCCATTTCAATTTTTTATCATCTAAGACGACATCTACNGATCTACCCTTTTCTCTTAATTTTGAAGCAANAGACATCGCTTCAGGGCGCAATTCTTCACTTAGTGAAATTACAACATCTTGGCTACCAGATGTAATAGCAGGCAATAATCCTCGATCTGTCAATAATTCCATTATGACCATATCACCAAAACCAAAACCACTAGCTGGCAAATCATTTCCACCTAAACTAGATAGTAAACGGTCATATCTCCCACCTCCACAAATTGCTCTTAACTCACCTTTCCTGTCGTGGGCTTCGAAAACTGAACCAGTATAATATGCTAAACCACGTACAATAGATGCATCAAATTCTACCCATTCTCGAATGCCGTAGGATTCCAACATTGAAAACAACTGATTCAATTCCAAAACNGCTGAACTTTGNTCNCCAAGANTCTCTTCCAATTTNTCTAATTCTTTNATNCCAAGAATTGTCTGGATTGTTGTAATNGAGGAAGAATCTAGCCCTATCTCAGTTAATTGGTTTTCAATTACCTCAGCAGGAAGTTTGTCCATTTTATCTACAATAATACATGTTTGTGTAAACCCATTTCCATCAATTCCTAATGCNCCCAATACCTCTTCCAGTACCTTTCTACTACTGATTTTGATAACAAGATCTTCTGAATTCAATCCTACACTTTTGAAAAAATGAACCATTATTGAAATCAATTCAGCATCNGCTGAAATACTTTCAGTGCCCCAAATATCTACATTCCATTGGTAGTGTTCTCTACCCCTCCCTCGTTGTGTTCTCTCATATCTCCAACATTGAGGAATAGAGTACCATTTGAGCGGTAATGGTAATGTTTTAGCTTGAGCCATTACCATTCTAGCAAGCGAAGGAGTCATTTCAGGTCGAAGAGATACCTTTCTTCCACCNTTGTCTTCAAAGTTGAATAATTGTTGAGTAATCTCCTCTCCTTGTTTACGAGTATACAATTCTTCATATTCTAGAATAGGTGAATCATATTCTTCAAATCCGTGTGCTTTAGAAGCAGCATGAAACTTATCAAATAACCAAGATCTCAATCTCATTTCATTTGGATAGAAGTCCCTTGTCCCCCTTGGACGTTCCACCATATTACTACATGCATCAGCACTGGTTCATCAGTCATCCGCTTCTTTTTCTTCAAAATTCTTCATTGATGCGTTTAACCATTCGCGTCAGTACCAAGTATAAGATAGGTGGAATACACATTGAAAAGAACCCAACAACAACAAAACTATCTACTCCAATAGAATATGCAATCGAGTTACTAATTCGTTGAAGTGGTCCTCCACTAATTCCCATGGTCAACGCAGCCTCCTCATAAATTTCATTCAAGGAATCAGCCCCAAATCTTGTTAAACAAGCACCCAAGATTATCTCATCATAAGACTCATTTTCGAGAATAACCTTACCTTCTATAATTATCAGAAGATTTTCTTCATCAGATTGAGATAAAGGAATGTTATATGCTAAATTTGGCGTGTTATTTGATGAAATTTCGAATGTTTGATTACTAATATTATGAATTGTTAAACCATCATTGAGACTATACTGATGAGAAATTAATTGAATTTTACCATTTTTTGTAAAGTTTNTGTTTCCCATGANATCGAAAGAAACCGTTATTGGAATTTGTTCAGGACATTGTCTTGATCCCCAATAATCAATTTCTTCATTAGTATCTCTGTCAATATATTCTTCATAATGGTGAACTCCATCCCACCATGAATAATAGCCACCATCATAATAATAATCGTCACCATCATAACNATCAAGCATTTTTGTTTGATCTAATTTACTAGAATTGAATAATTGTTGCCAACGCGAATCTACCTCAAAATCACATTCGTTAGTAGTTTGCGCGTTTGGATTCCATTCAGTGTAAACATACTTTTGTTGCTGAAAACAGCGCACATCGATGAAATCACGTTGAGTTAATACTTCTACAGCGTTAGCCATTCCTACATCATCACAAAAATCNTCGAATATTACTAGCATATCTCCCGAGTAATATCCTCTATTTAGCAAATAACAATTCGTCAAATCTGTGTATACATCAATATTCCACCATTCGTTGAAAAACTGAGTTGAAGTATAGTTTATTGTTGTACAATCTTGACATAATGTCTCATTATCTCCTAGCCATTGAGTTTTTGTAATTCTAGTAGTAAGATTGATTTCTTGAAAGCCAGGCTGCATTGGGTGATATAATGAATCTGCGAATATGGTCAAATTAGAGTATATTGTTTCGTTTTTGACTAATTCATATGAATAGTTTTCATCTAATGAATTCCCATTTTGAATTAACCATTTTCCATTATTGCAAATCGGTTCTGATATTATTCCCCACATTCCCGTATCGGAGTCCCAACCATAGGAATAATAGTCCACACAATATTGATCCGGGGACCAGATATCTATCCCCAAAGGTACACTCAAACTTACTGTGATATTGAAGTCATTAGGATTGTACAATTGACATTCTAGGTGTTTATGTGTATCACCAGATGGTAAATCAGGTCTTTCTCCATAGGGTATGTATTGATTTATTGGGTGTTCAGGTCGTGCATCATCACCATTACAATCAAAACTGAATTCAGGACCAATTCTTGTATTTGTATTTTCATCACTTATGTCAGTATTTTCTTCTGATGCAACGATAGGACATAGAGAAAATAGTATAAGAATACTAAGACACAATATTCTATGCATGTTTGTTAAAAATTAAATTTCATTTTGAAATTATCTCCGTATTGATTAGGAATACAGTTATTCAATCCCCNCCTCTTGAGTTACACATGACGGACGCCCAAAGCTACTATGATGGCCTAATTTCTCAAGGATATACATCCGATCAAGCAGTCACTTATACTCAACAGTATTATCCTAATTTCCAAGCAGCGCCAGCACAGCCAGCAGAACCTATTCCACCTGCAGTTATGCCATCACCTGCAGTTATGGCAACCCCTCAAACTATGGTTTCACCTTCTTCTGAAGAAGGTGGAATCGATATTATGGCGATAGCTGCAGTTGTATGTATTGCTTTGGCCCTAATTCTTTCAGCAGTTGGTCAATTTAATGGATCTTGGTTGAGCTCTGATGCAGATGAAACAGGCCAATCNTCCTCGTCAGGCCTTCGAACAGTTACTTTAGATTGCTCAGGAGTTACAAATGAAACAGCGNAGGTGGCATGTACGCAAATGGGAGTAACAATTCTTTCAGAAGGAATGACNAATGCATCTATTGCAGAAATGACNGAGAAATTTAGTGGNGAAACTGCAGTTACCGGCTCTATGTCTGATTATTGCACGAATCTTTATGATTATACAATTGGATTGATAACTCTCGGTGAAACAATGACCTCAGCAGCAACTGGGACAACGGTTGAATTTACAGAAGAACGCGCAAACGCCTCTACTGCTAAATCAAGTTGTGACGAAGGAGTTTCTGCAGGTTCCACAGGAGGGATCGTCCTTTGGATTGGAACGGTTGTAGCATTAGCAGCACTCGTCTTCGCAATTCTTGGTATGGTTGGGGTAACCCTACCAGGCGGAATTGAATCACACAGCAAATGGGTTTCACTAGCCAGCGGAGTTCTCATGGTTCTAGCAGTACTTGTTTGGTATCTAATGCTCCCAAGTTCTGAAGGCAGTACAATGGGAGCATCCACAGGGGTATTCATTACAGTATTTGCTGCTGTATTGTCAATAGTTTCTGGAGTACTAGGGATAGTTGGCGGAATGAGTAAATCAAGTTAGATGGATGGGTCAAGAATGCGCACATGTGCATTTTTGATTGTCCTAATCGTTTTTCTTTCCAGTTCTACGAGTGCTCTGCCCCCTCTCTTCTTTCAATATACAAGAGTTTGAAGATGAAAGAATAGATTAGTCATTTGATTAGGGTAGATATTAAACAGTCTAGTAAATACGGAAATTCATGTATGCCAAACCCTTGGTACTTACACTATTAATGATTACATCTGTTTTAGCAGGGTGCTTAGAAAGTAGTGACGTGGATGATACGAGAATAACTGATACAACGGATGATTTCATTGTTGATGATAGATCCGGAAACGCGACCGCAGCAGATGTAGCTTTAGATGAAGAACTTGATTCAGAAATCATACCTGCGAACCCAGATGATTGCAATTCTGGTGGAGGTACTTGGATTGAGGCATCAGAGCGTGGAGGGGAATCTTACTGTGACATGGGCGATGAAAACGAATCTAGTGAAACAGGCGAAATTACTCAGGAAGATTGTGAACGCCGCGGTGGGACTTGGTCCGAAGAACGTAGTACATGTTACTTTGAAGAAGATCGCGAAGATGACCGAGAAATCACGCAAGAAGATTGTGAACGTAGAAACGGAACATGGGTTGAGGCATCAGATAGATCCCGAGAACCCTATTGCGACTTCGGTGAGAATGATCGTGATCANACAGACGATGATCGAGAGATCACTCAAGAAGACTGTGAACGTAGAAACGGAACATGGACCGAANCTCCAGATAGGCCTAGAGAATATTACTGTGATTTCGGTGACAGAGATAGTGAAGATAGAGAAGATGAATGGCGATTCAGACANAGNAATATTACTCTACATATTTACCATGGAGAGAATCTTGAGAATTCCACAGCAAATTATACAATTAAAATCATGTTAAATCATAGTGCTGCTCCTATTCATGCAGATAATTTCCGTAAGCATGTGTTGTATGGAAATTACAATAATTCAACTTTTCATCGAATCATAGATGATTTCATGATTCAAGGTGGAGATTTTCAGAATAATACTGGAACAGGTGGATATGCTGCAGATTGGTATGGCATTTGCAATGGCACTAGAATAGCAAATCAAAGTGATTGTCCTAATCAAGAAGATTGGAACATTCCAGATGAAGCAAATAATGGCTTGACACATTTACCTTGTACAATTTCTATGGCAAAGACTGCTGATCCTAACACAGGCGGCTCTCAATTTTTCTTGATTCCAAGTGATATCGATCATCTCGATTGGCTCGACGGCATTCATACTGTGTTTGGTGAAGTAATTGAAGGGTGTGATCACATTACTACCCTATCTCAAGTAGAAACTGGTGAAATGGACCGTCCAGCCGTTACTGTTGTTATTTTCAGTGCAACTGTGGATAATTGATTTCCATCAATCATTTTTTTTGCCATGAAGCAATAAATCGAGGCAGAGAAGGGAAATCTCCGACAGAGTTGTTTTCTGCCTTAAATCGAGTGAAATTTACTAGATGTAGATTTTGAAATTTACTTTCTAACCAAACTCTTCCTAGTGGCCACGGTGGAGCTGGTTGTTCTACAACATTCATTTCATATAACCTTCCGATACAAAGGACATGGCCATTATTGTTCAATAATAAAGAAAGATTTTTTGCTGCCTCATCTCGAATATTTTCTGGAATAACTTGCAAAATATGTATCTCTACGATTAGATCGAATTTATTTTGCCAATCTTCAGGAGGAGACAATAAGTCAGCAACACAGTAATTCACTGTGGAATCTGGAAATCGTTCTTGACACCAATCGATCGAGGATTTTGAAATATCAAATGCAGTAACATCGAAACCGATTTCTTCTAGCCATTCTGCATCATCTCCTAGCCCACACCCTACAACCAATGCTTTACCATTAATTTCTGGTCGGTTCGCAATCCATTCTACCATTTGTGGATGAGGCTCCATTCGAGCCCACGGGACATCTTCTGATTCACGATTTGCATTTTCATATAGTTCTTCAAACCAAGCCAAAGGCTCTCCATTAACTTCTGCCAACTCGGCCATTCTTTGGATTTTTATTCGAATATCTTCTAGATTTTCATCCATATATTCATCTCACATATGATTGATTATTGTGTTACCAAATTCAGAACATTTGAGCAATGTTGCATCATCCATTAATCGTTCAAAATCGTATGTAACTGTTTTCGCAGAGATTGCACCTTCCATTCCTTTGACAATTAAGTCAGCGGCTTCTGTCCAGCCCATATGCCGTAACATCATTTCTGCTGATAGAATCAATGAACCTGGATTGACTTTATCCTGACCNGTGTATTTTGGAGCAGTTCCATGTGTTGCTTCAAAGATTGAGATTCCAGTATCATAATTGATATTTGCACCGGGGGCAATTCCAATTCCACCTACTTGAGCAGCCAAAGCATCTGAAATATAGTCGCCATTCAAATTCATTGTTACTAGAACACCATACTCTCTAGGGCGAGTCAAAACTTGTTGGAGCATAGCATCAGCAATTACATCCTTAATTGTAATCTTAGTTCCTGTATTTGGATTTGTCATGGTGCACCAAGGACCACCATCTAGTAATTCAGCCCCGAATTCATCTTGTGCAAGTTGATACCCCCAATCCCTGAATCCTCCTTCTGTAAATTTCATGATATTTCCTTTATGCACCAATGTTAGGCTATCTTTATCATTATCAATTACATACTGTATTGCGGCTCTAACAATCCTTCCAGTCCCTTCACTAGATATTGGCTTGATCCCAATTCCACTTGTATTCGGGAANCTTATTTTATCCACTCCCATTTCATTACGTAGAAAATCGATGACTTTTGCAACATCATCAGATCCAGCTTCCCATTCAATTCCAGCATATACATCTTCACTATTCTCTCTGAAAATTATCATATCAACTGCACCTGGATCTCTAACAGGACTAGGAGTTCCAGCATACCATCTCACAGGTCGAACACAAGCAAACAAATCCAACTTTTGACGAAGAGCGACATTCAGACTTCTTATTCCTCCGCCAACAGGGGTCGTTAAAGGTCCTTTAATTGACACAAGTCCATTTTTCATTGCATCTAATGTCTCTTCTGGCAACCATTCACCAGTAGCATTGAACGCTTTTTCTCCAGCCAAAACCTCATTCCAGTGAATCCTTTTTTCCCCATTGTAGGCTTTTTCAACACTTGCATCTACCACATTAATCATTACTGGAGTAATATCAATTCCGATTCCATCTCCTTCAATGAAATGGACAACGGGGTCATTTGGCACATTCAAGATTCCATTTTCCATTGTAATACTCGTACCTGACATCGTAATCATTCTTCGGGACTAATACAACGTTCATCAATCAACCGCCCAATTCTCTAAACGTAATTACTGGGTGTGTAGGCCATGAATGGCGAAGTATGTTGGACTGCTGATACTGGCTATATTGGNGAAACATCTGGTGGAAAGAAATTCGAAATATATACTGCAACCTCCCCTAGTCCCATGGAAATGGTCCTCCATGCTCATGCTGCATGTTCTTTGATTGATGTAAAAGAAGGTCTTAAACATCGAATTGATAATGTTGATAATATTACTATCAAAATAGAATCTGAGAGAGCGACAGAGTCTCCTAAAGTGTTCACATCAATNATGATGAAATATATTGTTAAAGGAACGGTTCCGGAAAAATTAGTTGAAAGACTGATCGAATCGAGTCACGAGAAGCATTGTAGTGTAGGGAATATGATTACCAGATCAGGCACCTCCCTTCAATGGTCACTGGAAATTCAGACTGATTAAACACCCAACGCTGAAACAACATCATCAAAAAAAGCAGGAATCTCAATTTCTTGTGGCTCTTCACCTTCCATCCAGGCGCCCATAGCAAAACTAGTGCCAAGACCAATCGAATTCATCCAAGAGTACACANTCTTCCACCCATTTTTAGTCATTCCAACATCTAATGCCATTCTTCCCAAGTATTGAGCACATCTATCTCCTTGACTAGGAAACCAATTTTCTAAATCTCTTACATATGCTTTCAATGCTGTTTTTCCGGCTCCAACACCCTGCGAAATAGCCGGCAAGGTTTCAGTAAATTCCATTTCTATGTTNTCTCTTTCTTTTGATGATAAATGAAACATCTTTGAGAGTTTCGAAAGTAAATGGTGCCCTTCTACATTCAATGCATCATCCCCCCANCCATACTCAAGGCCGATTGTATACGGNTGCTTCATAATATCACCCAATCAATTCTTCAACTAACTCAAGATGCCGTTCAAATGTGATATCCAATTCAGCCCTTTTCTTGGATAACAATCGCACTTCTGCAGGATCTAGAATCCCATCAACCCATACAGTTTGAAGCAACATAACATAGATACTTTCTGACTTTGAATNCCCCTCTTCGGAAATATTACTACTCATACTGTCATTAATTTCAGCATGATCATCATCTTCTAATTCATCATTCATTAGTTCAGAGAAGGCATCATATCCTTTACCTACNTCTTTTTGATTTGTTGATGTACTAGAGCTAGAACCAATACCAAGTTCCTCAAATGGATCAACATCATCGTGTGTCTCTGAATCTATTGAGTCACCCATTTCTAGTCCACTATCAGGTACACTATATTCCTCATCATCATCGTCACTCATAATGAAGTGGATGGGGCAGGGGTTGTTCAATCCATCCCGCAGAAGTTTTGGAAAAATGTATAATTATTTGTTCAGTAATTATCAAACTATCAAAAATCGATATACATNTATAGTTTGTTGGGATTTTGATAAATCCAAAAAACCCCAATGTTTAGTCATTTCATCTTGTATCTACCGTGAACATTCAATAACCCTCGATTGAGCCAGCAGATTCCCACGCGAATATGAAGTGCGGCACAATGTCAATTAGGTGAAAGGAGGGTTAAGAATGCAGACTACTATGAACAATAGCAACGAAGGAACTAGTGGTATGACGATTAAACGTAGATTTACTACTATTGGCGAAGATCCGTTTGAAGCCTTCGAATGGATCACTACTGATTTAGAAATTCGCAACATGGATGGAACTGTAGCTGATAATATGTTGGGAGTACGTTTCCCAAGTGGATTTGAAGGCGTCCCAGGTACTGTTGCCGCACAAAAATATCTTCGAAAAGCAGGGGTCCCTGCAGCACTTAGACCAGTTCCTGAAGAGGGAGTTCCAACTTGGCTTCAACGCTCTGCACCAGACGAAGAGAAATTACAGAACTTGGAAGCATCAGAGCGATTTATCGCTGAAACAGATTTTCGTCAAATGTTCCGTAGATTAGCAGGAACATGGACATACTGGGGTTGGAAGTATGGATATTTTGCATCAGAAGAAGATGCAAGATCATATTATGATGAAATGTGTTTCTTGATTGCTAGTCAACGCTCTGCACCAAACAGTCCNCAATGGTTCAACACTGGACTTCATTGGGCCTATGGAATAGAAGGAAATCCTCAAGGACACATGTTTGTAGATCCTGATACTGGAACAATGAGGCAATCTTCGAATTCTTATGAGCANCCTCAACCACATGCATGTTTCATTCAGTCGGTTAGCGATTCACTAGTAGGGGGCAGNGAGTCGATTATGGGACTTTGGGAAAGAGAAGCATTATTGTTTAAATTCGGTTCTGGAACAGGTTCCAATTTCAGTAATATTCGAGGTAAAGACGAACCTCTTTCAGGCGGAGGTCGTTCAAGTGGCCTTCTATCATTTTTGAAAATTGGTGACCGTGCAGCAGGTGCAATCAAGTCTGGTGGTACGACTAGGCGTGCAGCAAAAATGGTAACATTAGATCTAGATCATCCAGATATCGAGGAATACATTAATTGGAAAGCATCGGAAGAAGAGAAAGTATCATCTCTAATTATTGGAAGTCAACTTTTGCAAAAGCATGCAACTGAAATCATGTCCGCTATGTGGTCAGACGAATCAGAGATTGCAGCATCAGATATGAATACGAATCCAGAATTAAAGTCAGCCATCGTAGCTGCGGTAAAGAACGGGGTGCCCGAACCTCACATCAAGAGAATTATNGATCTTGGGAATCAAGGATGGCGCTCTGTAAACTTTGAAGTGTTTGATTCAGATTGGCAAGGAGAAGGTTACATTACCGTATCTGGTCAGAATAGTAACAATTCTGTAAGAGTGCCAAATCATTTCATGGATGCCGTTGAATCTGGAGACGATTGGAACCTTTTCTGGCGTACTGAATTAGCAGCAGCGGAAAAAGAAAATCGTGATCCNGAGCCTTGTAAAACACTTCCTGCTAGAGATCTTTGGGATCAAATTGCTTACACTGCTTGGGCATGTGCAGACCCAGGAGTTCAATATGATTCCACAATTAATGAGTGGCATACCTGCCCTGAAGGTGGAAGAATCAATGGATCTAATCCCTGTTCAGAATATATGTTCCTTGACGATACAGCATGTAATTTAGCGAGTATCAATCTTCTCGAATATTATGATGCCGATACGAGAACATTCCAAACTGAAGATTTCCAACATAGTGTACGTCTNTGGACAGCAACATTAGAAATTTCAGTATTAATGGCTCAATTCCCCAGTGAAGAAATAGCTCGAAAGTCCTACGAATACAGGACATTAGGATTAGGCTATTGTAATCTAGGATCTTTATTGATGCATATGGGCATCCCATATGATGATGATAAGGCGAGAGCAATTTGCGGCTCATTAAGTGCAATAATGTGTGGTGAGTCATATGCAACTAGTGCTGAAATGGCTAGTTTCCTTGGACCCTTTGAAAGATATGAAGAAAACAAGGAACACATGCTTCGAGTAATTCAAAACCACCGTCGTGCAGCATATGATGTTGAATCAAAGGAATATGTTGGCCTTTCAGTAAAACCATTAGGTATTGATGCAGAATTATGTCCAGATGATTTATTGGATGCTGCAAGAGATACGTGGGACCGC
>PAOK01000016.1 GCA_002708015.1 Methanobacteriota archaeon
TCGTCGAAATAATCATCTCAAACGTCATGCTATTTCATTCACTAAAGGATTAGAAGGAGCGAGTGATATGAGAGTTAAATTACACAGGACTCAAGGGCCAAATGAATTAATTCAATCTGTAACAGGTTTTTTAGAAAAGTCAATCCAATCATCTAAGATTATGATATGATATGATCATATTTTTTTGAAATCATTCTAAGTCTTTCAAGTATCCTTTGCACTCTAGAAAGTAATCGGGAAACGATTGCATCTGCATCCTTTCCTGTTAGTCGATATCCGTAAGGGACTCTTCCACCTAATGTATTTACAAGAAGACATTTTACTTTAGTTTCAATACCATTTAGATGCTCAGAAATACTTTCAGTTGTCAATTTTTCTTGTTTTAGATCTGAAACAATTCGATCAGCTACTTGTTGTTCTATCCTCCCTAAACCCCCACGCCCACGAATCCATTTTTCTCCTCTTTGAGCCCATTGATGCGTTAGCCCAATGAATAGATTATGTGAAATTCGATCTTCTAATAACACTCTTTCAACAAGAAGTGCTGATCTAAATCGTTCTAAAATTCCTAAAACACGAGTTCTAGATTCATTTGTTTCATTCATCAAGAAATCAGTTGTTAGCGGAATTTCACCGCTAGCGAGTAAAGTGAAAATTTCCAGACACAAATCATCCTCTTCTTTTCCTCTATCTCCAGTGAATCCAAAATCTCTCAGTAACGATTTAAGAGATATTTGATTCTGAATAGGTCCCTGTTCTGAGATAATTATTCGAAAAGGAATATCTTCACCACCTAGTTGTAGTGGGTCATTAATCATTCTAGTTTCAGAGGAAGAAATTACATCATCAAGGATAGACATTCGTTGTTTTAGTATGATTTCTGCTTGAGCAGAAATAAGTTCAATTGCGGCAGATAATGAACCATTTCTAATGACATGCCTTTTCCATCTTCCTTCTGTCACAGTTGCTAATAATCCACAAGATCGTAATTTTACTAGTTGGTGATGAAGAGCAGTTGAACTAATTCCACTTGCATCAATCATCGATTGACTATCCCATCCGCGTAATGGATCAGCAAGAAGATAATCTCTCATTAATCCATGAATAGATCCTCTAGTAGATACTACCTCTTCAGCATAATTCTTTCTTCGAACCAGTCCCATGGTATCTAATATCCAAGCAAGTAAAATATCTGGATCATCACTACCCACCGGAACCGAATGTTCCTGAAGGCGTAGTACGAACATACCCCTCCTCGGAAAGTTCAGGCTCAAGAGTATTCGGACAAATATTGGTTAAATTATAGCAATTTAGAGTTGATTCATGCCATCCAACCAATCGTAATCGATTCCACCATCTCTCAGTCCAGAAAGATGTGGGGCAAGTGTTAATTCAGCAGCATGGAGAATTCCTCTTCTACGAAGAACAGTAACAGCTGAATGTACTGAAGCCCTTGATCTACCTAATTCTCTGGCCATTTGTGCTTGTGATTTAGGTAATTCTTGTCTCGATAATCGAGCAACAATTAATTTCTGAACTGTCGATAATCCTACAGGCATCATGGCAGCAGCATGCTCATCTCCACCGACGACCACTCCTGACATAATTTCCATTTGTGCAGGCGCTCCAGCATAATGGCATGAACGACCGTTTACATGAACAACGGTTACGGAATGATTTGCAATCAAGACATCTAGATGGTGTCTTAGTGTTCCATTTGCCGCATTAAGTTCTCGTTGTAATTCACGATATGGTAATCCTGGTTTTCGTTCAAGTAAATTTAGAATTCTAATTCTTAGAGGATGTTCCCAGGAATCACTTGCAGAGCTGATAGTTCCACTTGTGGCAAACCCATTTCCTGCACCTCCAAATCCTACTAGACCTCCTGCAATTCCTAGTATTCCACCAAGGACCCAAGGGTGTCTCCGGTGCCACTGTTGGAGTAGGGGCATGAGTATGAATTAGAGGTAGACCATCTTCAAAGCATTGGTTCATTGTTCAGACATCTTCCTCAAGAGCACCGTTTCTAATTTTCATATATGCTACCAACGGACCCAACAGCCGTCCACAAATTATCCCATGCTCAGTTAATCTGTATGAAACTCTAACTGGAGGCCCATCTACAACTATTCGTTCAATTAATCCAGAATCAGTACATTTCCTGAGTTTATCTGACAGAGTGCGACTACTAATTCCATTCAAGAGATGCCTTAATTCATTGAATCGCCTCTCACCAGCAACATACAAAGCTGCTAATATTTCGATGGTCCAACGAGATCCAAACACCTCTAACGCTTCTACTCCTGCCTGAACTTCCCAAGCAGTATTATGGGTATGTTCATCAGAATATTCTTCCAATGCTTTTCGAATTTGAGTACCCATTTCATGTACTGTATCTATTGACTGGTTGATTATCGAAAGATCATGCTTGGACACCTTCATTGGGGGTTCGACCATGGTGTTTTCAAAACAACTTAGTGTATAAATTACACCCTAGTAGTTGCACGTTTACTAATACTTTGATATAGGTCGGGGTACAAGTATAGTATGGGGATAGAATGGATAAATATCTTGTTGATTGGATAGATGATTGGAGCGAAAAATTGAGTGTAAAAGAGGAGAAAAATGGACGATTATTCAGTAGGATTTTGCGGTGGTAAAATGATTGAATTTATTGAGTTCATTTGTACAAAATTATTTGATTCTCTAAGAAAGGAGGTAATGAGATGAATAAATTACTTGAATCATACTTTCGAGCTATTAGCAATTGGAGATCACCTTGGTATATACCTCCTCCTGGAAAATTCTCTTAGAAGTAAGTGGATTATTCGTTGTTGTAGTTGGGTCGTCTTCCTTGGATAAGTGATGACAAACCTTCGTATGCATCCTTAGTTGAAAATATATCTTCTAAGTTTTGTAATTCTGCTGCTAATCCATCTTCTAAATTAGTAGATGCAGCGACATCGATTAAATTACTGGCCATTCTTAATGCGATAGGAGCGGTTCTGGATATTTGCTTGATTTGTCGACTTGCATAGCCTTCTACGCTTCCATCAGGAATTTGACCTGTCATTATTGAGTCCATATTATCGTCTGAATAGAATTCAATTGCTGATTGTACAGCTTCCGACATTCTTACAGGTGCTCCAGTGTATTTGTTTGTTGGTTTACCTTGGTTACTAATAATTTCAATTGTTTTCTCAACATCTGCAGGCTCAACAAGATGCGTAATAAGACCTAGATCTTCTCCTTGTTTTGGGCCNATCCAATTACCTGCAAGTATTGCCCATCGTGCTGCATTTACCCCACAAATTCTTGTTGTTCTTTGGGTCCCTCCAAGACCAGGATAAATCCCAATACTTGTTTCTGGAAATCTGAATTGCGTTCTTCTTGTTCCAATTCGATAATCACAAGATAATGCAAGTTCTAAACCTCCNCCCAACGCAAGTCCGGTAGTAAGAGCGATAGTAGTCTTCGGACTATTCTCAATTTTTCCTAGAACATTATGCCCTTCTGCAGTAAATTCATAGATCTTTGGAAATGCATTTTCATCTAATCTATCTACAAAGAATTTGACATCTGCTCCTGCAACAAATGCCTTACCTGCTCCTTCTAGGACAATTGTATGNATCGATGTATCCTCATTCAAGTTATCAACAAGTGCACCTAATTGTTCTACTACTGTTCCGTTCAGAGCGTTCATTGCTTCTGGTCGATTGATGTTTACTGTAGCAATTCCATTTTTAATTTCTGCATCTACAAATTCAAACATCCACGGATTTCCTGTTNCGGCTTTAATTTGAAGGAATTGAGGAAGTTTAAATCCAGATTCATCACTATGTAACTCAGAATATGATTTAGCCATTCTATATGCTTCATCAATTCCAAATTCATTCATCAATTCAAATGGTCCTAATGCCCAACGAAGTCCTACTTTAGCGCCTCGATCGACATCTTCCATAGAACAAATTTCTTCTTCTACGATTTGTGAAGAAATAGAGAAAACAGCTCCTAGAAGTCGTTCTCGGATAATAGATGCCAATTCTTCTTCACATTCCTCNTTTTCACTAATNTCCCACATCGCATTATTGTCAACAAGATCNCGGAGATTTTGTGCACCATTGTATCTTGGAGTGTTGAGTTGTTGAGCAAGATAGTCAGTTGAATGAAGTGCAATTGGTGGACCAGTTAAGTTCATCAGAGCAAAAGGTCCCATTCCAATATTGAATGATCTTCGAGCCACTGCATCAATTTGTGCAGGGGTCCCGTGACCTTCTTCCATCAAGAGACATGCTTCNTTTAGCCATGGAACAAAGAATCGATTNACTACAAAACCAGGTTTATCTTTACAAACAATAACTACTTTTCCNAGTTGTTTACAATATTGTACAACTCTTGANATTGTATCTTCNGATGAGNCGTCNGCAGGGATNACTTCAACNAGNCNATTTTTTGCAGGNTGATAAAAGAAATGAAGNCCAACAAATCNATCAGGNCTNGNTGTTGCTTTTGATAATTCATTAACGCTTAGAGATGATGTATTAGATGCTAAAATAGTTTGATCACCACAATTTTCATCCAATATTTGGAAAACATCTGCTTTGACATTAAAATCTTCGAAAACTGCTTCGATAACAAGATCTGTTTCTGAATCAACGTTTTCCACTCCGATTACACCTGAGATTCGCCCCTTTATCTCTTCAACTTGAGATTGGGAAAAGATTCGTCTTTCGATAGCTTCTTCAAGAAAATCTGAAATAATTTTTTTGCCTCTGTTAACCCATTGTTCTTCTCTATCTACCATTTGTACCTGAAACATTTCTTGAGCAGTTTTTTGGGCAATTCCACTCCCCATATTTCCGGCACCTACTATAGCAACCGACTCAATTGGCTGTGTCATGACGCTAGCGAATCATAAGTCGTCCATCAATGCAACGGATAATTTCCAATTTTCAATAATCGAAGTAAACGAAATATCATAACTAACAATCGTCAACCCAAATCATGCTGGCGCGCCGAGTACTGTTCTTGGTCAGTATTTTTTGTTTGGCATTATATGCGCCACTTTCAGAAGCAAATTCCAATGGAAAAACCAGCCCATCTTGTGGTTGTCATGGAGGTTCTAGTAGTTCCACAACAGTCAGTCTGAGTGGCCAGCCATCATCTTATGTCCCAGGACAATCCTATACTTTCACTGTTACTGTTTCAAATTCACAAATCAGTAATAGTCTAGGCGGTTTTTCGTTAGATGCTTCTTCTGGGACCTTTTCAAATCCTGGATCTAACGCTAAGTTAGATAGCGGAAAAGTCACGCATTCTAACAGAAATGCTAGATCTTGGACAGTGGATTGGACTGCACCTTCTTCTGGTACTGGAACTGTAACCGTTGATATTGCTGGTTTGGCAGCAAATGGTGCTAGTGGAAACAATGGAGACTCTTGGAATACAGCTACTTACAATATTCCTGAACAACCTCCTCAAAATCAGGCACCTTCAGTTTCTAATTTGATTATTAGTCCTTCATTACCAACAACATCTGACTCTCTTAGTTTAACATATACATTCTCAGATTTAGATGGTGATTCAGAATCAGGTACAACCATTCAATGGAGTAGAGATTCTACAATAATTACATCATTAGATGATTCTACATCAGTCTCTTCATCTTTCCTTTCGAAGGGCGAGACATGGGCAGTTACAGTCACTCCTTCTGACGGTACTGATTTTGGTTCACCGGTTTCATCAGCGCCAATTATTGTCCAGAATACTCCACCAGTGGTAGATAGTCTGAGTATCTCTCCAACAGATCCTACTGAAATAGATGATCTTACAATGTCTTATTCTTTTTCAGATTCAGATTTAGATTCCGAATCTGGTACTGTAATAGAATGGTATCTCGATGGTTCCAGAGTTTCAACTTATGATGGAGCTTCAACTATACCAAATGTATCAACCAGAACTGGAGATATTTGGGAAGTTCGCGTCACTCCTTCTGATGGTGAAGATTCTGGAAACATTGTAACTGCAAGTATTCAGATTGGGAGTTCGAATAATGCCCCCTTAATCCAATCACTTACAATAACACCTACAAATCCGTTAACTACTGATGATATCAACATGTCTTACACATTTTTTGATGAAGATGGCGACTTATCTTCGTCAGTTGAGATTCAATGGATGAAAGATGGGATTCATATTTCCCAATTCGATGGCGAATCAACTATACCTTCTTCACAGACTTCCAAGGGAGAAATTTGGAAAGTAAGCGTTCGTGCAAGTGATGGAATAGAGTTTTCACCCTGGGCGGAATCGGCTCCTAGAACAATTTCTAATGCCCCTCCAGTTCTTGAATCTCTAAATTTAACACCTGAAAATCCATCTAGTTCAGATGATTTGAAAATAGAATATCAATGGTCTGATCCTGATGGAGATGCGTTATCTTTAGTTCATGTTCATTGGCATATCAATGGGGTACACAATTCCAATTTTGATGACCTTTTGGTTATTGAATCAGGACAAGTTATTCGAGGACAAGTCTGGCATGCAGAGATTATTTTGGAAGATATAGATGGTGGAGAAAGTACAGATCACGAAAACCCTGAATCTAACCATATTACTAGATCTGTTACAATTGGAAATTCAAATCCATTGGTTCAAATTGAGTTCATTGATATCCAAAATGGAATTTACGTTCTAGAACCATTAGAAATTGATGTAACATCTACAGATCGAGATTCAGATACCTCTACATTTACGTCAATTTGGTACAGAGATGGTTTTAGAATTGCTTCATTGGATAACCAAAGTTTAGTTCCAACTGACTGGTTGAGTGTAGGACAAACTTGGTCTGTTTCTGTTACTGCAGATGATGGATTTGGTGGAATTACTACAGAATCCAGTTCTCTGATTACAATTGAAAATTTAGCACCCTCGGCAGATTTCATTATTCCCGAATTAATAATGATTGAATCCGACACTGTTATTGATGCTCATTCTTCCTCAGATGTGGATGGAGATATTGTTGCATGGTTCTGGACTATCGGAGGGTCAACTTATACAGGTCCAGTTATTTCTCATGAATTTGATTTGGGGACTACAACAGTTAATCTCACTGTACTTGACGAACATGGTGGCATTGATTTCTTAGAAAAGAGGGTAGAGGCTATTCAAGGTTCGATAATTTCTGACCTTAAAGTCAGCAAGGAAGGATCATTCATCGATATATCATGGAATTGGACAGGTTCTGAAACTCAATTTTATGTTTGGCGGTCATCTTCTTTATTGGAAGACAGAAGTGACTTATCTTCTGCAAGTTTGATTGCTACNACTAATNAGACNNAATTTCAAGATCCTATTTTCCTCGCAGGAAATCATTTTTACATAATTACTGTTGATGTTGGTGGAGTTGAAAATCAACTTATTTCTGACGTAAACNTGGGTTCAATAGAACTAACCAATGAAGACATTGTAACACCAGAAGTTGAAGAAAGCACTATTGCATCTGCTCTAATTTTCACTTGGATAATTATTTCAATATTGATTTCATTTGGAATNGGAATTCGGAGGAGATTCTCNTGAGAATTNTANANAGAGTTATGATTNTGGGAATCTTAGCATGTTTACTTTCTTCNCCTGTGATGGAAGCTAATCCTGGNGGAAATGGCGATGGAACTAGAGATTTCGCTTGTGGAGGTTCTTGTCATGCAGATCCAGATGTCTCTCTACCNTCATCAGCAGTGATTTCATTGAACACAGATAGAGAGTCAACTTTTGTTGGAGGCCCGTTGACAATTACAGCAGATATCGTTGGAATGGAACTCTCAGAAAGAAAAATAGTTGGGGTTTTCCTTACAACAGGAACATTTGGTGTTGACGATTCACCTGATCACTCGGGATGGACAATAATTTCAGATTCTAATGGAGGCTCTTCGAATTATGTAGAATCATATGTTCTTGATTCAGATGAGGGCATATCTGTTTCATGGTCATTATCTGCTCCTTCGGTTGAGGGAATAACTACATTCCACATTGGAATTCATCATGGCGGTGATGGAATTGCTAGATTGGGAGATACAAACGATCAAGGAGGTACATCAATTTCTGTAGGCCCAATTCCAGAAAATTTCCCTCAACTTTTAGATTGGACTCCAATCACTAAGAGAAATATTGGTGAAGAAACCGTACTCCAATCTAAAATGATGAATGTTACATCTGCTTCTATTGAGTGGAAAATTTCTGGCTCTGAGACTATTTCCTCAATTGAAGCAGAAAGTAATGCAAATGGATGGGAAGTAAATTTCCCAATTGCTTTGGCAGATGGATCAATTGAATATCGTTGGAGGATTTCTAATTCTGAGTTCGAAACAACTACTGCTTGGACTACTTTGTCAACAGATGTTTCCTCATCAGTTGATGAAAATCCGTATAGATTGTTGATGTTAGCTTTAGCGATGATAACTGCATCGATACTAATTTCTCTTCAACGATTTATGGCTGAGGATTTGGTCTCATCAAATATCAAAAACAATCCAATCGAATCTTCTAAAGATAGGGCTTTTCAAAACTCATCCCCAGGNATAAATCTNANTGATCCTCGTCGACCTGAAGGATGGAGTGACGAACAATGGACACATTATGGCCCAGACTATATTNCATCCTCAGGAGGTGAAATCTGATGGTTTCTATGTCTGTTTTTCATGTGATTTCCACAGAGATGGTGGTTGGAGCATTCACTATTGCTACTCTAGGTACCATAATCTGTTCAATGAAAGCATTAGTTCCAACATTGGGTGAAAGGCTTCCATCCAAAGTGCATTTACATCTTGATTCAGCAGCATACATAGCTTCTATTTTTGGAGTTTTGATGATTCCTGCTGCCATCATAACTGGGTATCTAACTACAGAATCCATGGGGGGACAAAGCAGTATGTCTCTCAATAAAATGGTGTTTAGTGGCCTTTGTATTGGTTTCTGGAGTGGAGTAATTTCTGGTCGACGACTTTGTGGGTACCGACTTTGGGAACATCGTGGCCTTACGATTCTTCAGGCGATATCTGCATCCCTAGGTTTTCTAATGACAATTATGCTCGGATCAATAGGCGGTCAATTAGGAAGAGGAGAGACTGCTCTTGATCTATTACCATTTGAATTAGGCATCTACACTCCTCCTGCTATTGGAGTGGTATCTTCACTAGTTCTGTTTGTAATTTCAGCATTAACCCTTGGTTTTGTTTTATTTTCTCAGCCTCGTCCAATCATTGAATGAGTTGATGAATTATTTTTTGGAGTTCTATTGCCCGTCCTTCGGGATGTAATGCTAGATGATTTACTATATCTCTACCCTTAGCTGACCATTTTTTCCTATTTTCTGGGATTGCTGCTTCTTTCAAAGCAGAATGCCATACAGTGTAATCATTACGTGGCAATAGCCTTCCTGATTCTCCATCAACAATAGTTGAAGAAAATCCACCTTCGTTTACCATCAGAGCAGGAACTCCAACTGCATGAGCTTCAACAGGTGTTAGTCCAAACGGTTCTTTGTGTGCCAATGAAATAACTCCTAGTGATGAACTTAGTAACTGTACTAAATCCTCATGTTCCAACCTTTTAGAGACTTCAAATTTGACATTATTTTTCTTTGCTAATTCCTTTAACTGTTTGATATCATTTTGATCTCCTCCTCCTACATGTACCAATCCAATTTCTGTTCCGGTAAGCATTTCGATACATTCCCACGTTCCTTTAACCCAACTGGCTCGACCAATTGTGACAACATAATCGCCAACTAGATTATCTTCTTGTATTTTCCATTTTGATAGATCAACACAAGGAAGAAGCACTCTTGCTTCTATGTTATGTACTTCTAGAATCCTCTTTTTGATGTAATCTGAGTTCCCACTAAAAATGGAATTTGGACGTTTTGCAACTTTATCTACCAATTTTAGATCTCTGTTTCGAGGAATAGTAAGAAGCATACGAGTTAATGCAACAGGTCTAGGTTGTTTTCCATCGATTTTGGCCCATAATACGGTTTCTCCATGTAGTCCTCTATTTGGTTCTAACATGTGAACATGAATGGGGATATCCTCTGGAATAATTGAGATTGATTCAATTGAACCCGCACCTGTGACAAGATGTATTGCATCAATATCTTGCATAGTTTCAGGTTTATTTTGAAGGAAACTTTTCCATGCTTTAGTTGCAGTTTTACTCGATGTTGCGGTAATTCTTGAAAACGCAGAAGAGGATTCAGACCATGTAGAATCGGGGACAAATAATGGAATATCTAGACGTGTTGCTTCTTGTTCAAGTTCAAAATGTGGATTTAGTGTAGCTATTCGTAAATCAAAGAATTTTTTCCATGCCTCTAATTGACGGACGATATCCCTTTCAGCCCCCCCAAATTGAGAGAAAGACCCCTTGATTATCAGGAGTGAGGGGCGCTGGCTGGCTGGCTCCATGGCGTATCTTCTCAATCATCGCGAATCAAGGTGGCGCAAAGCGTCAGGCTTGTAGTGCGGATTCATGCTGGAGTAGGTATGGGCAACCGGGTGCTTCTGGTTAGAGGGGGCGAATTACCCATTACTTCTGGTTTCGGAAGAGCGCATAATGCTACAGTACAGAGATTAGAATCTGGCTTAGTTTCTGGTTGGGAAATAATACAAGAAGTGAATCACCCAATGGATGATGTTGGAGCATTGAAACGTCTCAGAAGACGCTGGTTTACACATCCTAGAAATGTAAAAAATACTGCCAAACATACTAATCCAGACTTAATTCATATTACTGACCAAGAACAAGCACATTTAGTTCCAAAGGACATTTCATGCCCTGTTGTAATAACAGTCCATGATCTCTTTTTNCTCGATCCAAAAGTAATGGAATCAGGTTGGGGACCAATCGAAATAGGAAAAAAGAATCCTGGAATAGTANGATCAATGGACATCCGTCGTCTGAAAAGAGGATTAAGTAGAGCAGATTTAGCGATTTGTATTAGTAAGGAAACTGCTACCCACCTGGCTCAATTAATGCCTAAAATCCCTATACAAATTGTCCCGAATAGTGTTGATGTAGAAGCTAGAGACCCTAGAATAAATCTTAGACAAAGACCTNATTTGGATTCTGATTCAACACATCTGTTAGTTGTTGGAAGCGAAGATAGGAGGAAAGCGATTGCATTTGTTTTGGATGTAATTAGTGAATTAGATCCTGATACTCGTCGAAATATAGTTGTCCACAAGGTTGGAGCAGAATCCGATCCTCAGGCAGAATCACGATTGAAAGAAAAGGCAGAAAAATTGAGAATACGCTTGAAATGGCATGGCAAGGTAGATGAGGAGGAATTAATAGCTCTAGAACAACATGTTGACGCACTTCTTTTTCCATCTGCTGCGGAAGGTTTTGGCCTTCCCGTTGTTGAAGCGATGGCTTCTGGTTGCCCGGTTCTTGTGAATGATTTAGGTGCTCAAAATGAACATCCACCTGACTCATGTATTCTTCCACCATTTGATATTTCATCATGGAAAAATGCAATCATGAAAATCAATGCTGAAAGAATTTCTCAAGGTTCCAATTACAGATCTCCTAGAGAAGACTTGATTGTTGCAGCATCTATTTATTCTGCTAATCAAGTCTCCAATCTTCACTCTCAGGCGTATTCAAAAGCATTAGAATTGAAGAAGTAAAACACATTTTTTCTACATACACTGTTTAACATACGGTTATATTCCCATTGGCAGCCCGGAAGGATATATGCTGCTGGAAGTAGACGATCTTCGCAAAGGGTTTGGGTCAGGTCGGCGTCGAATTGAGGTTCTAAAAGGAATTGACCTCCAGATAGAGCAAGGAGAATTAGTAGCTCTCATGGGCCCTTCAGGTTGCGGAAAATCTACTCTCCTCAATATTATAGGAGGTCTGCTCGCTGGAGATTCAGGTTCAGTTCAACTTAATGAATTCAAATATGGTACTAGAAATCCTGCAGGAAATGTGAAAGTTCGAAGACATGCAGTTGGTTGGATTTTCCAAGATTTCCATCTTGTCGAACATCTGTCAGCATTGGATAATGTTGCTTTAGCTCTCGGCTTATCTGGTGCTACCGATTCTGAATCAAATGAAAGGGCAGCAGATGCATTAACTCGAGTTGGTCTTGGAGATAGACTTGATCATATTCCTGATCAATTATCTGGAGGACAAAGACAGAGAGTGGCGATAGCGAGAGCAGTTGCAGGACGTCGCCCCCTTTTACTAGCTGATGAGCCTACAGGAAATTTAGACTCACGTTCAGGAGAAGGCATTCTAGAACTGTTTCATGACTTATGTCATGATTCAGAGAATCCAATATCTATTCTAATGGTAACTCACGATCCTGTTCTAGCTGCTAAAGCAGATAGAATGTTACTTCTAAACGATGGAGTAACTGCGGCATCAGATATTCGATCTGCTT
>PAOK01000017.1 GCA_002708015.1 Methanobacteriota archaeon
CTTGGTATTGCTAGTGCTTCTGATGCAGATGATCTACAAAAGATCAAGGGCATTGGGCCGTTTATTGCTGAGAAATTGAATGCGCTAGGAATTTACAAGTTCAGTCAGTTGGCCAACATGACCTCTGAAATTGAAGAGGAAGTCAATGTTGCAATCGAGTTCTTCTCTGGACGAGTCAAGCGAGATGAATGGGCAAAACAAGCTAGTACTTTTATTGGAGGTGAAGAAGAATGATAGATCCAGGATATATTTCCGGGCTTTCTGCAATCTTGTTTTTCATTGGTCTTGCTGGAGCATTTACTCGTAAGCATGCAATTATCGTATTGATGTGTATTGAGATAATGCTCAATGCTGTAAATCTGAATTTTGTTGCAGTTGCCATGCAAACAGGAGATCCGGAAGGTTGGGTATTCACTTCTATCGCTATTGCAATAGCAGCATCTGAAGTTGCAGTTGGTTTGGCTATTTTCTTATCTCTGTACAGTACTAGGGAGACAATCAATCTAGACGAGGTTGATTTATTGAAACATTGAGGTGATAAGATGGGTGAATCGAAAAATGAATCGCGTCTTCTACTCTTCATATTAGCTGCTGCAATGATCCCTGTTGGATTGGCTCTTGGGGGGGGAGGTCAAGCAACTGATTGGTCTTTCGTAATTATCGCTGCCCCCATGATCGCATTTCCACTTATTCTACTGGCCGGTCAAATTTGGAATGGGCATCCTTTATGGAAGAATACCCTGAAAGAAGGCGGAATTCCAGCCTTAATGACAATGACCATTACCTTAGGTGTGGGCCTTTGGGTAATTGCTGAATATATTGGAGGAACTGCTCAGATTGAATCTCTTTCAGTAAGTCATATTCTTTCTTGGATTTCATTCGATGTAATGACTCATACTGCTAGCGGCTGGGTCATCTTACCTACTTGGGAGATTTCTTTTGGAGTTTGGGTAGATCAGACAACATTGATGTTGTTATTTGTGGCTACTTTCCTTACATTCCTCATTTGTTGGTTTGCCATCGGGTACATGACTACCGATGAAATCAATGAAAATCGAAATCACCGTTTCTTCGCAGAATATTTGTTGTTTACTGCAGGAATGTTTGGTATGGTTCTAGCAGATAATTTCCTTTGGTTATTCATTTTCTGGGAAATAATGGGACTTTGTTCTTATCTCTTGATTGGTTTCTATTATTGGAAGCCAAGTGCTGCTTCTGCAGCAAAGAAGGCATTCATGACTACTAGAGTAGGAGATGTCTTTTTGATGGTAGGGCTGTTNATTTTATACCAGATTTATGGATCATTGGACTTTGCAGTAATTTTCGACGACCCTTCTACNGGAGTAGCAGGAGCATTAGTAGACGCTAATTTGTTAGGATGGGCGCTCATTATGTTGTTTATTGGTGCAGTTGGTAAGTCTGCTCAATTCCCTCTTCATGTTTGGCTACCTGATGCAATGGAAGGACCAACTCCTGTGTCTGCTCTAATTCATGCTGCTACAATGGTAAATGCAGGACTCTACTTGGTAGCGAGGATGGTTCCTTTTGTTGATGTAGCAAATGGAGGNGTTCATGGATTAGAAGATATTGGTTTACTAGTTGCATGGGTNGGAGGAATTACTGCATTTATGGCTGCAGGCATAGCATTTGTTCAAAATGATATAAAGAAGGTTCTNGCATATTCTACAATGAGTCAATTAGCATACATTTTCACAGGTCTTGGTGCAGCGTTATGGTTCCTAAATCACGATGGCGATGGTATGAGAACTGCAGGTGTTATTGTCTTAGGTTCATCTTTATTCCACCTATTCAATCACGCTATGGCAAAGGGAATGCTCTTCATGGCTTCAGGTTCAGTAATTCATGAGGTNCATCATGCCCATCATCATCTNCACCATGATCATGATGGTGANGATCATTCTGATGTATCAGAAATTCCAGAAGCGTTGGTCTCTTTAGTCAAGCATCTTCGTACAGATGGATTGACTTTACGNCAATTCTTTGATAATCTAGATATTGATAGTAGCCGTACTCTAACAGTTGAAGAATTACAGTCCGGTCTTGTTTCAGCATCTATTGTTGATGAATCAACAGATATTGAGGCTTTAGTTAATGCAATGGATCGTAATGGAGATGGAGANATAGACCCTGTTGAATTAGATAGATACNTGATGGATTTCTTGATTGGTGGAAAGATAGAGTCCCATGGTGAACATGACGATTTNGATCCTCAAGATATGAGAAATATGGGTGGTTTAGCAGCTCATTTACCTGTAACTTCTACAGCTATGATGTTGGGCTCTATGTCAATNATCGGTATCCCTCTGATTGGTGGTTTTTGGTCTAAAGAAGGAATTGTAGGCCATACCTGGGATGCTTTCTTCCATGGTGAGTCTTTGATGTTNGGACCTGCNCTCTTGATTCTATTNACAGCAGGAATGACTGGGTTTTACATGTCTAGAATGTGGTTCATGACATTTGCTGGCTCTCCAAAATCAGAAGTTGTTGATCATGTCCATGAAACAACTCCATGGATAAAGACACCACTTGTGACTCTCTCAATAGTAACTGCATTTACTGGTTTGATTCTGTCAATGTTTGGTGTTGTGAAATTCCTTGGTGGCAAATATGATGAATTGAAACTTTACGATTCATACAGTTACGACCCATCTGTTGTAGACGCATTCNTCTACGCTCTTGAGCATGCATTCTTACCATCAGATCCTAATTTTATGATTGTGGGCTATACCACAATATTCCTTTCTTTTATTGTCGGACCATGGTTTGCTATGCGAATTCATGGAGGTTCGTTAAAGGAAGGAAGTTCNGCAATTCCATTAGTTGGATGGCTAGTCAAATTATCTTCTAGACCAAGTAAGATGGATGTTACTGAAATGAGTGAATCCTCATTGGCTAAGGCTCTTGAAGAGAGATTATACATCGATNATTTGTATGAAGAANTAATTCGAAGAACAGTAATTCCATTTTCATTACTCACCTCTTGGTTCGATCGAAAAATAATTGATGGTATCGTTAGAGGGGTAGAAAAAGGGTCTCAAGCATCTAGTGAGAGAATTCGCTTACTTACCACAGGTAGTACTCGTGATTATATTTTGTATGCCGCAATCGGGGCTCTTAGTATCATATTCTTACTTATGGGGGTGAGCTCTTGAACGAATTAGAAATCCTAACTCTTACTCCTCTTTTTGCTGGTTTATTTTTACTCCTAATCTACGAAGTTGTNCCTTCAAGTACCAAGAAACAGGCTGTTGATTTGATTAAATATGCAAACATGGGTATTGCAGTATTGTTGTTTGGTCTAGCAACTCAAATTGGTCTCGAGAATGATTGGTTATCGACATGGTCCGCAGGTTCTTTTGGCGCTCAAGGATCTTATCTCTTGGAAAGCGAATATACTTCTCTAATTCCTAGTATTGGAGTGAATTGGCATGTTGGGATTGATGCTCTATCTTATCCAATGATTTGGTTAACTACTCTTCTAATTCCAATTTCGATGTTGGTACAATGGGATGCTAAAAAGGGGGCACAATTCCATAGTTTGATCCTTCTGATGGAAGGAGCATTACTCGGTGTGTTTGCAGTATTGGACTTATTCTTATTCTATGTGTATTGGGAATTAACATTAGTTCCTATGTTTTTCTTGATTCTAGTTTGGGGAGGAGAAGACCGAAGATATGCAGCCATGAAATTCTTCATCTATACGTTTGCAGCTAGTATTCTGATGTTAATCGGAATCTTAATTGTATATTTCCACAGTTCTCCAGTGTCAGGTATTTCAGGTACGTTGACTCATCATCATTTTGATATTCCTTTACTAATGCAACAGTCATCATTGATTAGTTCTGCTGGATTGAGAACAGTCGTATTCCTCCTGATGTTGGTAGGATTTGCCACTAAAATGCCCAGTGTTCCAGTACATACTTGGCTCCCAGATGCCCACGTTCAAGCCCCTACTGCTGGTTCAATGCTATTGGCAGGAGTGATGCTAAAGATGGGAGCATATGGATTCCTTAGAGTTGCAGTTAGTTTGTTCCCACAAGAGACNATTACAATGGTTCCATTGTTGGTTTTCTTAGGTATGGCTAGTTTGTTTTATGGAGCATGGGTATGTCTTGGCCAAACAAATCTCAAAAGAATGGTTGCNTATTCATCNGTTTCTCACATGGGTTTGATTTTCTTAGGAATNGCAACAATGCAACCTCTTGGAATTGCTGGAGCATTATTCATGATGTTCGCACATGGAATAATTTCTCCTCTTTTGTTTGCTGTTTGTGGGTCATTCAAGCATCACTATCATACCTTGGAAATTGGGTCGATGCGTGGATTAGCACATCATAGTCCATTCATGGCTGGCCATATGATGTTGGGATGGATGGCAAGTTTAGGACTTCCTCTGATGGCTGGTTTCGTCGCAGAGGTAGCAATTATGATNGCTTTCTGGATGACTTTTGGTTGGTGGGTCCTAATCCCTGCATTAACATTAATTCTCACAGCAGCATACTATCTATGGTCTATGCAAAGAACAATTTTTGAAAGTGGAGATCCACATAATGGAATTCTTCCAGACACTATGCACGGAGACAAGCCTCGTGATGTTACTTGGCATGAGAATGCTGGAATGTTCATCTTAGGATGTTTAGCAATTCTATTCGGAATCCTCCCTGCATTATTCTTTGANATGATGTCTAATTGGAGTACAGGTTTGGTTAGTGAAATCATGATAGATGCTCTTACTGCTTTGGGGGTGACTCCATGAATATAGAATCCCCTCTTCTTGCTCATCCACTGTTAGTAGAATCTCTTCGTCCGGAGGTGACAATAATTGTGGGTATCCTTCTTCTGATTATAGTTCCAAATCTAGGGAATGCTACAGTTAGGATTCCGATGACTCAATTTAGAATTCCGGTATTCCTAGGAGGTGAGCGTTTCCGTGCTACTAGCGACCCTCTTATTCCAGGTGTAATTTCTCTGTTTACTTTGCTCTTAGCAATGGCTAGTAGTTTGATGACCTTCGTGGATGGAGCCGCTCTTTCCACAGTATGTATTTCAGCAAATGGGGCAATTCAACAAGGTTGTGCTGGGTCATCTGATTATATTCTCAGATCAGATGCATTTAGCCGAATTTTCACATCGATATTCAACTTTGCATTATTGGTCGGAACTGCAGCAATGATCAACAGAATGCCGGCTAAGGCTGATGCAAAAGCTCCTCATCCTGATTCTAGTGATACATTCAGAGCCCGTGCAATTCGTGTTCTTTTGAATAATCGGCGTCAAGGTGATTTCCATTTACTTGTTTTATTCGTTGCTCTTGGAATGAGTATTGTTGCTTTGTCTACCAACCTATTCTTACTATTTGTAGGGTTAGAATTAGCATCTTTGGCAATCTATGTTCTTGTAGCATTCATGAAAGAAGAAACTACTAGCGGAGAAGCTGCAACGAAATATTTCCTTACAGGATCTGTTGCGAGTGCAATTACTCTCTATGGAATGTCTCTGCTATACATTTGGAGCGGTTCTGCTACAGATTATGCCTCTGCAACCTTGAATCTTACCGGACCTCAAGGATTGGCAGCTACTTGGGCAGCAATGGAAACTCTTGAACCATTAGCTGCAATTGGTTTTGGAATGCTACTTGTTGGTTTTGGATTCAAGGTTAGTGCAGTTCCATTCCACTTTGCAGCTCCAGATGCTTATTCTGGTACGTCTTCACCAATGGCATCAATTCTTGCTACAGCATCAAAGGCAATGGGATTCGCCGCACTTCTTCGCGTATTGGTCGTAATGACTGGTCCTGAACTCGGTTCTGCAGCATTCTGGCTCCCACTAATTGGAATACTTTCGGTTATAACGATGACTTGGGGTAATCTTGCAGCTCTTTCTACCCAGAATCCGAAGAGAATGTTAGCTTATTCAAGCGTTGCACATGCTGGTTATTTACTTGCGGCTCTTGCCGCTCTTGGCTCAGGATTAGCTAGTGAATCTACAAATGAATTACTCATTACAGCAGTAGTATTCCACCTTCTAGTTCTAGCCTTCTTCAAGTCAGGTGCATTCTTAGTACTCACGATGACAGAGATTAGAGATGATTCCTCATCAATAGAGTCATTATACGGTCTTGGACGTCGAGATCCAATTATTGCAGTAGCAATGTTTGTGTTTATGTTAGCTCTTGCAGGTGTTCCTCCACTTTCAGGGTTCCTTTCTAAGTTCCTTGTAATAGATGGTATAATTTCAGCTAGTACTGGAAGTGGTTCAATTTCAGCTACNNGTGCTATTGCTTGGTTGAATAGTGTTCATTGGATTTTCTGGTTAGCAATATCTATGGCATTAAACAGTGCACTTTCCCTTTTCTATTATCTAAGAATAGGACAAGTAATGTTCTTTGAGAAGTCAAAGAGTATTCTACCTCTCCCAGATGCACCAATGATTAGAATTACAGTAATTCTTTGTCTCATTCTAACAGTTATTGCAGGCATTGGTCCTTTCAGTCAAACCTTGGTTGATATGGCTACAATGGCAGCTCAACACTTGTTGAAAGTTTAACCTGCCTCGACCGTTGTTGTTTTTAGTAGGTGGTCCGCAGGCTATCTTCAATGGGACGCGGTCGAGAGGAGAAGGTGGACGAGGAACTCCTCGCCCAAATGGAGTCTGGAGACGGTTCAACCCGTATCAGGGTCCCATTACCTAATCGTAAGGTAAACGAGATGTTTGCAATTGCTGACCAGATGTTGGGTGGACGTAGAGTTCGAGCAATTTGTGAAGATGGTGAAGTAAGAATATCTAGAATTCCAGGAAAGATGCGTCGTAGACAATGGGTTAGAGAAGAAGATTTGATTGTTGTTCAACCATGGGAATATCAAGATGATAGAGCAAATGTGATTACTAGATATAGTAAGACGCAAGCAATGTACCTTTCTCGAAAAGGACAGTTGCCTTCNATTGTAGATGTTTTCGGATCTGGAGAAGAATCCATAGAAATTGGAGATGAAAGTGGAATTTTTGAAACTTCTTCTGAAGTANATGAAATCGAACCGGAAGAAGAAGATGATGTAGATGATATGTTTTCTTCTGATGATTCTGATNAAGAGANGACTTCTGAAANNGAACCTATCGNAGAGCCTACNANAGTTCGTCATGATGACTTTGAAGATGATGATGATGGCGATATAGACTCATTCTTCGGATAGGTGGTCTTGTGACCTCAGATGACGAATTCATTGACGGCTTTGAAGACGAAATTGATGTAAAATCNATGCATGGAGAAGGTGGAGAATCTACTGAGTGGATGGATCAACCCAAAATGAAAAAGATGTTCCAAGAGATTGAACATCGATTACAAGGAGTTCTTGGAACCGGGAGATATGATTGGGTAGATAGACGTGTTTTTGATCAAGTTTTTGATCAATCTACATTATTATCAATCTACAAATTNATGCGACAAGGTGCAATTGATACAGTTGAATTTCCTATAGCCAGTGGGAAAGAAGCACATGTTTTCTACGCAACAAGTATTGACGGTCCAAGAGCGGTGAAGATTTTCCATACCAGTAATGCTGTTTTCAAAGGACTAACNAAGTATATTGAGGGNGATCCAAGATTTGGTGGGTTAAAACGAAGGCATCGNGAATTGGTGACTATTTGGGTTCGAAAAGAACANCGAAATTTGAAGCGATTAGANAATTCAGGTCTTCGAGTTCCTTCTGCATTTGAAGTGAATCGTAATGTGTTAGTTATGGAATATCTTGGTTCTGATGAAGGTCCAAGNCCNCGACTTAGAGATATACAGATTAAAGATCCTGATTCCATTTTCGATGAATTAGTTAATTTTATCAAAGTTTCATGGAAAGATGCTGATTTAGTCCATGCTGATTTATCAGAATACAATGTNCTTTGGCATAATGATGAACCATGGATTATTGATGTAGGACAAGCNGTAAAATCTGCTCATCCTAATGCTGAAGAATTTTTAATCAGAGATGTAAGAAATATTTGTAATTGGGCTAGTAAAAAAGGAGTCGAAACAAACTTTGAAGAAACATTGCTGNGGGTTTTAGAGGTATAATCTNGATTAAATTGTGAGGAGGGTTAGTGATGGAATTGCTTGCTAGAATTGCAAAAGATCGTATTGGAGTCCTCATTGGTAAGTCTGGTGAAACTAAATTAGAAATTGAGAATGCTGCTCAATGTACCTTACATATCGATTCAGATACAGGTGAAGTAAATGCAAAATGGTCTGATGAATCCGATCCAATTGTTCGAATAAAAATGCCAGATGTNATTCGCGCAATTGGTCGAGGAATGGCTCCATCTAGGGCAATTACTCTGTTGGAAGATGATGTTCATCTCAAAATGTATGATATTAGAGAATGGGTCGGACGTCAGCCNAATCAAATTAAGAGAATGAGGGGAAGGATCATTGGACGAAATGGAAGAATTCGCGAACTTATTGAGGAATTAAGTGGTGTCGAATTAGTAGTTTATCGTTCAACAGTGGTGGTGGTTGGAGATATAGATTCACTAGCCATCGGTTCCGCAGCTTTAGAGAGAGTACTTGCTGGAGCAGAACATGGAACTGTACTCAAGTTCCTNGANACGGAAAGACGACGTCAACGAATGGANCGCCAAACTTTGGCGATGCATGAACAGCGTCAATCTTCATCATCTTCAGGTTTTGATGCTCTTGTTCCTGGACTAGCAGCTGCCAGAGAGAGAAGAAATGAACGTAGATTCAANGCATCTCAAGTAGATCCTGAAGATTCCGATGCAGTTAGTGAGATGATGGAATTAGCAGAAGATGAGTCAATAAATTGGGAAGAAGAATAATCATTCTTCTTTCGTAGTTTTCATTGTCCAGACCATCCATCCAGAGACTGCAATTAAGAGGAAAAGAGCAGGCATGAAACTAGTAACAGCNCCAATTGANCTTGGTCTTGCTCCACTAACAACTAGATATTCAACATTATTTCCATCATCCTTCTCTGGAATAATTTCATCAGGATCAATTGATAACTTCAAATCATATTCACCTGATGCAAGAATTCTGACTTCAAATGGATCTAACACTTCTCGACCATCATATANGCTACCTGCATTCAATGTACGAGTTTCTAANACAGTCCAATTTGTATCTGTAGTTCTATCGCTTGGTGCCATCTCTAATCTAACAATAACTGAACCAGTAAATGCTTGATTTGCAACAACAGTCCCTGTTACGTTGATTTTATCTCCTGTATTGGCTGCAACTATCAATCTATCAACACTTACATCTTCCAGTTGAAAATCAATACCGGGTACGATTCTAACATATGTTGGTGGACTCAAAATTTGATTTCCTGCATAATCGCTCATNATCGCTGAAACTCCTAACCAATCACCTTGTTTAGTTGACCAATCTATTCCAGACGGTAAGTTCGCATTCATTCCAGATCCTAATGAAAGCCATTGATTGGTGATATCAGGTATAGATCCCATTCCNTCNTTATCANATCCATACCTNAGTGTCGTATTCGATTCATCNATNCCNGACANAGTATCAGTNGCAATTAATTGAATANTAATTTGNCCNTGAGTCATTGTGGTAATTTCAGGAATACTCCANCCACCTGCAACTGGATCTGTATGGTCGGTCCAGAATGTATGGTTAGTACTTGGTCCAGAATTCCCTAATCGATCTACTGCTCTGAAGGATAGAACTCTTTGTCCTTCAGGGAGAGGTAAGGTNGAAGTTGANCCANTACCAAAATTATTCCAATCGTCATTATCTACTCTCCATTCGTAATGATCNATTCCAATTCCACCATTGTCTGATGCCCCAGCTGATAGAGCACCAACNGTTACTATTGCATCATTTGTCCATGAATTTTCAGAAACTGAGAAAACAGGAGTTCCTGTTGTAGGCCCTGCCCTATCTATTCCAAGGTACAATGACCTAGTGGCAGTATTTCCAGCTTTGTCATGTACAGTTAGTGAAACTGTATAGAGCCCTTCTGAAAAATCACCTGGTGCCCATGACCAACGATTCAGCAGAGTTCCTGGGCCGTCAGAAGGTGGATTTCCACTTCCAGGAACACCCGAAATTACCGCTTTGTCTAGGTTATCATCAGAAGCATTCCATCGGAAAACCATAGATCCACTTTCAGAGATATCAAACCAAGCTCTATTTGCAATTGAGGATCCATCCCCGACTTCAGCATCATCGACACTGAATGTCAGAGAAGAAGGAGCTGTGTTATCAACNAAAAATGAAGAAGTGACAACTTGAATNTTAGAACTCCCATCAGAGGGATGTCCAGTGATTCGTAATCGATGAGCTCCATCATCAACTGTACTGGTGTCCCATGAAGTAGACCATGGAGTTCCAGACATATTGGAAATTTGTGTCCATGATGTCCCATCTTCAACTTCNAAAATTACATAATCTAATCCAGTAATATTGACAACGGCNACTGAATATGTTCCTCCGATAATTTCNCCTGACGATGGAGCATTTACGAAATCTAGACTGGTATTTCTTGCNTCAGTTCCGGCTACAATTCCAGAGCAAATGCTCGATAAAATGAGCAATGTCAGGAGGCGAGAAATCGTCCGAGTAGCCATGGAACGGTGCGTATGTAGGACCGCTCGCCCTTCAATGCTTTCACGCAGTAGACAGCGGGAGCGTTGAAGTGCCCCTAGACCCCTTCATCCAACATGAGGACGGGACTCTTCGTATGTTTGCTCCTTCTGCTGCCACTTTTTGGTGCAGTTTCAGCAACGACTGCAGGTGGAATTACTGTAGACGCGGAAGACATCAATATTGTTGGTACCTTAGAAAATGGATCTCAAGTAATTGTAGAAATCACTCTACATAATAGCGATACATCTGATATAACTGCATCATACCAGTTAAGTCAAGGTGGTAATGTAATTCAGGATAGTACTTTTGTTACAGTCACAGCATCATCTTCAATCACTGTCCAAGTTCNAACTGTGTTGACCCATGCNGGAGACATTTCATTCCGAGTTGATTTTTCNGCAAATGGNGTTTCCAATGATCAATCAGCCCTTTTTACCATTTCAGATCGTTCAAACTTGATTGTATCTGAACTAACAATTGATCCCTCATCAGATTTATTTTCAGGTACAACCTTCTCAGCAAATGCCCAGATATCGAATGTTGGAGGAGTATCAGCAGGTTCTACGACTGTCACTTTTGAATTAGGAGAAGAAGCCCCATTGGATTATATTGTAGCATCATTACCNCCTGGGGAAAGTGTCTGGATTAATCGAACATTTACTGCNCCAGCTTCTGAAGCTTTGTTGACGGTTACTGCNAATAGCAATTCTAACGACGGAGTTCTTGAGTCGAATTCGAGTGATAATATTCGTTCTACTATGATTGAGATTACTACTCCTCCAAATTATTTCCATGATGGTGAAATTACTGTAACTTCCTCTCCTTCTTCCTTGAGAGGTCCTTGGGATATTAGTGGTTCATTACTTCGAATGCCTAGTACTGGATCGGTTGTTGTACCTATGCAGGTTCAGAGGGTTTCTGATGCAAGTCCAGTCCATGCATTCTCAGTAGATTTCCTTGATGGTCAGAGTTCTATTTTTTGGAATGAAACATTAACAGGTTCTATGTTTATTGAGAATGTTGGAGAAATTCAATTACAGGTTGTAATTGATCCCAGTTTCACTCTTCCAGAATCTAGTGTATTTGATAATTCAAATGAATTTTCTATCATGATGTATCCTGCGCCTAATGTTGTAGTATCGTCCATTGCGGTTGCATCTCCTCTTCAGGTTCAAAGTGGAGAGTCAGTCAATTTTACAGTAAGCATTCAGAACACTGGATCTATCCCTGTAAGTGGCACAGTAGAGGCTACATTTGAGGGCGAAAGTCTATCTGGACAATTCAGAGTAATTCCGCCTCCTTCTTCTACTGAGTCGGGAGATATTTCTTTGGTATTTTCTGCTATTGCTAGGGGCGATATTAGTGGGACTCAATCATTTACTGCAACATGGAACCCAGATAACCCCTCACATGACTCAAATTCAGCAGATAATACCGCTATTGGTTCAGTTCAGTTAGTGAGTGATTTACGTCTTCGATTTTTAAGTGATGAGCGTTGGGATAATGGTGTTCCTCTCAAAATTGGAATTGAAACAACATATTCTATTTCTGTAACTTCTGATGAGGGTGCTGGAATAGAGACATTTGTTTGTTATGCGCCTTTAGGGACAGAAGTTGACCGAACTGTAGTAAATCTTGCATCTACAGGATCTGAAGATACAGTTCAGTGTACCATTACTCCAGATAAAGCTGGAGATCTGCAATTGGCAATCATAGCACTTAACGGAACAGTACCTTCCAAAACCTCATTGTGGACTGTAATTGCTGATAGTGGTGAATCAATTAATCCNGAGGAAGCTAACAGAGAGTTGGGTGTCGCGTTAATGATTCTCTTAGCTATTGCAGGAATTATTGTATTGATTGCTGCTGTTTTCCTTACTAGGAGAGTCATGGAAGAAACAGAACGTGAGACGTTTGAATTATGTCCTGCTTGTGGTGGTGAAATTGAAGGAGATGAGGAAATTTGTCCNCATTGTGATTTCCAACTTACTAGTGGTTTCAGTCGTTTCCATGATTGTGAAGAATGTGGTACTTCGATTCCATCTGCTATGGATCACTGTCCATATTGTGGAGCAATCCAAGATGTCTCGTCCCATTATGAACGACGAGAGAGAAAAGAGTTGATTCCGCTACCTGATGAAGAAGAAGACGAAGAAGAAGATGAAGAAGAAATTCTCATCGGAACTGAAGACTTTGATGACCAAATGGAAAATTTTGGAGTTTCAGAGGATTCTATTGAAGATGATTGGGAATCAGGATTGGAAGAAGCAGAAAGCCAGATACGATCAATCGAGGAAGAATATGAACAAGAATTGTCCTCAGAAGAAGATGAAGATGAGGAAGTTGTTTCTACAAATCTCCAAGACCAATTGGAAGCAGGTCGAGATATTGATTCATTCCTTGAAAAGAAGGGTAAGAGACGTGCATTAAAGGATGATGAAGTTGAATTAAGCGCAAGTGATGCTGATATTCGTAAAGATATATTTGACTTAACTGGAGAGGAAGGAGTTCTTCCAGGGGAGAAAGTTGTTTTCGATGAATTAAGTGATCCATCTGCTCAAGTTGGTAGTGAATTGCAATTAGATAAGACAAGTGACTTCAGTTCACTTTCATCAGAAGCAGGACATACTGAAGGTATATCTGAGGTATTGGAAGAAGAAAATCCGAAGCCTAAGAGAAGAAGAAGTATTCGAAGAAAGAGTAAGGAGGAAGGTTCCGAAGAATCGCAGGATTGAACATCTTGACTATCTTCCAACAACCGCCTGAGTGATGACAGAAGGGGTCTGAGCAGAGCATTGACGAACCCTATGAGTGCAGACAGGTGAATGGAGTTGATTGAATGAGTGGCTTTTTTGTTAATCGAAAAGTGGCTCTCTGTCTTTTGATNACCCTTACTTTGATGAGTCCTGGTTGTCTATCTCTTCTTTCGATGAGGGAATTAATGGAGGATATGAAAGAAGATCCTAAAAGTCAAAGTCAAGATACTAGAGTTGGTTGGGATTATACTTTTGATACTCAAGATATTGAATCTACNGAATATACTAACGAATCTGAGTTTTTAATAGACCCAACTGTTAGTCAAATTGAGATATTTTTTGATGCATCTATAGGAGATGCCATTTCGGATTTTGCTAATGAAACATTCCCAGGACTAGTTGAAGAAGTTGGAGCTAGATATGTTGAGATTTCAGTTTGGGAGCCTGGAGAATATCCAAGTGGAACTCCCTTTTTCACAGAGAGGGCAACTGAAAACTACGAATTTACAGGTACCTATCTCAATGAAGACTCATCTCCCTTTGAGGATGGAGAATGGATTCTAACTGTTGAAGCGAGAGGCATAGGTATAGAAACACCAATCGATATTTTATCNGTTTTCGATTCNTTCACAGTTTATGTTACTGTTATTCGCCCCTGCGTCCACTTCGATGAGATACATGAGGATGGGGAATGCACCAATCTTATTGATTTGGAATAAATTCTAATCTATCAGGACAGTCTTCCCTTCTACTACAAGATTCACATTTCCCAGGTCTGTTGTGATCTCGCTTTGCTCCACCTTGAACACTTACTTGTTGAATTTCTTTAATTACATTGAACAACTTTTCTTTTTCTTTCTGATTCCATTCAATTGAATATACTGATTCAGTACCGTATCTNAGAAATCCGAATGGAGGTGGAGCCCCAGTCATTGATTCAATCAAATGTAGATATGCTAGAATTTGAAATTGATGACTTTTGTGAGGTTTTTTCGGTATTTTACCAGTTTTCAATTCTACAGGAATTAGGTCTTCACCTATACGAGTGATTTGATCTGGCCTTCCTCGTAAACCTGTATTTTTATCTTCTAGAAGGAAGGAATCACCTCCGTCACTATACCTAATATCTCCTAATTCTTCAAGACCTGCTTCGATGTCTTTTTCCTTTATCCGTTGATTTGCAGTAAGTGCTGCTTGTAACCTAGTTGTAGCCAATAATGTCCATATTAAAGCTAAAACTAGTAGAGCAAATGTAGCTAAACTTCTATTTTGAGCGAACGTCAAGGCAATTCCATGAAGACTTAATGCAATAGCTGAAAAGAGAATCAATGCTTCAGGACGACCAAAAGTAAACCATCCTTTTTCACCTAGTTCTAGTGGGGTATTCAATGGTTGCAAATCATTTTCTATTTCAGAAATATTAGTTGATGTTGAGAGTAGTTTTTCATTCCATCCNAACCATTTTCTCCATGGAAGAATTAGTAGAACAATGGCTAGAATTAACCATACTAAAGCTAACAGAACCAAGAATTTACCAATCATACTGGCTAGTTCAGAATCGATTAAACCATCTTGGACAAAATAAAATGCAGCAGTATCAGCAGCTAAGGTTAGTACAACTGCGAACCACCATGACCAAATTACAATATTACGAGTAAATTCATTCTGGGCTTCAATTTTTTCAACAATTATTTGATGCATTTGCTCGTGTTTTTCTATTCCCNGTTCCACTTCTTTCCCTTTGGCNCTGATTCCTTCATTTTCTAGTCTCCAACTCATTGGACAGTAAACGTAACGTTCTATTTCTGATGCAGAAACATTGAGAATTTTCCCATCCGANTCGAACCAGAACCCATCTGGCCCCTCAGTCCCCGTTTTTAGAGGACTTCTCAGGCTACTTGTGCCCCCCATCGATAGATGGTATCGGGGGCTATACAAAGGGGTTGGGGCGACAGAAATCACTCATTTTGAGCCTCTTTCAGTAGCGAAGCGGTTATGAATGGGGGGCAGGTGGCCACGATGCTGATAATCATGAGTGACGTAGAGTACCTCCTCCCATTAGATACATATCAGCAACATTTCGTCCATATTGGGACGCAACAAAGTAGCGCTCACATGGTGCCTTTCTTGGAAGATCAGAAGCAAGAGGGAACTGGCCTNTATCTGATTAATTTGGATGAGACAAATAAGCGATTTTCTATTGTTTCTAATTTCCTTAGCAAATACAAGCCAGAGAATATTTTGGTAGTGAGTGCAAGACAGTATGGGCAGCGTCCTGCTCGTCGCTTTGCTCAAGCAATCGGGGCTAGACATATTGTTGGACGTTTTATCCCAGGTACTCTGACAAATCCTAGATTACGTAGTTACATTGAACCAGAAGTGATTATTGTAACCGATCCTCAGGCTGATCAGCAAGCATTATCTGAGGCTGTGAATACTGGTCTTCCAGTTGTTGGAATTTGTGATGCAAATAANACTCTTCGTTTTGTTGACCTTGTTCTTCCAGCTAATAACAAAGGACGTAGGAGCTTGGCACTTGTTTATTGGTTACTCGCTCGAGAGGTTGTCAAGGCTCAGGGAAGAGTTACTGACGATCAATGGGCTGCGGCAGAGAATGTAGAAGACTGGGAGTCCTCATTCTGAGTCCTTGATTCGCGTCAGAGTCAAGACCCTAACACATTCTGAGGTGTTTAATGGACCCAGTCCCTCTTTACCTTGCTCCGATGGCAGGAGTGACTGATCTTCCTTTTCGTCTATTAGCAAAAGAATGTGGTGCAGACATTACAGTCACAGAATTTACTGCTGCGGCTGGATTGAATCGAGATGATGCTCGTAGTTGGAGAAGATTAGAATCAGATCCTAGAGAATCTCCATTCATTCCACAGATTTTTGGGGGTGTCGAAGAAGAGATGGTTGGAACAACTAGAGCCCTCTCTTCAGTTGCAGATATTATTGATTTAAATTTTGGATGTCCTGCTCCAAAAGTATGTAGAAACTCTGCAGGAGCTGCACTTCTCGGAGATCCAGATAGATTGGTTAGTATGGTTCGAGCCTGTATTGCGGCTAGTGATGTTCCAGTAACCGTGAAAGTTCGATTAGGAACTGGATCAGGTCCTAACACTGCCCATTCGATTGCTCTTCGATTGCAGGATGAAGGAGTGTTTAGGATTGCTGTTCATGGACGCACGTTACGTCAAAGATATGCTGGTGAGGCTGATTGGGAAGAGATCGGAGAAATGGTACGTGATTTATCTATTCCAGTTGTAGCTAATGGAGATGTCAAGGATGCAGCAAGCGCAGCTCGCTGCCTTGAAGTTACCAAGGCAGCAGGACTCATGATTGGAAGAGCAGCTATAGGTAATCCAGATATTTTCTTTAGAATAAAGAAAGGATTAGGTTGGAAATCTAATCCAGCACCTTGGGATCAACTTGTTTCTGATGTGCCATTAGATGGAAAAGATGCTGCAATTAAGTTGTGGTGTTGGAGAAGATATTGCGAACTGGCCGATGAAACATATGGAGNTCGTCGAAATAATCATCTCAAACGTCATGCTATTTCATTCACTAAAGGATTAGAAGGAGCGAGTGATATGAGAGTTAAATTACACAGGACTCAAGGGCCAAATGAATTAATTCAATCTGTAACAGGTTTTTTAGAAAAGTCAATCCAATCATCTAAGATTATGATATGATATGATCATATTTTTTTGAAATCATTCTAAGTCTTTCAAGTATCCTTTGCACTCTAGAAAGTAATCGGGAAANGATTGCATCTGCATCCTTTCCTGTTAGTCGATATCCGTAAGGGACTCTTCCACCTAATGTATTTACAAGAAGACATTTTACTTTAGTTTCAATACCATTTAGATGCTCAGAAATACTTTCAGTTGTCAATTTTTCTTGTTTTAGATCTGAAACAATTCGATCAGCTACTTGTTGTTCTATCCTCCCTAAACCCCCACGCCCACGAATCCATTTTTCTCCTCTTTGAGCCCATTGATGCGTTAGCCCAATGAATAGATTATGTGAAATTCGATCTTCTAATAANACTCTTTCAACAAGAAGTGCTGATCTAAATCGTTCTAAAATTCCTAAAACACGAGTTCTAGATTCATTTGTTTCATTCATCAAGAAATCAGTTGTTAGCGGAATTTCACCGCTAGCGAGTAAAGTGAAAATTTCCAGACACAAATCATCCTCTTCTTTTCCTCTATCTCCAGTGAATCCAAAATCTCTCAGTAANGATTNAAGAGATATTTGATTCTGAATAGGTCCCTGTTCTGAGATNATTATTCGAAAAGGAATATCTTCNCCACCTAGTTGTAGTGGATCATTAATCATTCTAGTTTCAGAGGAAGAAATTACATCATCAAGGATNGACATTCGTTGTTTTAGTATGATTTCTGCTTGAGCAGAAATAAGTTCAATTGCGGCAGATAATGAACCATTTCTAATGACNTGCCTTTTCCATCTTCCTTCTGTCACAGTTGCTAATAATCCACAAGATCGTAATTTTACTAGTTGGTGATGAAGAGCAGTTGAACTAATTCCACTTNCATCAATCATCGATTGACTATCCCATCCGCGTAATGGNTCNGCAAGAAGATNATCTCTCATTAATCCNTGAATAGATCCNCTAGTAGATACTACCTCNTCANCANAATTCNTTCTTCGAACCAGTCCCATGGTATCTAATATCCAAGCAAGTAAAATATCTGGATCATCACTACCCACCGGAACCGGATGTTCCTGAAGGCGGAGTACGAACATACTCCTCCTCCGAAAGTTCAGGCTCAAGAGTATTCGGACAAATATTGGATAAATAATGGCAATTTAGAGTTGATTCATGCCATCCAACCAATCGTAATCGATTCCACCATCTCTCAATCCAGAAAGATGTGGAGCAAGTGTTAATTCAGTCGCATGAAGGATCCCTCTTCTTCGAAGAACAGTAACAGCTGAATGTACAGAAGCCCTCGATCTACCTAATTCTCTGGCCATTTGTGCTTGTGATTTAGGCAACTCTTGTCTCGATAATCGAGCAACAATTAATTTCTGAACTGTTGATAATCCCACTGGCATCATGGCAGCAGCATGTTCGTCTCCACCGACTACTACTCCTGACATAATTTCCATTTGTGCAGGCGCTCCAGCATAATGGCATGAACGACCATTTACATGAACAACGGTAACGGAATGATTTGCAATCAAGACATCTAGATGGTGCCTTAGAGTTCCATTGGCCGCATTGAGTTCTCGTTGTAATTCACGATAAGGTAGTCCTGGTTTTCTATCAAGTAAATTTAGAATTCTAGTTCTTAGAGGATGTTCCCAAGAATCACTTGCAGAACTAATAGTTCCACTTGTGGCAAACCCATTTCCTGCACCTCCAAATCCTACTAGTCCTCCTGCAATTCCTAGTATTCCACCAAGGACCCAAGGGTGTCTTCGGTGCCACTGTTGGAGTAGGGGCATGAGTATGAATTAGAGGTAAACCATTTTCAAAGCATTGGTTCATTGTTCAGACATCTTCCTCAAGAGCACCGTTTCTAATTTTCATATATGCTACCAACGGACCCAACAGCCGTCCACAAATTATCCCATGCTCAGTTAATCTGTATGAAACTCTAACTGGAGGCCCATCTACAACCATTCGTTCAATTAATCCAGAATCAGTACATTTCCTGAGTTTATCTGACAGAGTGCGACTACTAATTCCATTCAAGAGATGCCTTAATTCATTGAATCGCCTCTCACCAGCAACATACAAAGCTGCTAATATTTCGATGGTCCAACGAGATCCAAACACCTCTAACGCTTCTACTCCTGCCTGAACTTCCCAAGCAGTATTATGGGTATGTTCATCAGAATATTCTTCCAATGCTTTTCGAATTTGAGTACCCATTTCATGTACTGTATCTATTGACTGGTTGATTGTCAAAAGATCATGCTTGGACACCTTCATCGGGGGTTCGACCATGGTGTTTTCAAAACAACTTAGTGTATAAATTACACCCTAGTAGTTGCACGTTTACTAATACTTTGATATAGGTCGGGGTACAAGTATAGTATGGGGATAGAATGGATAAATATCT
>PAOK01000045.1 GCA_002708015.1 Methanobacteriota archaeon
TGACTGCCCCATTTGGTAGATTGTACAATGGGAAAATGTATGCTGCAGATGGAGATGCTATTCTTTGCAGAATGCAAATGGTTCATTCTACAAATGGACTGCCATTATCGGTCCCACCGGTTGGCCGAAATGTGGTAATTGACCCTCATTTTGAAGATGTAATGGAGACTACACCAGGAATACCAGTGAATGGAACAGTAGATTCTGAAGGAATTGTTGAGTTTGTGATAGTTCTTCCACAAACTGAGAGGGATACTGAAGGTATAATTCGAGGAAGATTAGTGGGAGTAGGATCAATTCCATGGGGCGGATTTGATGTTGATGTGATAGTGGATAGAACTTCACCAACAATAGAATTCTTACAAACAAGTTTAGCAGCTGTACAGACTAATAGTTTAGATTCTCAACAAGTTTCCTTCTCAATAATCGATTTAGGAGGAGTTGCTGAAGAAGAGGTTCAAATGCATTGGACTTTCAGGAGATTTGGAGTTAATATTCCTGGAACTGATGGAAGTAAGTCTATTGGCCCTGCTTCAAGACAAGGACCAGTGTATGGTATTTCTAATAATGTGGATATTTCTACTGTTGAATCAAATGAATTACAGGATGGGGATCAACTAGTAGTTTGGTTTGAATTTACTGATCTTTCGGGAAATCCATTAGATGGAATAGGATCTCAATTCACACCACGTGCTCCATTGTTGCGAGTGGTGTGGTTTGAACCAGTTGTAGAACCAATTGCTATTTCTCCACAACCGGCAAATCTCAATGGATTAGTTAGGATAGATCTTTGGATTAGAGATGAAGGAAATCAAGGGGGCCAACTAAACCTAAGTTTACTTGCTTGGGAAACAGATTCTTCGGGTCAAAAATGGGTAGAAATTAATAGAACAGAGGTACAACTTCTTCCAGGAGGTTCTATTGAAGTAGATTTTGAAATTGAGGCATGGCAAGAAGGTCAAATGCTATTGATTGCTGCTATTGATTCTGATATTGAAAATGCAACTGTTTTACCACCAATTCAAGTGATTGATCCTATGGCAGATAGGAGTCTTTTGGATGCAGCATTAAGTGGAGATCTAACTGTCATTGGTTTGCTGATAGTTATTTTTAGTGGTCTAGGATTTATGATAGGTCTTTTCTTTTTACAGAGAAATACTGAAGCTGTTTATTGGGACGATGAAGACGAGATCCCTCTTCCAGATCAAGAACCCCCATCTAGACCTGAAAGCCTCTGGCCTGAACCTCCAGAACATTTCCCTGATGAAGAAGAATAATTCGCAAACCTCAAGCGTAGCATCTCATCGTAGACATGAGCAGAGGTACCCGAGTGGTCAAAGGGGGTGGGCTCAAGTCCCACTGCAGAATGCTTCGCAGGTTCGAATCCTGTCCTCTGCACCTACAGGATTGTATTTTCAGTCACAACCACAATCTGGTCCACAATTGTCGGGTAATTCCTTAGGCATTGCTTCTCTAACATCGATGACTTCTACTTCAAAAATTAGAGTTTTACCAGCCATTTGGTGATTAAAATCAATGGTAACTTGCTCTCCATTAATTTCTGAGATAGTAAATGGAATTGGTCCCTGATCAGTTTGAGCAGCCATCATCATTCCTGGTTTGAGATCCATATCTTCCGGAAATTGCCCTCGTTCAACTTGTTGAACTGCACTTTCGTCTCTTTCGCCATATGCTCGATCAGGTGTAAGAGTAAATGTCCTAGTTTCTCCCTTAGTTGCCCCGATTAGTTCCTGTTCAAATCCAGGTATCATATTTTTATGACCGACTAAGAAAGTCATAGGATCCTTTTCTCTACTGCTATCGAATACTTCTCCATCTGGAAGTGTTCCAGTATAATGAACAGTCGCTATGGTGTCATTTTCTATGCTTGTCATAATTTCTCGCCAACCTTCTTACCTTTTGAATGGATGGTAATTTTTCGTACCAGAATGCTCAAATTATTCTCACTCCATCTTCATCAGGTGAATCTAATTTCTCAATCAAGTTAGTCACTATTGTCTCAAATGCTTCAGCTGTGGGTCCATCTGGTTCTGAAACGATTCTATGAACTCCATCGTCGCCACCTCGGACTATTCCAGGGTCAAATGGAAGCGAACCAAGGAATGGAACATCCATTTCTTCTGCGGCATCTTCTCCTCCACCGCTCTTGAAAAGGTCAAGTAAAACGTCCCAATTACCTTCTGAATCCGTATTTGCGACAATCCTTTTTCCTGATGGGCCACCTATTTCGATAGTAGCATTCGATATTGCTGAACCATCAGAATTAGTAGCAGNACCTTGAATTGTGTAACCTCTCATATTCTCTACAACACCAAGTACAGGNAAGTTGATTGTTTTTGCGAAATTAATACTCTTTCTCGAATCAAGTAAAGCAACATCTTGAGGAGTAGTCACAATTACAACTCCATCCATGTTTGGTAATGCTTGAGTAACTGTGAGAGGTTCATCACTAGTTCCAGGTGGGAAATCAATGATTAAATGGTCTAATTCGCCCCATGCTACATCTCCAATAAATTGTTGAATAGCCCCCAACTTGATTGGGCCACGCCAAATTACAGGTTTATCCGGGTCTTCGATTAAGAATGCCATTGAAATCACCTTGACTCCATGTGGGCCAATAGCTGGATGGATTTGTCCTTCTTCAACATGGAGTTGAGTGCCTTCGAGTCCAAGCATTTTTGGTAGATTTGGACCCGTAATATCGATGTCCAATAATCCCACTTTTTGCCCCATTCTCGCAAGAGAGAGTGCTAGCCCTGTGGCAACAGTAGATTTTCCTACACCTCCCTTTCCTGATAGAACCATGAATTTATGACGCACGTCATCATTCAGTGCTGTCATTCTCATTTTTCTTCTCATTTGCTGATAAGCCTGCTCCATTTGCGCTTTTTGTTCATTGTCTACTGCTGGTCCTTTCTCATCTTCTCCTCCTGGAGAATGAGTGGATACAGGTGACCCTGACATAACTACCCGTAGAATAGGAGATACTTCAATACGTGTGTAGAGTAANATGTAACCTATATTGNATTNCTTAATATGTGGTGGTGAATAGCCATTTACGTGAAATTACTATTCGTTTGCGTAGGAAACTCTTGCCGAAGTCAGATGGCTGAAGGAATCGCACGAAGCCTTGGGCACGAAGCAGCATCTGCAGGCACTCATCCAGCATCGGTAGTGAGCCCTAATGCAGTGTTAGTGTGTGCGGAGATAGGCATCGATATCTCTAATCAACAACCGAAGTCTGTGGACAATTTTTCCGCTGACGATTGGGATGCGGTCATATCAATGGGATGCGGTGTCTCCTGTCCGGCGATGAAAATCGACGAAGATTGGGAGTTAGATGACCCAGTCGGTCAGAGTATTGAGGTGTTCAGAGAGACCCGCGATGCCATAAGAGATCGAATCTTTCGCCGCACGTTTTGACGGTTTTCTTCCTAAACCCAGTTGACCGATGGATAGAAGAAGGCCTGCCATCTCGTTGAGACGCTGCGAGCGTAGTGTAGTGGTTATCACCCCACGTTGCCAACGTGGGAACCCGGGTTCAAATCCCGGCGCTCGCACCATCGTTGACCAGTCTATTGAAAAATCAATTATTCTTCATCGAAATTAGCATTTTTNAGTACTATAATTCCCCCCAATATTGAAAGGAATAAGAAAATTCCAACTGCAATTAAAATTACAGTAGTTGAATCAGCCCATTCAGAACCTATCCCTTCAGAAGACTTGTCGGAGAGAGTGACAGTAAACCCTCTTTCATTTCCAGGAGTAGATTCNAGATAACTGTCAATTCCTCTAAGTTCAATTTCCGTAGAACCAGTAGGCATAGTAGAACGTGTTTGAATTGTCAGGCTGTAAATCCCATCATCTGCTACTAGATCTCCTCCAGTCCCATCGTCATTCATAGGAACCCAATCATCCGCGTTTCCAATTTCAGCTAGAATTCCTAATTGGACTTGTACGACTGAAATCCCGTCCGGGTCATAAACTTCGATCGAAATTACATGAGCAATATCTTGTTCTCCTAGATTTGGTACTAAGAAGTCATCAACAATATTTCCTTCTCGAGAAATGGTTAGATTTGATAGAATTGGCCCATCATTTAGAATCGTAATCCTATCACTTTCAATTGTTGACCCGTCTGTTCGCCAAATCAAAGAAGTCAATCTCATTGCTCCCTCATTATCAGTCATTTCAATCGAAATTAACTGAGGTCCTGGAGAGAATCCATTGGGTACAATGAATGAGCCAACCCATTGTTCTCCCATTTCTTGAGAAAGGGCAAAACGTTGTCCACCCAATCCAGTTAAGTCAACAAAAACTGAAGAAACACCATGGGCATCAATTATGGTTGTTGAAATATCTACAGAATCACCTCTACTGACTGTTGTAGGATCTAGATCGAGTGAAGTCATTCTGGGTGCTAAATTTGTGAGAATAAGTGATGCTGTAACTTGAGTGGTCGACCATCCATCTGATATTGTGATATTGATATCTTGATTTCCGTGATTGATTCCTGGATGAGAAACTTTTGATGTCCAAATATCATCATGAACAGTTGCATCTCCATCTATTCCAACATCGTTGAAAGAAACTATACCCATCCCAATACTACTCATATCAACTTCTACAGATTGCATATTCCAGTCTACATCTTCAACAACCACTTCAAGATGTGCCTCTCCTCCTTCGGTGGTAAGTACTCCTTCTCTAATCCGTAACTCTACGAATGAGGGAGGAGTATTTTCTGCTTCTGTTACTATTGAAGGAGAAATTACACGTTCTAAAGATTGAATTTCAATAAATTGTAACTTCCCATCTAGTTCATCAATTTCTAATTCAATAGATCGAGATACTTCTGCAATAAGCCCAGCTAGTATACCTTCATTGATGATTTTACCACTAGCAAATCCTCCATTTGTATATGTTCCATTCCAATGAATAACATCCATTTCATGCCCGTCACGAGTTACTGAACCTGAATCAGTTGCAATAATTTCTAGTTTCAATGTGTCTCCATGATCTAGCATCAAAGAATCTCCAATTTGCATGGATGCTGGAGCAAATCCTAATTCTCGACTAATGTTTACACTCCCGAGTATGGATTCATTAGATGGCTCTGATTGTTCAACAACAATCGGACTTCTTTCAGGATATTCATCATTAATTTCCCCCGAATCTTCCACGTACTTGTATCTGACAGTTCGATTTAGCCAATGCTGTTCAGGTACTTGATATTCAAATGTTAAATTATGCTCTGCTTCAAGATCAAGATTAGATCCGATTCCAGTAATTTGAGAAATATTTAGCCAATTTTCATTTCTTATTACATTCACATCAAATGATTGGCCTGTGTGATTTTGTTGCTGCCCGGTTTCGACTATTTCTACCACAAGACCGATTTCTCCAGTAACATCTCCACTGATGTCTCCATCCATAAGAATTGTATTTACTGTAGTCATTCCATCTTGAGATTCTAACCAAAACACTGGAACNGTTCCGTTGACGATAATTGTCGCTCCATCTTCAGATTCGGCAAAGTCAAACGTTCCNTCGCCCTTTATTCGACTCAATTGATCTGTTTGTTCGCCATTTTCCCATGTTTCATGAATAATGAATTCATCTAGATCAAGAGTAAAACGATCGTTTCCATCAATAAGTACCATCTCAGCATAAGCTTCTAGGAGGTAGTTTGAGAGCAATACTTCTCCGTTTTCAGTATGTAATTCGTATAAGAAAACAGACACTTCCCCATCCAGTTCTATTGATTCGTCCTCATTTGTTCCGTTTGAAAGTAGATTTCCAGTTCCTTCAAGACGGACTTGTTCTGATGGAACTCCATTAGCAATTGTTCTAGTGATATATGAATCAGAAATATTGATCTCTGCAATGGTTTCAGTTCCTATTTCATCCTCCACAATGAAGAACATGGAACCATTTCCAAACATCTCAAATTGTTGTTGTTCTAATTCGATTCCAGTCATAGATTCATTTAACCAAACTCTATCTAAATTAATCTCAGTTTCAATTCGAGTTTCTCCATCATCACTAATTATCGAGAGATTTCCTGCACCTAATTCGTTTGATTCTAATTGATTTCCATTTCGAAGTTGCCATCCCCTTCCTGTAAANTCNAACTCATATTCCTGACCATCACCTCCGGTTTGTTCAAGCATCCAAGTCGTTGTTCTTGTGATCTCATGGTCATTAATGGGTTGATTCCAATAGGTAATATCGATCGTTCTCGAACAGAATATTTCAGTTTCTGATGCCCTTACCTCAATTAAAATTGAGTCGCCTAGATTGATGATAGTTGGCAATATTATTCGNGCTTGTGTATTATTCTCATTCCAACTTGGATAAATTGTTCCATTATCTAAAATCTGACCTGATTGATTTTCATGANACCAATGAACTTCTGTNTGAGATTCATTTACTAAATCCCAGTTATTGATTACGTAAGCATGTTCGCTACCTGTCCCATTACTCCAATCTACAATGATATTGCATTCATTTTCATCAGTAGTAGTCTGTCCAGATATTGTGGACAATGGCATCATTAGGAGTAGCATGCCCACTACAATCATGGTGCTACGCCTATTCATGGTACCAACTATGTTCTGCTCCGTATTCAATCCATTGATGAATTGAGTGATTGAATTAGAACAATGGTTCATCATCATCGTGTTCAAAACCAGCTTGTTCACGCCAAATATCTACAGGCACCTCATCGTAGAGACCTGCATATGGGTCAATTACTTCATCGACCTTTTTCTTAGCAACTTCACCTAACCTTTTTGATTTGAATTTCCAATAATGAATTCTCCATTCTCTTCCATCCCAGAGAGTAGTTTCTTCNGATTCTGTAGTTAANAATTCATAATCTTGAAGTTGATAGAAAAGATTTCTATCAGTTGGTTCNAGAGCATTATCNATAATACGATCAGAGAATCCAAAGAAACCAAGTGCATGTTCAGCGATACTTTCAGCNACNGTTTGTTCCATTTCTTCATCAACACGATTTCTAATCGCATCNGTNAGTGATTTNAATGTCATACCGGTCACCTAGAATCCCCCCGCGCTATGTTATTTATTGGCTGCCGCTNTATATAAGGAATCACNTNNNGAATGCTGAAAAAAGACAANNTGAATAAATTCGTCATGTTCTTTNGTGTTTACCGNNCGGCATAAATNATGGGCGACCCACCNACCTTCCTNGGTCTGAGCGAAGATCATTCCTTNANCCCANACATAGTCATTTTACCAGTNCCNTATGAGTTAACAACATCATATGGTCAAGGGACTGCGAAAGGTCCAGAATCTTGTTTGAGAGCATCTGCTCAAGTTGAGTTGTATGATCCTCGACTTACAGAAGATCTTCCTGCAGGAGCAGTAATTCGTACCGAAGCTCCATGGTCATCAGAAGCAGGCACACTAAATGAACAACTGAATTCAGTTACAGAATATCTCTCAAAATGGCTTTCTGATGATTCTGTATTCCCAGTTGTTTTAGGAGGAGAACATGGATTACTTCCAGCACAAATTTCAGCGATTAATAATCATCCTGAATTACAAGGAGATTTAGGACAATTGACAATTATACAATTTGATGCTCATGCAGATTTACGTGATGAATTAGATGGAGATAAGTGGAGTCATGCATGCGCAGCTCGTCGTTCTTTAGATAGAGGAGCGGGTCAAATAATTCAGATAGGTGTTAGAGCATGGTCAAGAGAAGAAGCAACATTTTCAGAGAATGATAACAGAGTGCTGACACATCTTGCATCAGATATCTTAGCAGTAAGTAATGGGCAGAAATTTTGGGATTCCTTGATGAATGAATTGTCTATGATATCAGGGCCAGTATGGATTTCTGTTGATATCGACGTCTTAGATGGTTATCTAGTTCCTTCTACAGGAACTCCAGTTCCTGGTGGGCTATCTTGGTGGCATCTTGAATTCGCATTGGCAACAATTTTTGAATCTAAAAATTGTAGAGTATTAGGAGCAGATGTTGTTGAGACAGTACCTGATATCGAAGGTTCACTGACTCCCTTTACTGCTGCAATGATAGCAACTCGATTGGTTGGCGGCCATATACATCGTTCGATTCAATGAAATATAGGCACTCACAGGTGATTGCTATGGATGAGTCCTCTGGAGTCAGAAATCTTCAGTCACATGGAAAACATGTGTTTGTGGATTATGTAAATTTTCAACCTGAACATGATTGGCATGATGGCCAGTGGATTCTCAAAATACTCCAGAATGCATTGAATAGATGTGGAATAAGAGAGGTTCATGCTCATGTGGAAGTTTTTGATGGAGAGGTTTCACCTCCTGGCTTTGCCGCCGTCGTTTTAATAGACGAAAGTCATGTATCTGCTCATTGCTATCTTGATCGTGGTTGGCTTGCAATCGATGCTTTCACATGTGGAGACCATGACCCTGAGAAAATTATTGATATCATTCATGAGAGTCTAATTTCTACCAGTCCAAATGTTACACAAATGAGAAGAGACTCAGTAAAACGATTTTTACATAATATTCAAGACGACAATTAGGTGTTATTATGGACATACGATCTTTCATGGAATCACATTATCGGCACTTCAATGCCGGTGAGTTAACCCGTTGCACTCGGTCTTTGATAGAATTTTCTGATTCGGGGGGAAAATTGGTTATTGCACTAGCTGGAGCAATGTCTACCGCACAAATTGGGCGGTCACTTGCACCAGCTATACTCGCAGGGAGGGTTCATTCAATCTCATGTACAGGTGCTAATCTTGAGGAGGATCTATTTCTTTTAATTGCAGGAGATGAGTTTGAGACTATACAAGACTGGCGTAGTCAAAGTGCTATAGATGACCACGACCTTAATCTCCGAGGAATGAACCGAGTCACAGATGTTTGCATACCGGAGGATTCAGCCATTCGTCGAGTTGAATCAATGATCCTTGAGATTTGGAAAGAGAGACCTAGACTACCGCATGAACACCTTTACGCACTACTGGAAAGAATTGAGTTAGGCCCTCGTTCTGAGAACTCTTGGCTTCTCGCAGCAAAGAGGATGAATATTCCTATTTTAGTTCCCGGTTGGGAGGATTCCACGCTTGGTAACTTGTTTGCTGCTGCTTGTGTACGTGGAGACTTGACTCCTGATATGGTTCGGAGTGGTGTCCATTACATGATTAATTTTGCAGATTGGTATAAATCTCAGACTGACCCTGTAGGTTTTCTTCAGATTGGAGGCGGAATCGCAGGAGACTTTCCGATATGCGTTGTGCCAATGTTAAATCAGGATCTTGGAGAACAGGTTTCACTTTGGTCTTGGTATGGTCAAATATCAGAATCTTCGACATCATATGGAGGATATTCTGGGGCTCCACCGAATGAAAAAATATCATGGGGTAAGATTGGAATTGATACACCTAGATTCGTAATCGAATCGGATGCAACAATTGTTTTGCCTCTAATTCTTACATGTCTATTAGAATCAAACTAGTATTTTCAAGATACATATTTCTTCATTACAACCCCATTGTTTGAACAATAATCTCAAATCCACATCACCACACCTTCAGTGTGATGCGTAGCCTAGCGGTCCTGCTTGCAGTGTTAATCGTGGCTCCTGCTATAGTAAGTGGAGAACAGAATTGGCCAGGTGAACCGGTGGACAACCATATCTTCATGAGTTATGCTGCTCTAACACAGGAAGTTAGCGATTGGGCCAACGAAAATCCAGAAATTGTGGAGTTGTCAAGTATTGGACAATCTTACCTTGGTAGAGAATTGTGGATGGTAGTTTTATCCGATTGGACTATGGAAACAAAATTCAACGGTGATGCTAAAGAGATGATTTACATCGATGGAGGCCATCATGGAAATGAATATCTTGGTACTGCTCTAGCATGGTTGACTGCTAAATGGTACATCAATGAGTGGAACGCTGGGAATGAAGAAGCTGTAAACGTATTACAAAATACAGAACTGCATATACTGATAATGCTCAATCCTGATGGGAATGATGCTGACACTCGCCACAATCTGAACTTGACCACTGCAGCAAATCCATTTGTTAGCGAAGTAGTTCCTACAGGAATTGACCTAAATAGAAACTACGATCACTTCTGGGATGATTGCTCACCAAGCGATCCTTTTGCTCCAGGAGGAGGCCCATTTAGTGAACCAGAAACACGTGCAAATGCAGACTACATGAACACGTATATGCAAGATGCTGACCTCTATGTCACAATGCACACAGGAGTTTGGATTATTCTTTATCCATGGGGTAAATGGCCAGAGCAACCTTCTGATTGGGAACTCTTCCACGGAATAAGGGAAGAAGTAAATGAAAACATCTCAGAAATACCTATTCAGAATGCAAATCAGGGGTTGTACCCCAACTGTGGCACTAGCCGTGATTATGGCTATGGGGTAATGGGATTCCCAACCTTTACTTTCGAAACTGATGATGATCAATTTCTACTCTTCACTTTTGAGGATGTTAACGAGCGTCTTAGAGAGGAATTGGATGTGATGCGATATCTCATAGACAATGTATGGTATTGGCGAGCTAGACTTTCTGTGACATCACTTGATGTAACTATAGGCGAGAGTTTGACCCTTTCTGTAGATAATCTCGGTCATGCCACTACTCTAAATGCATCTTTGCAATACGTAAATGACGACACAGGCGAAGTCCTCTGGGAATCAGATAATCAATTCGCAGTGAATGCAACAAATTCGTCGACGGTTACTTTCGATGCCTCTAATCTCACATTGACAAAGGATGGAGGTTTTGCTCTTTACTATCAGAAGAGAGTGATTGATTCTTCTACATGGGTCAGTGAACCTGTAAATTCAACGTACGTATCCTTTGTTGAATCACAATCCAAAGGTCTTCTCCCTGGTCCATCAGCATTATTGGTAATTATTGGATTCGTTCTAGCCGCACATCGTCGTCATTCTGTTAGCGAAAGGGATGGTTTGTAAGCCGACCCTGCAACCACTAGTCTCATGGATTGGAAGGTTAGTGAGAGAGAAGAGACTGGGGATGTACTTGTTTTACCATTATGGGTAGGGAAAAATAAGCCTGCAAACAGTGCATTGAATGGCCTTCCTCGCTCATCAGTCATTAATACTAAGTCCGCATTTAAGTCACGATTTGATGGCAAAGCAGGTAGCAAATTATCGGTTTGGGGTGAAAAATGTAGAGTTGTTCTTGTTGGAATGGGTGACTTAGAAAAAAGTTCAAACAAAATTGCTCGAGATGCAGGAGCCAAGACATTGTCTTCTTTGTCTAAGAAAGATGGAACAAATTTGACAGTTCGATTTACTACTGGTTGGAATTTAGAGTCTATGCTTTGGTTTATTGAAGGTATGATGTTGAGAGATTATGCATTCGTGAAATATAGATCAAAAGATAAGAAAGAAAGAGAAGAACAAGGGGAATGGAGTTTGGATATACAAGCATCGAGCCGATATCTGAAAGAATTAGATGTAGGAATAAGCCGAATTGTTGGTCGAGTTGAAGGAGTTCATCTTGCTAGAGATTTAGCAAATGAACCACCAAATTATCTCTATCCTATGTCTTATGCTGAGAGAGCAAAAGAATGGGCAAAAGACAAACCAAATGTGGTTGTTGAGGTTTATGATTGGGATGATTTACAGAAAAAAGGGATGTATGGTCTCATCAATGTCGGGAAAGGTAGCTCAAGAAAACCATGTATGGTATTGTTCACATTGAATCCTAATGTTAATTCAAATGCTAGGTCACCTTGCATTGTTGGAAAAGGCATTACATTTGATACTGGAGGTATTTCTTTGAAGCCTGGTGCATCAATGGATGAAATGAAGTATGATATGCATGGAGCAGCCACAGTCTTTGGATTAATGCATGCATTGTATGCAACTGGACATAAAGGAAGAGTTCGTGGAATAGCTTGTTTAGCTGAAAATATGCCTAGTGCTGAAGCATATCGTCCAGGAGATGTCATTCCTACTTATTCTGGAAAGACTATTGAAGTACTGAATACAGATGCTGAAGGACGAAATGTTTTGGCAGATGGATTATGGAAGTCTGGTGAATTTGACCCTTCATACATCATTGATTTAGCCACATTGACTGGGGCAGTTGTTGTCTCTCTTGGACATGAAGCAACTGGACTTTGGTCTAATGATTCAGAATTATTAGAGAAAGTACATCAGGCTGGAAATGTTGAAGATGAAATTGCTTGGAAAATGCCATTATTGCCTGCATTTGAGAAAGAAATGACTGGTTCTAAGATTGCAGATGTAAGAAATCTTGGCAAGAGTCGATGGGGAGGTGCAAATACTGCAGCAGCATTCCTCAAGCAATTCGTCCCAAATCGGAATTTCGAAGAAGACGGAGAACAGATCCCTTGGGCTCATTTGGACATTGCTGGAACTGCTTGGGGAGCAGATACCAATGCTATGGTGGGCCATGGAGCAACTGGAATTCATGTTAGAACACTTCACACATTAATCACAAATTCTTGATAATCAAATACTATCTAGTGGTTTACAATGGAGAAATCTCATACTAATCTTGCAAAGATTATTCATTGGGGATTTATCATTCTATATGTATACGGAATCCTCAAACAGATAGATGATTTATCTCAACTTGAGGACACAGGATTACTAATTTTTGAAGTAATCTTTGCAAGTGTATTCCTTTTGATAGTATTAATTCGATATTTCTATATGAGTAGATTTGAAACATTTCTTGGAGCAAACGAACCAGTTCCTATAATGCATAAATTCCTTGCAAAAACGATTCATACTTCTATGTATTTATGCTTAATTCTCCTTCCACTTACCGGTTTGATGATTGCAGGATTGTTTACCCAAGAAATCAAAGATGGATCATTGATTGATGTCGTAGTTGGATTACATGGTTTTTCTGCAGATCTTAGTTACCTTCTGATAGCTATTCATGTGGTTGCTGCACTTTATTCTAGAATTAAAGGGGAAGGAGTTTGGAGCTCAATGGTTCCCCTTTGGAAGGAAAAAGAACCCTCTAATCACGAAATAATCAAAAAAATCTCATTTGTAGAGAGAGTCTTTTTCGAAAAGTTAGAAGGTATTTTTTCATTCAAAAATAAGTGATTCCTTCGGATTTTTTAGATTAATTGCCAAGAGTACCATTTTGATAATCAAAAAATGCTTGTTGAATTTCTTCTCTAGTATTCATAACAAATGGACCATACCTTGCGATTGGTTCATTTAATTCAGGTCCGGCTAGAATTAAAAATTCTGATGACATATTTGAGTTGATGACTATTTTTTCTCCTTCTGAAAACAGTCCTAATTCACCATCATTGATCGATTGTTTGACTCCCAATCCAAAAACTTGAGGTTGAGTTTTGACACTAGTTTCTCTAGGAATACTTACATTACCAGCAAATACATAGATCATTGAATTCAAATATGGATCTAAATGTTGAATCAGTTGAGTCCCTTTCTGCATCTTAACATGAATCAGTGTTATTGGGATTACTGTATCAATAGACGATGAGATTCCCATACATTCTCCTGCGATAACACGTGCCCATACACCGTTTTTTTCAATGGTAGGAGATTCTTGAGCTGAAATTTCTTGATACCTNGGTGCCATCATTTTATTCTTGGCTGGTAAATTAACCCAAATTTGAAAACCATGCATTTCTCCTCCTGTTTTCTTAAATTCTTCATGTGGCTCTTCTGAGTGAATAATTCCTCGACCAGCAGTCATCCATTGAACATCTCCGGGGTTTAACTCTCCAGAGTTACCTGCACTATCTTCGTGTCTCATTCTTCCATTCAGAAGATAGGTTACCGTTTCGAATCCACGATGAGGGTGCCACGGGGCNCCAACTGCTTCCCCNGGACCATAATCAACTGGGCCCATTTCATCAATTAGTAAGAATGGACTCAATACTCTGTTCATCCTAGAAGGGCGACGAACTTTGAATCCACCTCCCTCTCGAACAGTGTGGGTAGAAATGATCTCAGTAACACTGCGCATGTTATATCCTCTACTAAATTTACAATAAACACTTGTTTATCAGATTAAAAATTCGTTAACCCATCTTTTCATGATTGATTTATCTTAAGAACCAAGAAGTACTACATTTATTGTGAATAATGCACCAATGATTAATGCAAACAGTAGTAATGAATTGGTAAACCTACTCTCATCTTCTACTGGTTTTCCCATGAAGGTCATTCCATCTTCCATGCCTTCTCCTTTTAGACGGAAATAACTGATTAGGACCAGTAGCATCACTACAGCCCCAGTCAGAGCATCCATCTGATTAGCCTCACTAGCGTTACGTGCAGTACCTGCAATGAGAGCGATATATAGCGAAGCGGTTGCAGTGATGAAAGCAAATGCAGATGGATGAAGAACTGCCCACTTACCCGAGGCTCCATCCATTAGAACCAATGCAGACCAGAGAGTATACACGAGGATCAATGAACCTGTAACAGATACCTGAGTTGGTAGAGGAGTACCTAGACCTGCTGCTGTACTTAGACTACCTTCATAATTTGCGGGAAATCCTTCAGCAATGACATCATTAGGTGTGAAGATCATTCGAATGGAGTAAAATAGGCCAGCTAATACCAGTAAAATCAGAGAAATCATAGCAATCTTGTCCTTGACTTTCAAACCTGGTTTGAAATCAGATAATCCTTCGTTAACCCCCTCACTTCGTAATGATACATATCCTCCAATGTAAATCAGTGTAACGATTATGGACATATATTTTGGTAGAGGACCAGCCATACTTTCATCATTCCAGTAATTCCAAACACCAAAGGTCATTGAAATCAAACCCAATGAAGATGGTAACATGATTATCCATTTTCCTCTTGCACCTTCAAACAGAATCAGCATTGTAGAAATGAAAATTCCAAAGAATAGAACTCCATTGAAAGCTGTCTCAGGCCCTCCCATTCCGAATGCTGGGTCAGTATCGACTGTTATTCCATTGTCTAGAGGAGCAAAACATACTTCTCCACCGGTTACGTAACATTCTCCAAAGAACATGAAACTAACAGAATAGAGTAAAAACATCANCGCTGAAAATCCCAAACAAATTTTTGCAGGCATAGATTCGATNTTAAACATAGTAATCGAANTTNGGTTTGAAATTAATTACTTAATCATCTCCATTAAAAAAAATGGAAATTNATGATTAATTATAATTNAGAATAATTCGNATCAATCTTCATCTTCAACGACTTCGAAATTTGCATCGACAACATCATCTTCTTGAGATTCACTTTCTTGAGATTCAGTTTCCATGGCTGCTGCTGCTGCTTCATACAATTTAGCAGAAATTGAATGCATTGCTTCTTCCAATTCCTTTACTTTAGATTGAATTGCTGCATCATCTAGATCTTCATCAGGAATTGGTGCATCATCAGTACGAATTAATGCTTCTAACTCATCGACTTTAGCTAGTACTGGAGCAGAATCTTCTTCGGATAATTTATCCTCTGATTCTTCAATGGTTCTTCGAGTTTGGTAAACAATACTGTCTGCTTGATTACGTAACTCAACTCTAGCTTTNCGTCGTTTGTCGTCTTCAGCGAATTCTTCAGCCTCTGAGATTTTCTTTTGGATTTCTTCTTCACTAAGGCTCGTTTGACTNTCAATCTTAATTGACTGTTCTTTTCCTGTTCCTAGATCTTTTGCACTTACATTTACAATTCCATTTGCATCAATATCAAAGGTAACTTCAATTTGAGGAATACCTCTTCTTGCAGCTGGAATACCTGTAAGATGAAACATACCGAGAGTGATATTGTCTTTAGCAAACTCTCTTTCACCTTGAAGAACGTGTATTTCTACTGCCGGTTGATTATCTGCTGCTGTGCTAAAAACTTCGGAGCGTTTGCTCGGGATAGTTGTATTCCGCTCTATCATGGTGGTTGTTACGCCGCCTAAGGTTTCGATTCCAAGAGTTAGAGGAGTTACATCAAGAAGTAGAACGTCGGTTACCCCTTCATCCCCAACGATAATTCCTGCTTGAAGGGCAGCACCCACTGCCACTGCTTCATCAGGATTGATTCCTTTGAATGGGGCTTTACCTACTTCGCTTTCAATGGCAGTTTGGACTGCAGGGATTCTTGTGGATCCACCAACTAAAATTACCTTGTCAACTTCTCCTTTATTCAATCCAGCATCCTTCATTGCTTGTCTTGTTGGCTTCATTGTTCGTTTAATTAGATCTGAAACTAAATCTTCGAATTTGGCGCGAGTAATCGAAATATCCAGATGTTCTGGTTGCCCATCTCTCATTGTGATAAATGGTAGATTGACATTAGCAGATTGCGTTTGAGACAACTCAATCTTTGCTTTTTCAGATGCTTCTCGAATCCTACTCATTGCTTGCAAGTCCTTTTCCAAATCTATTCCAGTATTCTTCTTAAATTCAGAAACAAGATAGTCTACGATTTTNTGATCAAAGTCATCTCCACCTAGACGATTATCTCCAGATGTTGCTTTGACTTCGATTTGTGGTTGGTCATCGACCTGGTAAATTTCTAGGACTGAAACATCAAATGTTCCTCCACCTAGATCGTATACGAGTATAGTTTGATCATCATCTTTATCTACACCATATGCAAGAGCAGCAGCTGTAGGTTCATTGATGATTCTTAGAACGTCTAGTCCCGCAATTCTACCAGCATCTTTAGTTGCTTTTCGTTGTGCGTCACTGAAGTAAGCCGGACAAGTAATTACTGCTTGTTTGACTTCTTTTCCAAGATAATCTTCAGCATCTGCTTTCAATTTCTGTAAAATAAATGCAGATATCTCTTGAGGAGTATAGGTTTCATCATCAATTTTTTGAGACCAATCAGTGCCCATTTCTCTTTTTACTGANAATATGGTTTTTTCTGAATTTGTTACCGCTTGTCTTTTTGCAGTAACGCCCACTAATCTTTCATTTTCTTTGGTAAAAGCAACTACACTCGGNGTAGTTCTTGCCCCCTCAGAATTTGCNATCACTACTGGTTGTCCACCTTCTAAGGTGGCTACACAGCTGTTTGTCGTTCCTAAGTCTATTCCAATTACAGGTCCACTCATTTTCTATTCCTCCATTATTCAATTTTGATATTCCCATCATTTCCATCAATGCTTAATTCGATATCTAAAATCCCATTATTCAAATCCCATGAAATCACTTCTTTTGCGACTCTTTCAAGATCTAATTTTCTAAAAGGTCGTAATTGATTTCCTTTGATAATTTGTAAGATTGTGCCGCCATCAGTAAGAGTCAAATCTAGATTATCATTTTCTACATTGTCGTGAGTTAGATCAATTGTAATGTGCATTGTTGAGTTCCAAATGTGAACATCTGCCTCCAACTCTTCTCCAGATTCCGAATTTGAATCATTATTTTCATTTTGAGTAGGAGTTTCAACAGTTACTGTTTTCGGTTGAACATCAACCTTGAATCCCATTGTTCCCAAAAGATCTCCTATTTCTCCTCCGTTACTCATCATAGAACCAATCGCCTTTGCTAGAGCATCCATGTTTGCTTGAGCGTCAATCGCTATATCTCCTGATTCTAATTTTTCCATATCAATTCCCATTCCTTCGAATTGACCGCGAATTTGATTGATTAGACCCATTAATTGGTCCCTTGTCATTTCCATTCCTAGTTGATTGAACATAGAAAGTAGTTGATCAATCAAACCATCTTCCCATTCTTCGCTCATAAAATCACCACTATACAACCTCGGGTTGTAATGTGCGATAGTACCTACCATATATCAATATTCGTAAAACCTTAGATTTCTCAAATCAAGTTAGCACATTGGGTTCAAGTGGAACATCCCGGTCGCTTGTCTGTCCATGGCTAGTAGGGAGCACGAGAGAATCCTTCAGGATACTGAGCGTGAGCAAGGAAATACTGCATTTCGTAATAATGTCAAAGCAGCCCTTGCACTAGCTAATGCGGTTAGGTCTACATTAGGCCCACTTGGCTTAGATAAAATGTTGATTTCTGATGTCGGTGATATACAAGTAACCAACGATGGAGTTACTGTTTTGGAGGCTGCAAAGGTCGAACATCCTACTGCAAGGATGTTGATAGACACATCTACTACTCAGGATACAGAAGCACACGATGGAACTACCAGTGCTATTGTATTGACCGCAGAATTGTTGTTGAATGCGTTAGATTGGATTGATCGAGGAATCCATCCATCTGTCCTAACAAAAGGATATAGGATGTCATTAGACTATGCATTATCTGAAATTGAATCCATTTCTAGAACTTCAGATGACGATGATCTTATTCGGGTGGTAGAAACGAGTTTGTCAGGGAAAATAAGCGAAGATACACGAACTAGTCTCTCTGAATTAGCAGTTGACGCTGCAAAAATAGCATTCAAACGTTCGAATCGTGAATCGATTGATCCTAATGATATCAAGAGAATAACTATTCGAGGAGGACGAGTTTCTGATTCAGAAAGAATTGATGGAATAATAATGCGAAAAACGCGTCTTGATCCTCAGACACCTAATAAATTGTCAGCAGGAAAGGTATTAATTTTAGATGGAGGATTGGATCCCAAAGAACTGTCGTTAGATGCTTCTATTCGTATAACAGAACCTGGAATGTTAGCACGATTTATTGAACGTCAGAAAAAGGAATTACAAGACCGAGTACAAGCAATAGCAGATGCAGGAACTAATTTGTTAATTGTTCGAGATGGAGTCAATGATGATGCAATTCCTATGCTTCGTAAGGCGGGAATAGTAACTTATCGAAGAGTTGAAAGAGATGATTTAGAATTAATTGCAAGAGCTTGCGGAGCTAGTATTATTCGAGATACTAGAGGAATAGATTCTGATTCTTTGGGAGATTTTGAATCGGTAAAAGAAGAAAGTTGGGAGTCAGTTGATCATGTACGAATTCATGGTTCTATAGGTTCAGGTCAAACTGTGATAATTAGAGGTTCTACTCAATCTATTCTGGAAGAAACAAAGAGAGCATTTGATGATGCAATTGGGGTGGCTTGTGGACTTGTACAAGATCCGTCGATACTTCCAGGAGGAGGAGCAATTCAAATCGCTCTTGCTCGAAGATTGAGATCATTTTCGACTACTGTTCCTGGTCGTGAACAATTAGCGATTGAGGCATATGCAGCAGCAATGGAATGTATCCCTCGTGCATTATCTGAAAATGCTGGATTAGATGGGTTAGATAGAATTCTTGAGATCACTGCCGCACAAGCATCAAATGAAAATGATTGGCTAGGCCTTGATGTAACAGATCGAAGTATCTATGACATGTATGAAAGAGGGATATTAGAACCTGCTCGAACCACTCGTCAAGCTCTAATTGGAGCTACTGAATCCGCGATTTCTGTTCTTCGTATTGGCGATATATTATGGGCAAAACAAGATCCTCAAACTCCAGATTGGCAATCAGAATTGAATCAAGATGACGATTAATTTCGTAGATTAGTAATCATTTCATCTACTATTCTATCTAGATCAAATTTTGGAATCCATCCCCATTCTTTCTTAGCTATGTCATCTTCAATTTCATCAGGCCAAGAATCTGCAAAGGTTTGTCTAATATCTGGATTGTATGTACAAGTAAAATCAGGTAAATGCCGTTGAATGCTATTTACTAATTCTCCAACTGTAAACGAGCATCCAGATATATTGTATCCTCCTCTTGATTCACTTAATCGCTCTAAGGGGTAATCCATCAATTCTATTGTNGCTCGAATTGCATCATCCATATACATCATTGGTAATTTTGTATCTTCACGAACAAAACACTCGTAATGTCCACTTTTTAGAGCATGATGAAAAATTTCTACTGCATAGTCTGTNGTTCCTCCACCAGCAGGNGCTTTGTANGAAATTAGACCNGGATATCGAATCCCTCTCATATCAATCCCNGAAGTCATTGCTAATTGNTCNCCAACNACCTTTGTTNTTCCATAAACTGTAGANGGATTTAGNGGNGTTNTTTGAGGAGCAATATTTGGACAATCNGGACCNAAAACAGCAATNGATGATGGNGAAAATAATCTTGCATTATTTTTTTTCGCTGCNNCAATCACATTTTCTAATCCAATTACATTNATNTNCCAACATAATTCTGGNTTTTTTTCTCCAGTNGCAGANANTAATGCTGCTAAATGATAGATTTCAGTGATTNCTTNTTNNATTACNAATTTATGAATTTCTTTTTTATCCATTACATCAAGAATTNGACACCCNTCTGCTTTTCGAATATCTGTNGCTATCACTGCCTCATGNCCATGTTTTTGNTGNAATGCTTCTACCAATTCGGTTCCNATTTGGCCTAATGCTCCGGTGACTAGGACTCGTCCACTTGGTCGGTCCATGGCNATAGACATCGGACTAGATACTTGATGATTCATACTAATCTNAGAGGATTTTTNANTCAATATTCTGACAACGTTCATAGGCCAACGCGGATGGCTGAAAACCCCGTTGATTGCATGAAGTACATCGTAGTCTCGGGTGGCGTTCTTAGTGGAATTGGCAAAGGAGTCACTGCAAGTAGCATTGGAGTTTTGATGAAATCTTTAGGATATCGTGTGACTGCTATCAAGATAGATCCTTACTTGAATTCTGATGCTGGAACAATGAGTCCCTTTGAACACGGTGAAGTTTTTGTTTTGGATGATGGTGGCGAGGTAGATCTTGATTTAGGAAATTATGAACGATTTCTAGATATTACACTAAATCGAGATAACAATTTGACTACAGGTAAGGTTTACTCTTCTGTTATTGAGAGAGAAAGAAAAGGAGATTATTTGGGGAAAACCGTTCAGGTAGTTCCTCATATCACAAATGAAATTCAAGATAGAATTGAACGAATAGCACACACACCATCAGATGGAAGTGACGATACTCCAGATATTTGTGTTATTGAATTAGGTGGAACAGTAGGGGACATTGAGTCAGCCCCATTCGTTGAAGCACTTCGTCAATTTCAATTTCGTGTAGGTCGAGAAAATATTTGCTTCTTACACGTTAGTCTTGTTCCAGTAATCGGTGTAGTAGGTGAACAAAAGACAAAACCTACACAACATTCAGTTAAGGGTCTAATGGCATCTGGAATTCAGCCAGATTTCTTAGTATGTAGATCTTCAGAACCTATCTTGCCTGAAGTGAAAACGAAACTATCGCTGTTTTGTCATGTTTCTGAATCTTCGGTCTTCAGTGCGCATGATGTTTCGAACATTTACCGTGTACCTATGATGCTAGAAGAGCAAGGTGCTACAATAGGGATTTGTAAACGCCTAAATCTAGACGTCACAACAGAACGTCCTCTGCTTGAAGAATGGGCTGACCTTGCTCAAAGGATGGATGAGTTAAGTGGAGATGTACATATTGCAATGGTTGGAAAATATACAGGACTTTCTGATTCATATCTTAGTGTAATTAAAGCATTGAATCATTCCGCTCTTGCCGAAGGAGTAAATTTGCATATCGATTGGGTAGAAGCATCAGACTTAGAACCATCAAATCAAGGTCAGGATACCTATTCAATATCATGGGACTTAGTTAAGAGTGCTAATGGTATACTTGTTCCAGGAGGATTTGGGGATCGTGGAATTGAAGGAAAAATTCTTGCAGCACAATTTGCAAGAGAGAATAATATCCCATATCTTGGTGTGTGTTTAGGATTACAAATTGCCACAATTGAGTTTGCAAGAAATGTTCTTGGATTAGCTGGGGCCAATAGTACTGAGTTTGATGAAGATACTCCACATCCTACTGTAATTTTCATGCCTGAAGGGAGCAGAACTCACATGGGTGGTACTATGCGCTTAGGTAGTCGTCAAACGAATTTACAAACTACAGATTGTGCTGCATATCGTTTGTACAATGGAGTAATGGAAATTCATGAACGTCATCGACATCGATATGAGGTAAATCCGGATATGGTAGAGGATTTAGAAGCCGCAGGTTTACGATTTGTAGGTAGAGATACCGAGGGAGAGAGGATGGAAATCATTGAAATGTCCAACCATCCTTATTTCTTTGCAACCCAATACCATCCTGAATTCAAGAGTAGACCAAATCGACCAAGCCCTCCTTTCCACGGATTAATCAAAGCTGCCCTTGGTAGAGAAGTCTGATTATTCATATTGTGAACATGCTCTGCAGAAATGTCTCTGATATGCTGGAATGAAAACAATTCCAGGTGCTCCACATTTTGTGCATATACGGTCTGTAGGAATCATTTCTCCTTGTTGAGATGTTGATACAGCAGATTCAGCTGCAGCCATAGAGGCTCCAGTCACTGTCTCTGAACTTCCTCGTGTGAACACGAAAGCACCAATACCGCCTAAAACAAGAATTACAGCAACAATCCCTGCAATAGCCACAACAGGAAATCCTCCGCTAGTTTCTTCTGTGGATTGTGAGTTACCTTGATTTGCATCTTCTTCATTTGTATCTAGAATATCGCAGATTCCATCTCCATCTTCATCTGGGGGTAAGGAATCAGAATCTAGAGGGTCACTTCCGCAGTCAATCTCTTCTTGATCTGCTTTCCCATCATCATCGTCATCTGGATCTATATTATTTCCAAATCCATCAAGATCGGTATCAGCCCATTCAGAATTATCATCTGGGAAGACGTCATCATCATTTGAAGTTCCATCCCCATCTTTATCCTCGTCTAAATCATCTACAATTCCATCTCCATCCATATCTGGACAACCTAATTTATCTCCAGTAGATGTCCCGAATTCGAATGGGCAATCATCTGCATTATTTCCTGATTCATTATCTCCAAATCCATCATTATCAGAATCATACATTTGAGTAGGATCTTCTGGGAAGCGATCGAAATCATCGAATGCACCATCCCCATCAGTATCTTTCTCAGCAGGTGCACATCCATCCGAATCAACTTTATCAATATCATAATATGGAGTATTGGGGCATAAGTCACTTAGATCGTTTACTCCATCTTCATCTGAATCTCTCTTTGATTCATCACATCCTTGGTTGTCTACAACAGTGTTAGACGGAGTACCAGGACATTGATCAATTGCATCTACAACCCCGTCATTATCTGAGTCTCTTTGACTTGCTCCACAACCATTGGAATCTACATCCGATGCTTCGTTTGAATTTGTGTAGGGGCATTGGTCACTGATATCTAAGACACCATCATTATCGCCATCTCTTTGAGATTCTGAACATCCGTAAATATCTGCAGTTTCTCCGAATGGAGTATCTGGACAATTATCATATTCGTCTGCTACAAGATCATGATCTTGTTCAGTAGGTTCTCTTGTGAGATGCACTACAGTTCCATTCGCTTCTCTATCAAATGAAAATACTGTTTCCCAACCAGTATTATCTGTAACAATTTCAACATAATTTCCAGCATTTCTCTCATGACTGATTGATGTTTGCTCCCATCCCGTAGGTGTTTGAGCAGCAACAATAACACCTGCATCATCTGGATTATACCAAGCAACATGAGGTCGATTTGCATCATCAACNGTTACTGANGGATATACTCCAGTNGTAATATNCGAGAGACCNAGATCGGTGATNGATCCTAGNCCATTCTCGTCGTANTTAATTAGCAAAACNGTACATTCGTGAATTGAATTACAATCAGANTCTCCACTNCCATCNGTGCCTCTNTGAACGACATACCANAANGTTCCATCAGAACCCGTTGCAATATCTGGNCGATANAATCCNGTATATTGATTGATAATTGTNGTTGAATCCCAATTACTTCCATTCATTGTNGCNANNTCAACAGAACGAGAATCNACATCTCGATAGAAGATAATTGGNTNATCTCCNACAAATCCAATNCGTGGGAATGTAGAATTTANAGCAACNGTTTCTGGNTTACTCCATTNAGAACCATCATGCATTGCAAANCGAACACTNGANGTCTCTTGATTAACCCAAACCATTCCAATAGTTCCATTTTCAGAAGNTGAAATATCTGTGTACCAACCAGTGCTATTNCCAGTNTCTAAAGTGGTTGTTGTCCAAGTTGAACTTNCACTAGATTTGATTGCTACCTTAGCAGCAGAAGATGTAACTGAATTGAAGTTATTTCGTTCAAGAATTTGCATNTATGAGACAGCCAATGAATCATCCTCAAGAGTCACAATATCTGCATATCTNCCACTTTCTGCTTGNTNATCAATNGTTGTTCTTTGGCTTGAAGTACCATCAAAAGAAAAGTGAATNAGGTTACAATCATTAGAATCATTATTATTTGTTCCAGGTTCTAAATCACACCTAGTAGTACCTTTTTCATANCCTTCAAACATCACCATTTGATGANTNCCATCTGATGTNGTNGCCGATTCNANNTAAGCGAAATCATCNGTTTGAGTAGNTAATTCACCCTGAGTCCATTCACATCCNTGGTCATCAATACGTTTGGTAGGAGATGAACCTAGACATTTGTCTATACTATCTACAACACCATCTGAATCTTCATCTTGTCCGGGAACAGCAACAATCAGATCTTGTTCNGTATTATCATAGAATGCAAATATTTCTTCATCATTGGAATCTAATAGCATGTCGATATANCTNCCTACACTTCCTGATTCAGCAATNGTAATCATTTCGNATCCATTTCCATTNTCACGCATNAGGATAGCATCATCATCNCCATTATTGTACCATGCAATTTTCTTGTTATCNTTTGAGTCAAATAATAGACGAATATAATCGCCATCAGAATTNCCATCATGAATTCTTTCAGTATNCCAGAATCCNCTANNTNGAGTTGCCATCCAAACACTTTGAGTAGTNGGNGAGAACCATCCACTNCCTGCAGAATTATTTTGGTAAGCAATATGTAAGNTTCCTNATGAGTCAAATGCACCATCTAACCAATAATATTCAGAATTATCNCCTGTGGCATTAGATACNACTGTTGAAATTGTCCATCCTCCNGGTGCAAGAGTACCATGACGAATAAATTCAGTATACCATGCACTCTCTATNCTTCCATCAATTGGACTGTATGAGGCTTGAACTTGGTATCCACTGTATACTACGTTCAATGTGCCTGAANTATCGATTAGTANATCACTCCAACGACCAATTTTTGAATTTCCTGAATATTCTTCTGCTTCTCCATCACCNTCATCTATTATTTCTGTAGTCCATTGATTATTGACAAATGAAGAATATGCTAAATCGTCTCCCCCAGTCAAATAGGTGAAGTGTTCACCTCCATTAGCATCGATTTGGAATCCTATGCGGCCTTCATTGTTATCATATGGTCCTTCATTTCCAGTATCTTCACCAGGGGCGACNGTCGAAGTNGACCATGATGATCCATCATATCTCGAAACTCGAATAATATGTTCNGATGCATCAAAATGGGCAATTCTAGGGTTTCCAGAGGAATCAATTTGTAGATTTGCTAATCTACCAGTTGAACCGAAAGAATAGATTTGNTCACTGTTCCAATACCCTGCAGCGTCGTTAGTAACCCATANATCTCCATCTTTGGTATGGGCAACCCACAAAGTNCCATCAGGTGCTTGTTCAATACTGGAATGAGAACCTGCATTGCCCAANGTATCCGCTCTATCTTGAAGCCATGCAGTCGCACCATTCCTAGCAGAAGTGTCAGAATTTTCATCAACTAATGGTGAAAAATCAGTAGTTTCTATCATCGATAATGTGGTTGNAAAGACCATCANCAGNACAAGGGTGAGCGACGTTCGGCGCATGTCCATGGGCCTCACAGAGAGTATGAGATGTTGAACATTGTCGCGAGAATCACTCTGCTGAAATTCGAATTAATCTAGTAGTTCTGTATCCTTGTAACGCTTTCATGTATTTTTTTTCTTGAAATTGTCTATCTAAATCCATGTCACTGGTATCTATTCTCAGAGTATTCAACGTAGCTAATTTTGCAGGTGTGACTATAGCTAAAATATTGTCAATTCCAATTAAACGAATAACTGTTGGCGATAATTGCAAATTTCCTCTCCCGATAAGAAATCCTTGTCCCCCCATGGGTGAGAGTAGAGTCAATATTTTTGCATTTTCTCCGAATTGAGATTTATGATTATTGATTACTTCAATTAGCTGATTTTCATCTAGATCAGTTCCAATATTTTCGTTACCTAGTGTAACATCGATACCTAAAACTGTAATTGTAAATCCTATAGATTCACCCAATGTTCGTAATGTCCCACCACTTCCCCATATAACTAACAATTCAGAGTCCTCTTCTATTGTTTCACGAAGATGATCTCCTAGACTTTCCAAAATTTCTATTTCAGAAACTCTCTCAATTCGTTGTTTAGAACCCTGCATCCATCTAGGACTTCCAGGACTCATTGCTTCTGCATACATTTTGACAACCCATTCGCCCTTTCTATACAGTGTTTCATCAAGATCCATTACTTCTGTTTGGGCAATTAATAAATCACCTGAAAACCAAGCAGCAAAAGCTTCTGCTGCAGATCTTGGTGAAGCACCAAAACTACCACTATGCATTTTCACTCCTGCCGGAATTCCAAGAATAGGTGTTGAAGCAGAATCAATATCTTCCAATGCACCAATAATATCTCTAGTAGTTCCATCTCCTCCAGCATAGAGAATTATCTCTACATTTTGTTCAATCATTGAATTTACAATATTGATTGTATCTTCAGCAGAGGTTAGATCGGGTGTATCGCAGATATTAGTCCATTTCCCATGAATTTTCATTTTTTCTGGAATCCATGAATCACCCATTCTTCCTTGGGGTAAGAGCCAATGAACATCATCCCAAGGAACTAAAGATAGCTCAATAATTGAAAATAGATGTTCAAATGCTTCACACATCCTAGGACCTGCACGATCTTCAGCACCCTT
>PAOK01000046.1 GCA_002708015.1 Methanobacteriota archaeon
TTTACAAAAGGGTGTCCCGATTTTGATGGAGATGGATGGGCCGATATGGTTGATCCAGATGATGATAATGATGGTTTTACTACATTTGATGAAATTAATGTTGGAACCGATCCATTTGATGCTAATGATGTACCATTAGATGAAAATGGAGATAATATTCCTGATCAGTTACAACAGATTTCTACATTAGATCCTGCCGTTCAAACAGGAGTCTCAATTGGTATTTTAGTCATAATATCAATTGGAGCATTGATGTCAATATTGGTTTGGAGATCATCTACTGGTAGAAGAAGTAATTTTGAACGGCTAAGGAACTCAGTAGATAATGCTGAAGGATATGAGGGAATTCTTGAAGTTGAGAAAGAGGTTGAGACAATGTCTGAAAAAGGCAAGATTGATGCTGGACAAACTGCTTTGTTATTCGATCGTATTGGAGATAAGCGCTATCGTCTCGAAGAAGAGATGAGAGTTGCTCAGCAAGCAGAGTGGTGGGCTCATCAACAATCTCAAGGACAGCAAATTCAGCAGCAGACTGATCCAAATACATACTCCCAACAAGGATGGAGTCAACAGGGTTAGAATCAACAAGAGGATAGTAGGGTTCATTTCTGTGTTTGCACGGGCAAGTATCAATGAGAGTCATCAAGGACACTATACATGGGTCATTTTCGATTGATGGTGTTAGAGAAGATTTACTTTCAACTCCTGAGTTCAATAAACTGAGTCATATCAAACAATTAGGTCTTGCTCATTTGGTTTTTCCTGGTGCTCATCATACTCGTTTTGAACATTCTCTTGGGGTTTCACATTTAGCTGGACGAATGGCGGACAGCCTTTCTCTTTCCAAAGAAGAATCTACGATTGTAGAGGTGGCTGCAATGTTACACGATGTTGGCCATGGTCCGTATTCTCATACCTTGGAACATATCCTTCATGAGAGAGGAGGAGCAGATCATATGCATATCACTGAAGGAATTATCACGGGAGATTACGAGATACTTTCTGATGAGGAGAGATCTCTTTTTCCAGAACGTAGAACGGTTCCCGAGATTTTGGAATCTTATGGGATAGATCCTAAAGAAGTTTCATCATTGATCCATGGTCCTGATGCAGGAGGTAAAGAAAGAAATTTGTTTCATTGGGGCGAAGGCGCAGAAGCCTTTCACTCCCAAGATCATACTATGGGTCACTTGGTTCATGGTCCAGTTGACTGTGATCAAATGGACTATCTTTTGAGAGATGCACATTTTACTGGCGTGAGGCACGGGATAATTGATCATCATCGCTTGATTCATTGCATGGAAAGACATTCTGGAGATATAGCAGTTTCAGAAGGTGGTCTATCAGCGTTGGAAGGGATGATGACTGCTAGGGCTCTAATGTACAGTGCAGTATATTTTCATAAAGTTACTAGGATTACAGAAGTAATGCTTTCCAGAGCTGTAGAAAGGTCTGAAGAAAATCTCCCTGATGCTGTTCTGATGCAACGCATGGTTGATGCAGAAGTTTGGCATGCATTGGATTCAGCAGGTCCATTTGCTAAAGATATGATTAAGCGTTTGAAATATCGCCGCTTACTGAAGAATTGTTTGACAAGGAGAATGGATGAATTGACTCCTGTTCAGATAGAGCGTTTGGTTCATTTAGCGACAAATTCAGAGGACAGGATTCAAGTTGAAGATGAGATTGCTAGACGTTCAGGTCTAGATCCAGGATATGTTTGTATTGATGTTCCATCTATCAAATTGCTACTCTCTGAACCTCGTATGGCTGCGGTAGATGTTAGAATAATAGGTAAAGATGGACGAACAAGATGGTTCCGTGAACATACTCCTGTTGCAGATGCACTACGGAAAAGACAAGTTAGCCAGAATGCTATGTCTGTGATTACTCTTAAGGGATACGAAGATGCAGTGTCAAATATTGCTGAACGTATTATCTATTCATAGACTTAAAAAAATCATACAACCTTTCAAGTGCTTAATTGATTTCGATTAGAATATCCCTTGCGGTTAGTACCTCGGAGAGATGAAAAAATGCATAGTCACCTGAAAGAAGTTTATGAAAATGTGAAGAGAAGAGATCCCGGTCAGCCTGAATTTCATCAGGCTGTTTTAGAGGTTCTTGAGAGCTTAACTCCAATTGTTGAAGAGCGACCAGAATTTCTTGAAGCTAATATTTACAATCGAGTTGTAGAACCGGAGCGAATAATCCAATTTAGAGTTCCATGGGTAGATGATGATGGAAAGATGCAAGTTAATCGTGGATTTAGAGTTCAGTTTAACGGTGCTATTGGGCCATATAAAGGTGGATTCAGATTTCATCCATCTGTCAACGCATCTATTCTCAAATTTTTAGGATTCGAGCAAATTTTCAAGAATAGTCTGACTGGACTTCCGATGGGCGGAGGAAAAGGAGGATCTGACTTTAATCCAAAAGGCAAGTCTGATAATGAAGTAATGCGCTTCTGTCAAGCATTTATTGGTGAATTATGGCGTCATATCGGTCCTGATACGGATGTTCCTGCAGGTGATATTGGCGTAGGTGGGCGTGAGATTGGTTATATGTTTGGAATGTACAAAAAGATGGCCAATGAATGGTCTGGAGTTCTTACTGGTAAGGGTTTACCATACGGTGGCTCTCTAATTCGTCCTGAAGCAACTGGTTATGGTTGCGTTTATTTCGTTCGCGAAATGTTGGCAACAAAGGGAGAATCGATGGAAGGAAAGCGAGTATCAATTTCAGGTAGTGGAAATGTTGCTCAGTTTGCTACAGAGAAAGTCTTAGATCTAGGAGGGATTCCTGTTACTTTATCAGACTCTAGTGGTTTTATTTACGATCCATCTGGAATTACTCGTGAGAAACTTGCTTGGGTAATGAATCTCAAGAATGAACGTCGCGGTCGAATTAAGGAATATGCTGACAACTTTGATGGTGTTGAATATCATGAATCTAAGCCTGAGCCTTCAATGAATGGTCTTTGGTCAGTTGATGTGGATGTGGCTCTCCCATGCGCTACTCAGAATGAACTCAATGGTGAAGAGGCTGCAGCTCTTGTTGCTAATAGTGTAATGGCAGTTGGAGAAGGCGCTAACATGCCTTGTACCCCTGAAGCGGTAGAGGCATTCCAGAAAGCAGGTGTCCTCTTTGCTCCCGGTAAAGCATCGAATGCAGGTGGTGTTGCTACTTCTGGTCTTGAGATGTCTCAAAACTCTCTTCGAATGTCATGGACTCGAGAAGAGGTCGATCAGAAATTAGATGGAATAATGGTCGGTATTCACAAGGCAGCGTATGAGACTGCTGAAAAATATGGTCGCCCTCATGATTATGTGTTCGGTGCGAACGTAGCTGGATTCCTGAAGGTTGCAGAAGCAATGCTCGCTCAGGGTTCTTGGGGTTAATCTTTAATTTTCACTTCATTAAGCGAAAATATGTGTACGTAGTTGAGGATTCAATCATTTAACATCTTCTCCGAAACATCCCATAGTCGACTCGCATTAGTGTCGTTGCGGGCGTGACGATTGCCACTGTTTCGTTTGGAGCGAACCCAATATTCACCCGTTGAAGTGGCTGCGTCGTCACTCAAAGCAAGATGTAAACCGGTGCTTGCACCTTTCGTCGAGTTGATCATTAATGGACGAAATAGAGGCAAAAACAGACGCATTGGCCCTCTAGAACCAGAACCGAAGCGCGTTCGAACAACACCTGGATGGAAGCAATGTGTTGTGATTCCTGTACCTTCCAATTTACGAGCCAATTCGCGTGTAAACAAGATATTGCAGAGTTTAGAATTTCCATAAGTTCGCCATTGGCTGTAATACTTTTTTTCCCAATTTGGATTCTTCAATTTGAGATTGGCCATCCTGTGAGCTTCTGATGCGGTATTGATGATTCGACTACTTTCAGTTGCTTTGAGTAATGGTAAGAATGTCTGTGTCATTACAAAGTAGCCTAGATGATTAACGCCGAATGTCATCTCGTGTCCTTGCGCAGTCTTTTCTCTGCGACCCCACATCGCACCAGCATTGTTGAGAAGTACGTCAAGACGATCGAACTTGGCGGAAAATTCATGATGAAGTTTCGAGATGTTGTTAAGGTCACTCATATCACAGAGCATCATCTCAACTAAATCTCCAAATTCTGCCTGTAATTTTTCCAATGCGGGCTGTCCGCGTTCTGCACCCCGGCTGACCATGACGACGTGAAATCCGGCATCTGCCATGCCCCTACATAATTCGAAGCCTATACCTGAGTTTCCACCACTGACGATGCAAACGCGGCGTATCATAGTCATCCGTAGTATGACTTGTTCTTAGACCATTGTTGGGGCAGGATGATCATCTCCTTTATCATCTGGTTTACGAACTCTAGTCCAAACATTTGTCATCAATTCATCATGACATTTTTTACAGTAATAGAATCGCCGATATGCTTCTCTAAAAGAATATGCTTTTTTTCCAGTTGCAACTAAAAATCCCTCTGGAGAAAGGCGCGAAATCACTTCGCCTTCTTCGGCACAATCCGGGTGGTCACATTTAGGCATTCATCATCACCTGACGCTTACATCACTTGAATCATTGTTATAATTCAACTGTTTTTTCTCCTTCTTCGGTATTGGGTGTGATCACAACTAGTGCCATATTTGCTTCAACATTATCTCCTTCTGAACAATTAATTGAAGATATTTTTCCTGATACAGGAGCAGTTACTTCATTCTGCATTTTCATTGCTTCTAGNATCAATATTACTTGNCCTTCNATTANCTCTTGGCCTAATGTNNCNTCTAAAGTAACAATTTTTCCAGGTATACTAGTCGAAACAGTTCCNGATTTNACTTTTGAACNNCCNCCTCCNCTTCTTCNTCTTGGAGTAGGAGAAGATNCNANNNNCTCTGGNAGTTTAACNATAAATTCAGTTCCNGAAACGGTGGCTNGTAATTNNCCNNCATCNATNTCTTCTATATNNACAGAGAAAATTTCTCCATCAATATCGATTTCATACTTTTCTGGCATAAATTNACCTCCAAGTACTTCTTGANTTNCTTGNTTGAATCAGATTATTTGTTCCGAACCTCATTCGNCGATGATCTTGNGNGAAAGCAGGACCTAACATTCGGCCAATATCTGCCTTATCATCNNNATTTCTAGAAATATGTAATTTAACTGCTAAAGCAACAGCNANTCGTAATTTATTATCAACTTGATNATTATTNACATCTCTTGATTCTCTNAATATNCTTCCAATTTCTGATGTAAAAGATGTTTTTTCATCCATNTGATTNCCTCAGAGTGGGATNTTACCATGTTTTCGAGNTGGTCTTGGTTCTTCTTTATCCATTAGATGNCCNAGTGCTCTTGAAAGNCGTTCACGNGTTTCTGCTGGATCTACNACGTCGTCTAGATAACCTAGAGANGCTGCNTTGTATGGAGTNGCAAAAGATTCNGTATANTCATCTACCAANCTTTGACGNTCTTGNTCNGGATTGCCAGANGTTTGAATTCTTTTTCTATGGATTATCTGTACTGCTCCTTCAGCACCCATTACNGCAAGTTGAGCAGTTGGCCAAGCAATATTGTAATCTCCTCTGATATGTTTTGACGACATAACATCATAAGCGCCACCATAGGCTTTTCTTAAAATCACAGTCATTTTAGGAACTGTAGCTTCTGCATAAGCGTAGAGTAGTTTAGCTCCATGTCTAATTATGCCACCCCACTCTTGTCCTGCTCCTGGTAAGAATCCCGGAACGTCTACGAGGGTAACTAAAGGAATGTTAAATGCATCACAAAACCTAACAAATCTTGCCGCTTTAACCGACGCGTCGATATCCAGACATCCTGCTAAGAAATTTGGTTGATTCGCAACTAATCCTATTGAATGGCCATCAAGTCGAGCAAATCCGCAAACAATATTTTGAGCAAAATCGGCTTGAACTTCTAAAAATGCTCCATGGTCAACTATTCCTTCAATGGCAGTAATTACATCATATGGCTTTGANGGGTCTTCAGGAACAAGATTCCGNAAAGTTTCAGAATCGATTGATGGTTTCGCAGAAGATGCTCTAGGAGTTTTCTCTAAATTATTACTGGGTAAGTGTCCAAGCAAATTTCGTACNANATCGAGAGCATCTTCATCAGATTCTGCGGTGAAGTGAGTAACTCCAGATCTAGTAGCATGAGTATTCGCTCCTCCAAGTTCNTCAAACGAAACTTCTTCATTGGTTACTGTTTTGATAACTTCTGGNCCAGTAATGAACATATGAGCGGTCTTATCNACCATTATTACAAAGTCAGTAATTGCAGGACTGTATACTGCTCCTCCNGCACAAGGNCCCATAATNACAGAAATTTGNGGAATAATTCCACTTGCTCTAACATTTCTAAAGAAAATTTCTGCATAAGATCCTAAAGATGCCACTCCTTCCTGTATTCTGGCACCTCCGCTATCGTTCATTCCTACAACCGGTGCTCCGGTTTTAAGCGCCATATCCAACAACTTGCATATTTTGAGTCCATGCATTTCACCAAGACTTCCTCCATAAACGGTAAAATCTTGAGCATAGCAGTATACTGTTCGTCCATCAATAGTTCCGTATCCGCACACTACTCCGTCTCCAGGGATTATATTTCGATCCATCCCAAAATCGGTACATCTGTGTTCTACTAATGCATCTATTTCTTGGAATGTACCTTCGTCTAAGAACGCTTCAATTCGTTCTCTGGCAGTCATTTTTCCTTTTCCATGTTGGGCATCAATTCTGTTTTGACCCCCTCCCATTTCTGCCTGTCCTTTCCGTCGCCTCAGGTCTTGGAGTCGCTCCTCTGTCGTCTCCATGTGGTGTCATTCCGCGAAGTTGCCCATAATTCATCCCCTTGAATGTTGGAAATTAGACGGTTGGTTCAAGTTAAACGGCTTAACTCGCAGTACATGGATCCCCTCCGAATAGTCGTGGCCAAGCCTGGCCTTGATGGACATGATAGGGGTGCAAAAGTTGTCGCAAGAGCACTTAGGGATGCCGGGCATGAAGTAATTTATACTGGATTAAGGCGAACTCCCGAAGAAATTATTCGAATTGTAGAAGATGAAGATGCATCTATTCTTGGTTTATCCTCTTTGTCAGGAGCTCATGGTTTTTTATTTCCGAGAGTGTGTGAATTGTTGAAAGAAAATGGTTTGGATGATGTAGTTGTTTTCGGTGGAGGTATTATTCCTCAGGCAGATCGGCCTGCATTATTTGATTCAGGAGTAAGAGCAATTTTCGGCCCTGGAACTCCTACAGAGGAATTTACTCTTTTTTTGAATGAAGTTAAGAATAGAAGAATGTCAAAGAAGCCAGTTGGTGTTGGATTTTCTGATGGTTGGCATTGGAGCTGAATTCATGTCTGAATCAGAACTTGTATCTCAAGCGTCTCAAGGATCGCGNAGGGCACTTGCACGTTTACTTACAATGATTCAGCAAGGGGATCAAGAATCTATTGATTCCGTATTATCTATTTCTCCAGTCCAATCGATAGGAATTACAGGTCCACCTGGAGTTGGTAAATCTTGCCTTACAGATTGTTTAGCTAAGATTTTTGCAGATAGAGGTGAACGTGTAGGCGTTTTGTGCATAGATCCTAGTTCTCCAATCAGTGGAGGATCTCTTCTTGGAGATAGAATGAGAATGGAACAAAGTGGTGTTCATGATAGAATTTACATCCGAAGTGTTGCAACTAGAACCTCTCATAGTTCTATTCCGTTACGCCTTAAGGCAATGATTTCTGCTCTCTCTATTGCAGGAATGGATAGGGTATTGATAGAGACAGTGGGAGTGGGTCAAACTGAAATTGGTATAGTTTCAATGACTGATTCTGTTTTGCTTGTAGATGGTCCTGATCGAGGGGATATTGTTCAAGCAGAGAAAGCCGGATTACTCGAATTAGCAGATGTTGTAGTAGTTAACAAAGGGGATTTACCTGGATCTGAACAAGCAGCAGCAAATATTCGNNCTGGTTTAGCACTTGGACCTGCTTCTANTGTNCCTGTGATGGTAGTCAGTGCATTGAATCGTACAGGTATTGATGAACTAGTAGATGCTTTAGTATCAATCCAATCTCGGCCATCNGTGGAGATTGTAAAATGGAGACATCGTCTTTCTTCGGCTATAATGGATGAATTAGTATCTAGGTCCTCTTTTGAATCAGCAGTAAGAGATCTGGTTGAAGGTCGCGTTTCCATAGAACAAGCAATTCAAAACATTATTCAGCAATAGGTCAAAAAGGGCTATCCCAATTTCCCTATGATTGGGATGACTAATGAAGCCGAGAATATTTCCGACAATATTGTGAATCTAAATGATCACGTACCTGCATCTGTTGGTGGTTTAAGAGGACATATTTTCCGTAGACTAATACATATTGCCATGATGATAATCCCATTCTTGTATTATTGGAATGGTACAAACATTTCGAATTTCTTCTTTGAGTTGGAACCTAAACAATTTGTCAGTGTTGTTGCCTTTACTTTTCTATTAATTGAAATTGTTCGTTTAAGAATGGGATTTGTTGTATTTGGACAACGNGATTATGAAAGTGAACAAATTTCCGCNTTCTTTTGGGGNGGTTNNTCAGTTTGTTTGGTTCTGATACTTTCTCCTGAAGTTGGGATTCAAAATAGTGCTTTTGGGTTTCCATTAATTCTTGGCCTTACATTGATAGATCCATTAATGGGTGAGTTNCGTCGTGCAAATTGGAGTACTANAAATGTGATTATAATTGCNTATATTGGTACTATTTTGATATGGATTTNNTGTCACTATTTTTTAGATACTCCTCTATTCATTGCTCCGTTTATTGCTGCNATAGTAGTTGCTTCTGAATGGCCTAGATTAACTTGGATTGATGATAATGCAACAATGTTACTAATTCCTCTTTCATTTGTTTTGTTCCTTGAGCCATTTCTATGAAATTGTGATCATTTCGGGTTAGATTTACAATCCAGATATTAGTCGCAAGTCCATGGCATCTGTGGACGCACCTGCATCTGAAGGTAAAGATGGGGCAGTAGTTAGTGGAGATGAAATATCTCAATCCACTTATGTTTTCGTTTATCTTTTGGCTATGGCAGTCTCTGTTTGGATATATGTTGCTTTCTGGTGATATCCGCAGTTTCAAATCCGATAGCGTTGGTTTCATCTCATGTGCGGCATTTCAGGGGTCTTCGGAACCGATGATCCTTTGATTGCATCAGACATGATTTCTTGTCTTTCACATCGAGGCCCTGATGGACAAGGATATTGGTCAGATTCAGTAAATCGAGTTGGAAACATTTCTTTTGGTCATTCGCGTCTAGCAATTATTGATGTAATTGGATCTAGTCAACCTATTCAGAGTGAACATGGTTGTGTTCTAGTACAGAACGGAGAGATTTACAATCAAACTGAAATCCGAGATAGTTCGTCTTACCCTTGGAAAACAAGTGGAGATGGTGAAGCAATTTTAGCCGCTCACTTCAATTCTATTCCTTCTCCTTCAGTAATTCCAGAACCAGTTTCTGGCAAAAAGAATGGCTGGTATAGAGTTTCATCAGGAGTAAATCAAGCGCTTCGTCACGTTGAGTGGGTAAAACGTCTGAATGGGATGTGGGGGTTTGCTTTGTGGGATCCACGATATAGAGAATTGATACTTTGCAGAGATGAGTTTGGAATTAAACCACTAATGAAGTGGCAATCAGATGATGGATCTCTGTTATTTGCATCAGAAGCTAAGGCCTTTCGCGGCCACCCTGAATATTTTCCTAGATTAGACACTCAAGCATTGTTCGCTAGACTAGCATTCGAATATTCTCTTGATGACACCTCCCTATTTTCTGGTGTTTCTCAGGTTCGACCTGGTACAATTGAAACGTGGTCACTTGACAGTAATGGCAGAGCGGTATTGACTGGAGTTGCTGATTATTCTCAAATAAAAAATAGTCCGAATAAGGAATGGAATCCAAATAATGCCTCCCATTTACTACATAGTCTTCGAATGGGTCTAGCAGATCGTTTGAATTCTGATGTGCCTGTTGGAATTGTTTTATCTGGTGGACTTGATTCAAGTATGGTTGCTGCTTTAGCAAAAGATGCATCCGAAATTGCAGGTAAACCAATCCCGAAGTGTTGGACAGTTTCTGAGAGTGAGGATAATCCCGATTTTAAGGCCGCAGTTGAAGTTGCAAATTCACTCGATCTCGATCATCATTGTTGGACTTTAGATGAAGATGTATTTTGGAAGCGTTTACCTAATTTATCTTGGGCAGGAGAAGATTTAGATCTTACGGTTCTATTTTTTCAACCGTTATTTGAACAAATGTCAAAGGAAGTTAAGGTTGGAATTTGNGGACAAGGAGCAGATGAAATTCATGCTGGTTATCCAAGACATTCTAACTTATCTGATCATTCAAATTTAGTTTCTCAGAGACTTAATTTGATTGATCATCCTATCGCAGAAAATCTTTCTTCCGGGTTGCTACTCGACAACGATATCATTGGTCCTGGACAACCATGGACTGCTCCTCCACCTAGAGTCGAAGAGGTATATTGTAATCTAGAAAATACATTGAATTTTGAAATGTCTAGGGGCCAATTAACAAATTTTCAGTTGAGATTAGTTGATCGTCATAGTATGTCCCATGGCTTAGAAGTTAGAGTCCCTTTCCTTTCACGTCAACATCTTGAATTATCTAGTAAATTACCTATGGATTGGAGATTTAAGCAAGGCTATATGGAGAAAAGAGCATTAAGAGAAGCTGCAGCCCTAACTAATCTCCCAAGGAANATCGTATCGCGACCAAAACTTCCTGCTGGTACAGCAACTTCACCAGGTTTGATAAATTCAATAATTAATGAATTAAAACCGAATATTACTGAATGGAATGCTGAAACTCCTCATCTTGCTCCTCTCTTAGATAAGATGCCTGATATCGCAATAGGGTTCAGATTATTTTGTTCATTACATCTCCAACCTGATACTAAATCATTGAATATGAATACCGATCTGTTTAGTTTATTGGATAGTGTTGAGACGATGGAGTTGTTTTGATGGCTGGATTGGAAGAAGCTTTGTTTTCATTATTTTCAAAGAAAGATGAAATCCAGGAATGGTTAGGAAAAAAGAGAGAAACAGTCCCTCTTCCAATTTATGGTTCCTTTGATATTAGAGATGCAGGATGGAAGGCAGTAGTTGTAGATTCAAATGCATTTCCTGCAGGTTTCAATAATATTGACCCACAAGACCATTCTGAAATATCACATCAATTAACAAAGTGGTTTGAAAATTTAGATAATACTCCTAAACGTATTCTTCTGTGGCCAGAGGCACATACTAGAAATCCCGGGTATCTTGAAAATGTTCAAGTGATTAAATCATTAATTGATGCATCTGGAATAGAGGTATTAGTAGGTACGGATTTATTGAAACCTCAAACTGTACCAACTTCGCTTGGTGATTTGTCCTATATTGATGTTGATGTAACAGATGAGATAGTTTTAGCAGATGGCAAAGATGTTGATATGGTATTTCTTAATGCAGATTTGAGTGATGGACCATTACATATCTCTGGTGTAAATGTAGTACCACCCAATCACATGGGATGGCATTCAAGAAGTAAATGTCGACATTTTGAACATGTTTCAGATTTAGTTCATGAAGTAGGTGATTTAGTTGGAATAGATCCATGGCTAATTGGTCCATGGGGATTCATTAGTAGAGGTAGGTGTTTAGAAGATTTAACTTGTAGAGAAAGATTGGCAGGAGAGATCCATGAAGGTTTAGAATTTATTTCTGGAAAATACAAAGAGCATGGAATTGATTCTCAGCCATCTTTATTCATTAAGAATGACAAGGGAACATATGGATTAGGAATTCTACGCATTCAAAGTCCAGACGAAATTCTAAACCTATCAAAACGGAAAATGAATCGTTTGACATATGCAAAAGGAGGAAAGGATGCTGAAGATTTTTTATTGCAAGAGGCAGTTCCTACATTCTTGAAATTTAACAATTCTGTGATAGAACCTGTAGGGTATGGAGTAAACGGCGAAGTAATTTCTTGGTTTTACCGTTCTAATGATAAACATGGAGTTCTAGATAATTTGAATACTCCTTCTACTAAGTTTATTCTTGACAAAGATTTGTCTCAAAAAGCATCTCTTGAAATTCATGCCAGAAGATGGTTGCATGAGTTAGTAGCGAATGTTTCTATGATAGCTATGGGTCTAGAAAATATAGATCATGAATCCTCTCCGGAAGATTGATCTTCTTCCATTCCAACGATTTCATAGTTTGATGGAAACAAAGCAATTCCTACTCCAAACACAAAGCAAAGTAATGCCCATGAATATGCATGCTGAACAATCATCAATTCTAGGCCTATAACCATCAAAATCAATCCTCCAATATTCGAAGTCCACACTAGTGTCTTGAAGGTTGAAAGAGAAACACCACTTGTTTTACTAGATCTATAGGGTCCAAATTCTGCACCGAACCGTACTGGATCGGATTTTTCTTCGTCCATGTTAGTCCGAAAGGATACAATGACTTAATTCTCTGTATCTATGTTCACCAGTCATCGATTGATTCAAGCGGGATATCCCTTGACAATGGTTTAGGGTGAACCATGCATATTGCCATGCTTAGTGCTGAATATCCTCCTAGATGGGGTGGCATGGGATCTACTGTTTTTCATTTGTCTTCTGCTTTAGTTTCTCTAGGTCACCGTATTACAATAATTACACGTAACGGTGGATCTGGTGATCATCCTGCTATTGATGGAGTAACTGTTCGTAAAGTAAGATGGGCTAGGATTCCTATGGGTTTTACAAGATCTTATGGAAAGTATGCTTTGAAGGAATTACGGCATCTTCATTCTAAGGATCCAGTTGATGTTGTTCATCTTCATTGTCCAATGATCTCTTGGACAAAGAAACAATTCAAGATTTGTAAAGAAGAAATATCACCCGTAGTTTCATCATTACATGGTTCTTGGTTAGGTGAAAGAGATGGTCTTAGAATAGCATCAAAAATGAAAGAGGCAGCAGTTTGGGCTAATCCGAATGATCTTGCAATTTTACTAACGGGNGGATATTATGCTGGATTTGAAAATGCNGCATTATCTGGATCTACTGTTTGTGTTGCAAATTCTAGGGCNACAAAACAAGATTTCATNGATAGGTATTCTNCTCCAGATGATTGGGATTGTGAAGTTATTCATTGGGGTGTCGATACTGAGATGTTCACTCCTTTTTCAGGAGATAATACTCAAAGAAAATTGATCCGTGAAAGATATTCTGTCCCCGAAGGTGGTAAATTATTATTGGCAGTTGGTAGATTAGCTGCGCGTAAAGGATATGCTTCTCTCTTGCGTTCATTTTCTAAGGTTAACAGAAAAATTCCAGGAGTTCGATTAGTGATCGTAGGTCGAGGACATCTGAAGAAACGTCTTGAGAAATTATCTCGAAAATTAGGTATTGGAGAATATGTGACAATTGAATCCAGTCTTCCATTCGATGAACTAGCTTTTTTGTTTAGGGTTTCGGATCTAGTTGTATATCCTTCTTATTATGAAGGTCAAGGATTAATTCCACTAGAGGCAATGGCATCTGGGACTCCTGTAGTCACAGTAGATCATGGNCCTTTACCAGAGATGGTTGACGACTCGGTAGGAAAATTGTTTACTATGGGTGATAACGACTCAATGTCATCAGCGATTATTGAAGAAATTGAGAATATCGAAGATCTTCTAAACAAAGGTATTTTGGGACGTGAAAGAGTTTTAGGAAAATATACGTATGAATCTAATGCATCACGTTTTTCTGAAATTTATTCTCGAATAGTATAGTTATCTGTCTATCATACTTATTGCATCAGTGGGACAAGCTAAAACACATAATCGACAGCCAGTACAAGGATCACGGAGAATCTTTGCTTTTCTATTAATATCAACTTGAATTAAAGGACTAGTCATTGCTTTATCATACAATTCAATTGCATCATCGTCACAGACGATAGTACATTGGTCACAACCTATACATTGCGCCTCAGTAACGAAAGCAACTGTTGTTTCTCCTCCTTTGATAGTTGCTCTTTCTTCAGCCTTGGCGGCATTAAGAGCCATACGTATCCGTTTTTGTACGTCTCCTCGACGAGTAGCAACTTCATCTCTAGTCGACATTGTATGTCATGACTCCCTTTATTCTAATTCTTAGGGTTTTGATTTCAAACTTGCTTCTTTTCTTCAATTTGCCTTGCTAAGAACGATACAACATCTAAGATTTCAAAATCATGCCTAGGGTCACCTTCGAATTTTAAGCATTCAAAGTGAGAGACACATTTAGGGCAAGTTGTAAGCATAATTTCTGCACCTGTCGCTCTTACTTCTTCAAATCGTTCAATTCTAAGAGCACGTGAATTCTCATTACAAGACATCATACTTGAGACGCCACAACATAAGCCATCTTCTCCATGATGTTCCATCTCAACTAAATCGACTCCTTCCACTCGTTTTACTAGTTCGCGAGGTTCGTCAAAGAGATTCATTTGTCTTCCTAATCTACAAGGATCGTGATAGGTTACAGTAGTTCCTTCAGGAACAGCTGCATCAAAGTCATATCCTGATTCAATCAAAAATTCTGTAGTGTGCATTACTTTAAGATCGTCGAGCTCATAATCTAGTGCAAACGTTCGGAAGCATTCAGCACAAGAAGTAACTAATGTTTCAATTCCACTATCCCCCAATTTCTTCTGGTTGTATGCTTTCAATTTATCAAAAACTTCTGTCATACCTTGCCATTTCTGATCGTGGCCGCAGCATTTTAGGAAATCTCTACCTAGGTATGCAACATCAATCTCTGCATCTTCGAACAAGGTAAAAGCAGCATCAGTAGTTTGTCCAAGATTCATTGTTCCTTCATTTACATGGCTGAAAATCATTTCCTGATCTATGTAGTCTACACAACCAGGGTAATATCCTACCGACGAATCAATTGGGTAATCTTCAACTGCAACGAACTGATCATTTGCTTCGTCATCTGCTTCTGCTCTAAGTACTGCTTGTAAAATCGAATGAGGAATTTCTGCTGCAGGAGGCCCTCCAACAATTAGGTTTCTTCGAATGTCAATGTATGAGTCATAATCTACCAATTGAGGGCACGCATTTGTACATGCAGTACAAGTTAAACAGGAATAAAGCGGTACTCCATCATCCTCATTATTCCAAGTATTATAGATAATATTCAATTTGTCTCCTGCATTGAATAATCGAACAGGACATGCATCATCACATAGGTCGCAGCCATAGCATTTGTTCATCTCATATTCGTATCCCTTAGCCATACTTCTCATTAGGAAGAAGACAAGAGCTCCAACTCCAAGACATGGAATAACTAACGAGTATGTTAATTTGGCATCTAAACTCTTAGGGTTCTTTTCAAAGGTAGGATTTTCTAGAGTAAACGATGATAGTTGTTCAGCATTGTATACTGCAGATCCTGTCAATAAGAATAATTCTGTATCGTCCGAAAGATCTACTGCTACACCATTCGAGTCCAAAACTAAAGGTTGGAATGCAGAGATGGACACATCTGTGATTACATCACCTGAGATGTCTAATCCAGTTGTGGTTATAGAATAGTCAAGAGAGTAAGATGTTCCAGAACTTAATTTTAATGTTTCAGTACTACATGCATCCATAGATATGAGGGTTGTACCTGCAATATCTTTCACATCAAGAGAAATGGTATGATTTCCTGCACCTCTGATTGTAGTTCTAGCATTACAGGTTACATCTACGAATAGTGTATCTACACCTAGATTTGGAACTTCCATTATTCCTGAAAATGTATGTACTACAGCAGACCCATCAGCTGAACCCGGATGAATTGACTGATTGAATAATCCATTTCTACCGTTGTTAGTATCGATGTGATTGTTTGCTCCATTAAAATCTATAATATGAGCTTGCGTTGGTTGGAAAATACCCCATTCTGTGAATTTTTCAGCAGGCATTACACAGTGATCTTCGTAAGCCCATGCTCCTGAATCAAAATGATCATCATCCCATGCAGGAGATTTTGATGAATCACTGTAGGATAAACAGAGTCCCATCATATGTTCATGGTGTTCACTTTCTCCAATAGCTATCAGTGTGTCACTAGGTTGACTGCGAAGTGTTTCCAACTCTTCAATCTCTTGCATCGCTCCAAATCCTCCCATGTCCCAAAAACCATTATCGTATACTGGCCAAGTGACTGAACAGAGTAATACAGCAATAATTAGTGAGCCAAATGCCACGTTTCTGTTCCCGTTAGGGGTGATTCTTGCTCCTTGAGTTTGAACCAAGAACCAACGAATAGCAAAGTAAAGAACTGCAAATATGAAAACTCCGGTAAGAAGCCAAGGTATGCTGTTGAATACCTCCGCTATCCATGGTTCTCTCGTTCCACAAGATAATCCTGCATGGGAATTCATTTGGCAAAAATCNGTACGATTTTTCCCATACAGTTCGAGGAAGATATTGATTGAGTAAACAGAAATAAACCAAACGTGAGCAAGATAAACCATTCCAGCAGTAGCAAACCATGGGTCTTCAACTCCACGCTTTTCTCTACCTGGGATGAATGGAGGCAAAGCAAGAATTGCTACTGGAATTCCTGTAATGGCTGCCCCCCACCATCCTGCGTTCCAAGAAATAATTGGGGTTCCGAAGAAATTTCCAATAGCAGTTGGGAGTGGAATGTCGAATTGAGGCAGATATTCTCCAAGTCGAAGGTATCCGTAAGAGAAAAGAACATACCAATCAGGAAATACGAATCCTGCTTGGGCAAATGGATCTGCAGCACTATGTAGAGGAGGAGGGATTAGCCACGAATAGAAAGATAATACCATCAAAATTGACATTGCTATTATCGTGTCACGCAGAACTTCTTGTGGCCAAAATGCATGGCCNGTAAATACTCTTCTTCGCTCTTGCTCTGCCTCAATTAGCTGATCTCTTTCATCAACATAAGTATCAGCAACACGGCCTAAACGTTCGATTATTCCCATTTTTATCCCTCCTATCAGTGCGGTTCAGCAACTCCCTGGACCCATACGATAAACAAATGAATAATTATCAAAGTGGTAACAAGAACAGGCAAAATGAATACATGTATGAAATACATCCTCGTGACTGCTTGGTAAGTTAGNGTACTACCTCCGAACATTGCTGTAGCAACCCATGGNCCAATTAGAGGGGTTGCATTTGCCATGTTGATACCGATTGTCGCAGCNCCNAATGCTAANGCATCCCANGGGAGAAGATATCCNGAATATCCGAAGAAGATGGTGAAAAACATTAGAGCCACTCCGATTAGCCAGTTTAATTCACGAGGATTTCTGTATGCTCCTGTGAAATAGACTCTGCACATGTGAAGGAAAACAGCAGCAACCATGAAGTGAGTTGTCCAGTGATGAATAGAACGGATGATGTAACCAAATGGCAATTGNGTCATTATGAATTCCATACTAGCATACGCTGGAGTTGGATCTCCCTGTCCTCCGGGNACGTAATATATCCCTAGAATGGTGCCTGAAATCACTAGGATAATGAACGCTAAGAAAGAAATTCCTCCTAAACAATACAGAGGATACCAATACCAAATTATCCTTANTTTGTATTTTTCTGCATGGGTTAGAGGCATCTGTCTATGCATGCTGTAATATGCATCTCTAGACATNGCCCAATAATCTTGAATTCTAAATCTAGTATCCATCCAAGAAAAGGCCCAAAGGAATGATTTCTCCATAAGCCCCATTCCTCCTGCNCCAGAAGTAGTTTGAACTGCCCTCAAAATTTCTTTTCGAGGTACTTCTTCACGTTCTTTTCGTAGAGTAAATGCNACTATTACTAAGATAACTGCGAGGAAAATCCAGAGTACTACCGATTCAATCATTTTTTCACCTCAGTCACAGAATGTATACCAATCAAGATAAGTTGGAAGTGCTTCAATTACGTCTCCGTTCACTTCAAATGGAATTAGGGGCATACCTACAGGAGCAGGTCCACCAGTAAGTTTGATTCCGAAGTACTCGAACATAGTACCATTCGTACGATTACGGTTTTGATTTTTCTCAATCATCGTAGGATCATATCTACTTGAATGACAAATGCAGAACAATTTGTTGCCTCCAGAGTCTGTCCCTCCTGGGAACCAAGTATCTGCTGTAAAGTCGTTAGGTACAAGTTGCCATCCTGGAATACAACATAAATGTGGACAGCGACTGAAAACAATAACCATATTGTCATGAATTGCCAAATCGGAGTAAGTAGCATCGTCCTCCATTTCGCCCCCATATCCGATGTATGCTCCTGATTGATCATATCCGTCACCAAATTGGAATCGAGGTTTGTTCTCTACAGGTGCGCTGCCATCATTTTCATCATGAGGGACATAGATAACGGTAACAGGGAGGCCACTCCAAACTCCAGCTGCTCCAGCCATTCCAGTGGATGAATTTGCTGCTTCTGNTTCAAAAACAGATTTTGTCATAGGTTCAAGGTGTAAATCTCCATACCATGCAGTATCTTCTGCACCAGATGGTACCCAAAATCTTACTGCTGAGTCNCCNCCATCTGTTTCTGCAGTTCCCATGAGCAGAGCCGCAAATCCTATGGAACCTAATGATGCTGCAGCTATGACGCCTGCTGCACTATTGAATGAATGTCGAATGAAGTCTCTTCTATCAATCATTCTTGAGCCACCAGTTGTAACTTCATCTACTTCTCCTGGAGAAGGACGGAGTTTGAATTTGCGACTCATTTTTTCACCTCATGCATCATATTTCTTCCAAGTATCNGTATCTTTGATTGGGATATACTTATTTCGTCTATGTTTGACAACTACAAGGTCAGGTAATACGAATCGGAGATAGATTATTCCCATCATAATCAAAGTCATAAATGTCATTCCCAAATGAAATGCTAGTTGTTGTTGATCCCATCCGTTTAAGAGGCCGTAAGTGAGGGTAAATGCCCAATATGTGGTCCAAAAAATACCCCAGATGAAGAATAGAACCATCAACCAAGATTCAGCAGCAGGAGAAATAGTTGCTCTAACGACGGTACCTACTTTTGGTTTAGTNAAGACACCATGTTCGATTGCAGATTCATATTGTTCTTCGCTTAATGAGACTCCTTCCAAAGCATTACGGGCATCATCAATAGAGACAGCTCCGCTCTTAACATCACGTAGCAAGGTAAGAACTTGGTCAGTCTTCATAGTTGGTCACCTCTCCTCAGATGCTTGATTCTCAACCTNAACAGATTGCTCCTACCTTTATAGTGTCGGCTAAACCCATATCGAAGGAAGAAACCACAGAAAATGAGTACGACAATTACTGCTCCGAATCCTAGGAGTCCTAGCCAATGCGCTCTGAATTTTGCCCCCATGTGGTGGAGGTCAGTATGTCCCGAAGAAGGAGGTGCGGGTGGCTCTATATTCCCATCACCTGAAAATACAGTTCTTCGATTACCATCATCTTCTCCTTCGATAATGACTGCAGAGAGTCTATTCCACATGTCTTGAGGTCCTGGAACTCCATCGCCATTCACAGAGTTTCCAACTAGCCAGATTGTTACTGGTCCACTTTCCGCTTCTGGCGCAGTCCAGACTATATTCCAAGATCTTGATTCTAAGTTTCCTCCTGATTTTGTATGNGATAATGACTGGAGATCTTCGCTTGGAGGTCCATTGAATGCTTCAGGAGCNGCGGAGACATGATCTTCTGAACCTTCGCCGGCCCCTAAAATTCCGGAGGAAACTCTCATCGAGAATCCTGCACTGTATTCTGTTCCTCCTGAGTGGTATTCTGGCCCTCCAATAATTTGAATCATCATCTCATATGTTTCTCCAGAAGTATACAATGTTGGAACATTGTCAAGGATAATAGTGACACTTTCACTCGAGTCTACGTTGTGACAAGTACATCCTGAAATGGCGACATCTCCCTTGTTGTCTTGATCGCCGCCGATGCCTCCTGGCCATGCATAAACAGAGGACGGACTATTGGCTAAAATGATGATAAGAAGACAGACAGCAAAGACCCTCCTTATAGGTGCAGTCCACGGACTGTCCATGCCCATATTACNTCCGACTGGAAAAGGGGATATTAACATTGGCTAAACAAGTGTTTTTTTCGATGGACAGCGAGGCATATATATGCTTGTAATTTCCTAGGAATTTATTGTCATTTTTGCTTATATATTCTGTTGATTTATCCGGATGGTTCAAGCCCCTTCACTATTCTCCTCAAAGTATGGCGGGGCGAGCATGGAAGAACACTTACCGGCTTTCNGATGTTCAGTTGGAACAATTAGATAATGCTGAATCGTTAATGGAATCTATGGATTTAGGNCAAGCAGANGATTTACTTCTTCNGATGCTTAATGATGATCCNNTNTGTNTNCCNGTTCTTTCTAATCTTGGTCATCTNTANGGNCGATANTTATCTGAATTNGANAAGGCANTTGAGTTTTATGATAAAGTTCTNGAAATNGAGTCNGATAATGCNTGGGCTAGNGATGAANGNCGACGNTATCAACGATANTTGACATANGAGGATTAGTGGNAAAATGCATGANGGCGCTTTACTTATTGTAGGNGTAGGTGGNATTGGATGCCGTTGGGCAAAAGNAGCNCATTCCGAGATGGTAGATTNTGCTGATTTANTGTTNGTNGATTCTGACTCTTCATCCTTTGAAGAATATCCCAATGCATCCACTATCCACATAGGTCCTGAAGGAGTAAATCAAGGGATTATGCCCGAGTTGTCTAGTTCATGGGCGAGTGAATATGCTCATGTGTTTAGTAAGATGTTAGATAGGGCAGAATTGGTGCTTATTTCTACTGTTTTAGGGGGGGGAGTAGGAGGTGGTGCTAGTGTTTGGATTGCTGAACAAGCACGATCTGCAGGAGCATTGGTCGTCACTATTGCAGGTTTGCCGTTTGAAGACCAAGTATCTAGAATGAGATGGGCACGACTTTCGAGACCACGATTAGAATCCGCTTCTCATGCAACTATTGGTATTTCTCTTTCATCTTTGGCTCATCGAAGTATCAAGAGAGGAATTCCCTGGGAAGATGGAGGTGGATGGATTTCTAGTCTAGTAACTGGCCTTATTCGTACTCAAGCTAGAATGGGTGTTATCAATTTAGATTTGATGGATTTACGTACTATTCTCGCTCAAGCAGGCCGTTCAACAGTATTGGTTGGAGAAGGTATGGCTGTAGATGCAAATCGGATTTTCAGTTCTGCTTTCGATGCCCCTCTAGAAAGAATAGATATCGCAAATGCTGCGGCTTGTTTACTCCACATCGAGGGAGGAAATGCGGTTTCATTGGGTGATTTTGATCAAATTGCTGAAGCTTTTACTAAAGGTCTACATGATAATTGCAATGTAATTTATGGTGCTTCAATAGATAAAGAAATGACTGGAGAAGTAAGAGTAATAGCAGTTCTTTCTGGACTATGATTACTTATTCTTCTTCTGAATTAAATTCTATAGGTCGAGAGATAGATCCCTTGAATCCCATTAGTAGAGTAATTGCAGTCAAAACATGGCCAACTCCTAATGTTTGAGAAACATCTCCTAAGATAGGAAGAGATTCTGTTAGTCCAGACATTACTGTAATCGATCCAGCATATCCAAAACCAAAAGCTATGGCCCAGAGAATTGCAGTGTCTTTGGAGATAAAATTGATACTACTTCTGTTTCTATTACTCATTGCCCAAACAGCACTTACGACTGTGATAATTACTAAGATAATTTCTTCAAAGAGCATAGCACTATTCCCATTTTCAAAGAGTCTCGACCAGGCACTAGAAAGGTGCCAAGCAATGAGGAGAATCAGTAGTTGACCTGTTCGATGAACTCTATTTCTATCCCCCTTTGTCCATGAGGTGTCTAATGGAACAATGCCGTCTTTTGCAATTTGTAAGAAAATTGCGATTAAAGAAAAACAAATTATGTAGTAAATCATCCAAGAAACTAAATCCGAATCTGTTCCAATGAAATTTGTGACTATTATTCCTCGAAAGACTCCAATGATTGCAGTGAAAATGAATGCACCCAAAATAAGTCGTTGAAAATCCCAACTTGTAGGTGTTTTAATTTCTGACTTTTTACTCGACTTAGATCTAAGTACTAAATCTCGAATACTGGTTTTCAGGGCTAATCCTTGTCCAATCGACCATAAAACGAAAAGAGATGCCAAAGAAACGGCCCATAAATCTCGAATATTT
>PAOK01000018.1 GCA_002708015.1 Methanobacteriota archaeon
TACAAAATTTGAACCCAATATTTTGGCTGAGTATTCAAAGCCTCAAAAGTGGCAAAAAAACTCACCCTTTGGTGGCTTTCAGTGCCACACTTTTCTTTTTGGTGCTGATACCGGTATCAGCACCACCCTTCATCCTAGTTTCCTAGATTTTTCTTTGGAAGCATTATCTCAGATGGAGATATTCTGTTCGCTTCGAATTTGTTCGCTTGCCTCTGACTCGGATATCCTATACATATCCCGCAAAGAAGTGAGTAATTTTTGCTAATATGGAATTCTTTTCGGACTGCATCCTCCCAAATTGCTACAGATCCTTGAGCACATGTGCCTAATCCTCTCGAATGTGCTGAGAGCATTAGATTCTGCATGAAAAGCCCAGCATCTGAGGCAGCAAACTTGCCTAGGCTTTTGTGAGTGAACAAGAACAACTCCACAGGTGCACCGAAGAATTCGTAATTCCTAGCCCAGAACCTATCTCTAGCATCTTTGTCATTCTTATCGATTCCCAAGTGGTTGTATAATTCCTTGCCAATTCTTTGGGATCTTGGCAGCAAATCCTTGTGATATCTTTTGAGAACCAACCAATTACTGGTAGGTAATCCCCTTCTCCGAATTAAAGCTTTAATTTTTCCGAAAATCCCTTGTCCTTGTCCAGTTTTTACTAACTCAAATCGACTTAGAAATTCCTCAGATAAACGATCTCTGATGTCACCTTTTGCTACTGCCACCGCGAACGGCCGAGTGTTACTCCAACTAGGAGAGGTCAGGCCTGCAGCGATTATTCCCTCGATTATCTCATCAGGAACGGGTGTTGGAAGAAAGTCTCGAGTAGATCTTCTAGATGCTGCGAAAGTGTTGAAATGTCCATCATCAAAGTCTATTTCCATGTCCATAGTAAGGTGAATTGATATTTCATATGTGTCATAGTACTAGTGCATAGTTACTACAATAGTAGTTTTTGATTCTACTTTAGACAAGAAATAATTGCTGACCAAAGACGTCCATGTACAGTAGATGCTAAACCTTCTACGGCATGGTGATCGATCTCAGCAGATTCATCACCAGGAGTTTGTCCTGCTGCCCAATTCGAGGATACACTAAGTCCCAAATGCTTACATCCTTTTTCAGCGATTAGTTTTGCTTCAGCTGCTAATGTCATCCCAACAACATCTGCCCCCATTGACTTCAATGCGATTATCTCCGCAGGTGTTTCGAATTGGGGGCCAGTCATTTGAGCTACGACAACATGAGGAACAACATCTTGACTAGAATTAAGCGCAGAGATGACCAATTCAGATAATTCTGAATCAAAATGAGATGTCATATCAGCATGTATTGCATCATCATCATGGAAGGTCCATACTTTCCCTGTGAAGTCAAGAGTATGTTTCGCCACGCCTATATGTCCAGGTGGAAGATCTTCTCTCAAGGAACCAACAGAATTGATGCTCACTACAAATTCCGGTTCAAAAGAAAGAACTGCGTGAACATTCGCTCTATGTTCTATTCTATGTGGAGGAGTGACTACTCCATTCCCATGATGGCGTTGAACAATTGCAATTTCATGAATAGGACCATCCTGGTTTGAAAATCGAATAAGTTCCGTAGGAACTTCACCCCATGGACTATCAATACGAATTGATTCTTGGCCAACCATCCTCAATGTATCAGGTAAGGCATCAACAAGTGATTTCATACCAGTTCCACAAAGCACCGCAATGCGGGGCATAGGAATTACTCCGACAGGCGCTCAATGAGATCCGCTTTCTTTCCAGAAACAGGAAGACCTTTCTCTTTGAGAATCTCTTTGAGTTCAGCAACGGTCATCGAAGAATAGTCTACACTTTCAGTTGAATCTGATTCTTCTTCTGATTCAATCACATCATCTTCAGCTAGTTCACTAATCGCTTCACCTGCTTCAGCAGCCACTAACACATCTTCTGTAGAATCTGAATCTTCAACTTCTTTAGCAGCAGCCTTTTCTCTCTCTTCTTGAGCATGAATTTCGTCTAATGTTGGTCCTTCTTCTGAAAATACTCCTGATTGACGAAGTTCAGATTTATGGAAGACTACGGAACGAACGGAATGAATTGATGAACAGGAATCTTTTACCTCGTTTTCAAGATTACCATCCAAAAGAGATGCTTGTAATTTGAGCCAAGTTGTTGTTGATGCTACTTTGTATAATCTGTCTTTTACAATGTTGCGAATCACAGTTTTCATACTTGACTTGATACGCTTTGGAGAAATCACTACTAATTTGAAACGTACATAGAATCCATCTTCGCTAACTACGTCAATAACCATGTCAACCTTGCCTCGATTTCTACGGACTTGTCTGCGGAAGTGATCTCTCTGCACTTCGTGGCCAATAAATTCAGTAATTGCATCTTGATTCAAAACTTCAGTCACACGAAACCTTAGTTTGATGTGCATTTTGGTGAAATCGTTATCCATTTCATTTTGTGTAACTTCATGAATTCTTCCAACTACATTCTCAGGGTTCTCAGATAAAGTCTCTCCGATTACTTTGAATGAATATGGATTTCGAGGTGCACGGATAGAGTACCACCGCTTAGACTTCCACTTGTCTCTCTGCTTACGGGCTGCAGTGCGTGCCTTTGCGCTTTTTGCTGCCATGTGAACTTCTCCTTTCGTGCCGGGACTTGCCCTCTTGCACAGTCGCCGACCTGCAACCAGTATTTGAACGCCCCCCTATATGAAAATCAAGATCAGGAGGCATTTCATTCGGTGAAGATGATATCTTTGACACTCTCAGAAGTAATCAATGGGCGTACATCGACTTGAATTGCTAGCGCATTGTAGTGCAATTGATGACCTCGCAGTAATACGAAGTGCAATAGGAAAGTTAGTTGGAGATAGCACAACAATTACCGAAAAAATTGACAAATCCTGGCATGGTGCTCGTCAAACAAACTTTTTCTTAGAAATAACTAGAAAAAAGGATGTTCGATTTGTCATTTCTCAACTAGGCAACCAATGTCTTAATGCCCTTTTAGAAGGAGATATATTATCAAGGATAGATGATAGAAATATAATCCATATAAGATTGAGTTTAGCAGAATTATGTTGTGGTAAAATTGTAATCTCTCAACCAAGAAAACGTGAACCTTGTATAAAATTGAAAATAAAATTAGAAGTTTATCCTGGCCAATCAGTTGAAGATATTGCTATCCAATGTTTACAAGAAGCGATTTCTAATGATTGAAATTAGAAATGAATATTTTTCTAAGGAATAGCACACATCTTGAAATGGGACAACCTCCACCGACAGGCATGACTCACGTAGTAACCAGTGCCTGTGTTGATCACAAATACCAAGATTGTGTGGCAGTTTGCCCGGTAGAGGCTTTTAGAGAAGCAGATAATTATCTAGTAATTGATCCTGATGAATGTATTGATTGCGCTGCGTGCGTTTCAGAATGTCCTGTCGAAGCTATCTTTGCAGATACTGACGTACCTGCTGATGAAGAAGAGTGGATTGACCGCAATGAAGACGAAGCTCCAAATCTTGAAATTGCTATGGGCGATTCACCAGTTTTAGCTGATTAATTCGTAGGATAGTGCACCAACATGGTCGATATCACAACACTCAATCACGGTACGGAACTCGTTAAACGAGGTTTTGCCCAAATGCAGGAGGGGGGAGTAATCATGGACGTGGTTACTCCTGAAGAAGCACAAATTGCAGAAGATGCAGGTGCTACCGCGGTAATGGCTCTTGAGAGGGTACCAGCAGACATTCGTGCCGATGGAGGAGTGGCTAGAATGAGCCATCCTGATATGATTCGTGGGATAATTGATACCACCTCTATTCCAGTAATGGCGAAGGCGCGAATTGGCCATGAAGCCGAGGCACGTGTACTGGAGTCCCTCGGCGTAGACATGATCGACGAATCAGAAGTGCTTACTCCGGCAGACCCTTTCTTCCACATTGCAAAAAGAGATTTTACTGTCCCATTCGTATGCGGGTGCACTAACATGGGGGAGGCTGTTCGCCGTATCGTTGAGGGCGCTGCAATGATGCGCACAAAGGGAGAGGCTGGAACTGGAAATGTAGTATCCGCTGTTCAGCATGCGCAATTTTTGAACGCCGAGATGGATTACATTTCTCGAAATCCGAATGCTGTCGAAGCAGTTTCAGAAGCAATTATGAAACCATTCCACCGAATAGAGAACGATTCCTTCATGAATGAATTGACCCTAGAAAACACACCTTTTGGAAGTTTTGAGGAAGTAAAGGCAGAAGTTAATCTTGTTCTTGATCTAATTGCTAGAGACCAACGGCTACCAGTTGTAACTTTCTCAGCCGGAGGAATTGCAACTCCTGCTGATGCGGCACTGATGATGCGGCACGGGATGGATGGTATATTCGTAGGATCTGGAATATTCAAATCGTCAGACCCTGCTCTCACAGCTGAAGCAATAGTAATGGCAGCACATCACCATACTGACTCAAAAAAGGTAGCTGAGGCTTGCCGAATGACTGGCGAAGCAATGCCTGGACTAGAAATTGAGACACTGGGCGTCCACATGGAAAAGCGTGGTTGGTAATCAATCCAGAGGATGATCTACACCTACTTCTCCGAGTACCCACCGTAAAGTCTTGACAACGCCTTCCAGAGCTTTGTAATTTCTTGCAGCTTCTTTCATTCCATCACGATCCCCATCATTTTTGCATTCTTCAAACCATGCTCTCCATTCAGCAGCACGCTCTTCAGCAAGTTCGAGCATTTCTTCTATCTCTTCCCAAGACCGATCATAGGTCCTATCTGGCCCATCTGCTCCTGACATGATTACAGCCCACACTCCGCCCTATTTATTTCAAACGCCGTTTGACAATATAAAAAATGAGAGTAAATTTACTTATTCACTCTAGTTCTTCGGACTACACCTGAACGAGAACGACGTTTTCTATTCGAGGATCTATCTGTAATTTCACTTTCTTTCGGTCTAGACCCTCCGAGAGTGATACTCCCTCCTGAAAGTAAACTCTCAGCAATAGATTCCGCCAAATCCTTATTCTGATCTGGGGTCATTCGTGACTTTCTAACAGATTCATTATGATCAGTTATCCACTTCTCAGCCTCTAATCTTTGTTCATTTAATTGGTCTCTGATTTCATTAACTTCTGACAATAGTTGCGAAAGTTGTTCATGAACTGCATCTGCTTGTTCTCTGGCTTCTAGCATTGAATGATGATGGCGATCGGCTTCAGCTGAAAGTTGATCTCTATCTTCAAACATAGTCTTGATTGAATCCCACATTTCATCGGCCGTATTCATTGCGTCTACAAATGCTTGATGTGCAGCGTCTGCTTCTGCTCTAAGGACCTGAATTGAACCCTCAATATCTTCAAGATCAACACTAATTCGTGCCTCTTCTTCAACATCTGGAAGTAGTTCTTGACGTCTAGCATCGAGGTCTTTGAGTTTCTTCACCATTTTATTCTCGGCTTCAAGGCTAAGCGTACCATCAGTTTCAATCCGATGGCTAATCCGTTCAATATCACCTACTGTTTCTGCTAATTGAACTACTTTTGACTTAGCTTTATTGTGATTATTTCGACCAGCTTTAGAACGATTAATTAGAATTCGAATCTGCTCTTGAATTCCATCCCTTCGAGTACGTTGAAGATTCATTTTTTGTCGAACCGATTTCTGTTCGGCCATTTTTTCATCTATCACTGACTGAATCTCTTTTCTCTGAGACTGTACAGCATTTCTCTGGGAGGCAAATGATCTGGCAGAATCACTATGTGAATTACGTGTCTGCTTTAGACGTTTTAATTTGGTCTCCATAGCATGCAGCCTTTGCTGCAACTCTGGATCAGCAACCTCATCAGTGTCCGTCATCGGACTTGGGACAATGGTGGAGGTTTTGAAGTCGTTGACAGTCAAAAACCACCAATGAAGCCAAGAACTGGCAAAATTAGTAGCCACAATATTGCTGCCCCACCTGTACAAATTGATACGAAACCGGCCCACCATCTAAGTCTGCGTGACATGTCATATTGAATTTGAACAGTAGCAACTTTCCCGCTAAGTAAATTACCAGACTTATCTTCTAAACGGACTGTAACCGTTGCTTCCCCTGTCTGCCTTGGCAACAAAGTTTGCCAGATAAATCTGGATTCTTGAAATAAATCTCCCATGTATGATTTCACATCTGCTGATGATTCTGAAGCAGTCATTTTCTCAACAGATCCTGGAGGTAAATGTAGACTATAATGTGTCTCAGTAGGACTGAAATCTGGAGTTTGAATTCTTACAACTAATTCTTTTTCATTTTGGGTTCCATTATGGATAAAGGTAAACAAATGTGCCTCTCCTTCTTCAATTAGATTCTCGATATCTATATCAAACCATAGTCCACCAGGTGGGCGTTTTCCATCACTAATATCCATTGCATTGTGAAGTATTCTGTCGTGTAACCTAAAGTAAGGTTTAACTCTATTTCGAGCATTATCTATTAGTTCTCTCCAAGTTTCATCCCAAGGTTCATCTTCATTGCCCCTCATTCTCTCAATCCCTTCATCGGAAAGTATAGATTTTAGAGCATTGTTCACATCAATTTTCTTTAATCCACAATATTGCTCAAGATATAATAAATGAAGAATTCGTTCTTGCATTTCTATCGAAGTATTTCCTTCTACAATATCTTCTGATAAGCTGTGGATAAAATCAGATAATTTTGTAGAGAGCAGAGGGTCGATGTGAGTGCCAATTACATCACGAAAAGGGAAATCAAGCAAAGCAGGATGAACTGGTGGCGAATATATCCCCAATAATCCATGAGGATTTACTGTATTGAAATTGGGTTTGAGAGAGAGTAAATGTGCACCATATCCAAACAACAAACAAGCTGTTCCAATGGTCATTAATGTGCCCTGCCAAATATTCCCATCAGAAATGAAATCAGAGGAAAGTATAGAAGAAATCAAAAAAATGATGGATATAAAGACCAAAAATGCAGTTGCAATATGCTGTTTGTAAACAGAATTGATTGTAGTAATCAATGAAGAATGACCATGAACTGCACGAAAATCTTGGCCATCAACTTCTCTAATATCTGTTTCAATCTTAACGCCATTTAATGTAGATTTGATCTTCCGAATAGTTATGCATAAAGCAACAAAATAAGTCAAAAGTACTACAATCGATAAAATCCCAATTACAGTACTAAATTTAAAATCCTCATTGACGAATTCTGACCACCAAAACGGAGAAATGTCTCTAAAAGTTCGAGTTAAAGCGATTAATAAAATCGAAATAATTGGCAATAAATGTAACAGTCTAAGACCACTAGAAAGAAATTTTTCATCGATACCTTTCCAACGTTTTTCTTCTAAAAGGGCAGAATCTCTCAAATCAGTTAGAGAAGCATCTGTATTACTAGATTCAACTGTTTCTGATTGGATATCTTGACTTTCTAACGAATCTATATCTTCGTTCTCAACAGTATCTTTTTCCTCACTAGAAAGTTCTACTTCAAGCTCATTTTCTTCGGAATTCTCATCGCCATCAATGTCACTGGCGTCGTCATCCATGACCCGCTGACACTCAATCTAACCATGAAGATTCTCGCTAAAATATGCGATCCCTGCCCAATTATTCAATCAATTAATCGGACCAACAAACGAACACTATCTTTCCAACGAATCAAAACGTCTGAAATCATTGGGCCATTTTCAGAATTGTACATAGTTGCACCTGGAGTTACTCCTGCTGATTCTAATGCAGGTAACTCTGAAGGAGGACATATTACCATAACGACCTCGAATGATGACATTAAGGGAAGGTCATCTAATGTGACTATCGGATTTTGATGTGGTTCGTTAATATCACGACCAATAACTGGAATCTTCTGTCCATCAAGAGTTTTTGAAGGGAAACCAAGGCTTCGGTCTATCGCAGATTCAACTGTGGAATCTATTGCATGTTCCATTCGACAAGCAATTTCAGTAATGTTTTCNTTAATTCCTAAAACTTCAGATAATAAAATTTCAAGTAACAGTTGCCTTCTCTTAACAGACGCACCATGGTGAAATCCAGATGGTGTCAACCTACATCCTTTGTAAGGGATGTAAGTTACAAGATCTCGTTTAGCTAAACGCTGAATCATTTCAGTCACCGAAGCGGAACTAATACTCATTAATTCTGCTAATTGAGATGTTCTAACTATAGCATCAGGAGAGTGATCATGGACTTCATATATTCTCTTAATGTACATCTCCTCAAATTCTGTAANATCTTCCAAAATTACCCCTCCAATGCTTCAAATTCAGAACCGCAAGCAGGACATCGAGCAGTTGCAGGACGTTTCGAAATTGGAACCTTCAACATCTGTCCACAGCTAGGACATTCCAAGAGATCATTTTTACTCTTGGAAACCAATAGATTCGATTCNTTTTCTTCATTAGAACTATCTTCATCCAATTCAATATCGTCTATTTCAAATTCGTCATTTTGAATTATTTCTTCGGGACTAACTTCGAATTCAGTTGAACAAGGAGGGGCACATCTAGCCTTTCCTGAATATGATTTAGGAACTAGTAAAGCGCGGCCACATTCAGGGCAATTTACTTCCCTCTTTTCTTCTTCAGNAGGATCAATTTTTCCTTTTTTGTCGACTTTTTTAGACTTCTTCATAGAAAGAGACTTTCTACTACCTNTACTTGCTGATCTCATCGCGACAGATACTAAAATTCCAATTAAAATTCCTACACCAATAGTAGTCCAAGGTATTTCAGAACTAGAACCTGACACAACGTTATTTGAAATTACAGAATTATCAAACTCTGAAATTAAAAATTCAGAATACCACTCTGCACGAATATCTACTGGGTTTCCTGTTGGCCATGATTCAATAGAAACTGTACTTGATAAATCTGAATCCTTTTGTAATGAAGGCGAATTCATTTCAGCTAGAACAATTCCAGAAGCGGATGAAATAATCCTGATAGTTCCTGAATTAACCCTGTCCGTCCCAGTGTTAGTAATAAGAACATCAATAGAAACAGTATCTCCTGCTGAGGGTATTTCAGGAGATATAGAAATTATTTCAATTGTTCCAGAAATCTCAGGAGGGGAAACTACAATTTCATCTACGGCAGTATCATGTGAAATCCAATCAATAGGAGTCAATCTAATAGATACAGATGAAATCGATGGAGAACCAAGTGATAAGGAAAATTGACGGATACCCGGTGTCAAAAATGATTCAAAACTTTGTAATAATTGCGAATTAGAACCGGAATGACCAGTCAATTCGACAGATACATCTCTACTTCTCCCTTCATCTAGAATTGTTCTGAATGAAATTTCAAGCCCATCATCGGAAGTCCATGATGAATCTAAGATTTCAACATACAATTCTTGAGGTTCTTCAATAGTAATTTGTGAATGACCAGAAAGATTCTCTGAAACAAGAGAATCGTTGGATACAACTTCCCAATATACATCAATTAATCCAATTTCTGAAAGAGTAAAGGGAGCTACTACTTCCCTACTCGAACCAGGTTCGATAACTACTTGTTCTCCAACATAAGTCTGATTAGAGGAATTCAATCGAAGAAATGCTGTTCCGGTAGAATCTCCTTCGTTATGGATTAAAGACGAAAATGATACTGTATCGCCCTGATGGCCAGGTAAGCCAATAATGGCAACACCTCCACTACCAGCTGTAACCATTGATCCAGAAGAGGCAGAAATTGTAGAGGCGAATAGTGGCAATAATAGAATAGCGATGACGATACTCAGCGTGCCATCACGGGCCATACCCCTCATCAAGCATAGGCCTATGATAGGAGTTACTGTGAATAATGCAACTTAGGGTTACTTTATGCAACGTCGCCATGTCGTCGTGGTACAATGCATGAGGACTATGAACAACTTCTGAAGTTGACGCCAGATGAAATGGCGGTTCAAATTCTAGAAAAAAGACGACTTCTTGCCGATCAGATTTCATTTATCATACAAGGTTTAGAAGAATCAGTCGACCAATTACAACAAAAATATGATAAAATTGCTCCAAAATATAGAAAGAATTTGGATGAAAAGAAAAATGATTCTAAAATAATCTCTGAGTTTGAAAAAATCAGAAAAGAATTGAAGGAAGAAAAAACACAACTCGATGCAGCAATTAGAATTTCGAAGGAATCCGATGACGCGGTATCATATTGGACGAGAAGAGTGGATGAAGGAACAGGAGAATTAGACTATGATTACCCTGACCTAATGAGATTTTCAAAAGCAGTTAGTAGCGGAAAAATGTCGAGAATAGGGATTAAACATCAAAATAAAAAAAATTGAGGTGATGNAATGAAGAAGAAAAATCGGAAAGGAAGGAGAGAATTTCTTTTCGATGATCTANTNNCATTANCTACANNTGAAATAANTTCTAGTCGAACTNAACTTAAAGAAAAATTAGCTAAGAAAGAAGACGAACATGAACAATTTCAACGTGAACGTAANGAATTAGTGGAATTCGTAAAGAAAGTAAGAGGCGTATTAATGGGNCCTAGAAACCCAGAAATTTCTGAATTAGTTTCAAGATTAAAAATCGCTCAGACTAGTAGAGATAAAGCAAAAAAANTGAGAGCAGATTTTGATNAAAGAGTACCTCCTTCTCCCGATGATATTGTTCAATCATTAAAACAGAGACATAAACCGCTATGGACAATTAGCAATAGAATACAAGAAATTCCAAGCTTGAAGGAAGAAATTGACCTATTNGAAACCTATTTTGAATATCAAGCAATGTATGAAGTCGCCGTAAAATCTGATGAACAACAACAAATTTTGTTAGATGCATACAANGAAATTAAGAATACGATGAAAGCAATAAAAAAGTTNGATTTGAAAGATATCGATGATAACGAATTTTCTAAAATTCAAGAAAAATATCCCGAGNAAAATATTGGATGGGAAAGTGTAGATTCATCATCGAAAAAAATTAGTGAAATAGACGATTGGTGTCAAAATTGGATAAAGGAAAAAAGAACGTTGTATAAAGAAGTTCAACGATTAGAAGCATATCTAAGAATTAGAGGAAAAGAAGCAGAAANGGAATCTCTAAAAATCAAATCTGAAGAAATTCGTGAAAAAGCAGAAACTGGAGGAACACTTAGTCTAGATGATCTNTCAGCACTTATTTCTACAGGAGAAATAGGGAAAATAACAGAAAGTAATCAAGATACTGAGAAAAATGNCAAACAGAAAAGGAATAAAAAAACGAGGAACNGGAGATCTAATGCGAAAAGAGGTAAGCCTCGATCGACTAAAAGGACTCACAAAGAGGACGGGAATNAGTAATGAAAAATCCAAAATGGATTTTCAAAACACCTCCTATATCGATTTCACTTTCAAACGAAATAGCATCTATCCTTAGAATGACAACAGGNGAGNAGCTAGTAGGAGAGAGAATATCTATTCTTCCATTAGCTGAAAATGGGATTATATTATTACAAGAAAATGACCAGGTCTTAGGGTCACTTCTTTGGATGAAAATTAATCAACTAACTGCTAGAGTGTTAGGGTTTGGAATTCATCCTGAATTACAGGGTAANAATCTAGGNAGTGAATGTTGGGAAATTTTGATCNAGGAAATAACTCAACAAAACATGAATAAGATCACTCTTGAAGTAAGAGAATCTAATGAAAGAGCGATAAAATTTTACCGTAAAAAAGGGCTTAAACCTAAAGGNTGGATTGAAGATTATTATAAAAATGAAAAAGGAATATTAATGGAAATAGACCTATGAGAAAGATAATTNTGAACCATCATTTTTTCAATAATAACTCATAGTCTACATCATGTTAGACCGGTTAATGGACGATCTAGCATCGAGAGAAGAAATATCTTGGACATGCTTGGTTGGAGAAGATGGAACNCCAATTAGGATTAAACCGGGGGTACTTTCTACTCCTGAGGCTGCAGCGGCATTAGCTGAACAAACAATCTCGAGAGCAGAAGAACATCTTATGGGAGGACAATTGACTAGAATGAGTTTNGTTGGTGAAGAAGGAACTCTAGTATTGGTTAGAGTTGGACCATCTCATATTTTGATTTCATGCGGAAGAGATATTCGAGGTCATGGAACTGTAAGAAACACTACTACGGAATTAGGAAAAAGAATGGCATCAATTATTGCTTCAGGAATTAATCAAAGAGAGGACCGATAATCTCTAGTCCAGTTTGTCCGACTTGAACCGCTTGCTTTTCCATGCTATGACGAATATGTCTCATTTTCTCCACTTGGAGTGTTCTAACAATCTGACCNTTCCTTAAATCAACGCCCATTTTTAGAATCGCATCAGCGAGGAATCCTTCATTTCCTTCTAATTCTGCATTTTGTCCTGAATATCTTTCTGTGATAATGAATGTATACAATCCTTGTAAACGAAGGAAATCGAAGAAATCAAACATTCTTTTCCTCATTTCTTCATCTACAGTTGTCAAACTGTAAATAGCACCAAGAGANTCAAGAACAAATACACGGAAATTATCTCCCTCTTTTTGCTTGAAATGTTCAATCATTTTTCGAGTAAATTTCAGATAATCCATATTTTGATTATCTTTACGAAGTTCAGTAAAGTCTGTGATTTGTAGACTTCTAGGTAATCTAATTCCTAACGAACGTGTACTCTTTTGTAAACTTGCAACTGTTTCTTCTACAGTGCAATATAATCCAAATCCTCCTTGGTTTGCTAAATGATTAGAGATCATAGTCATACAAAAACTAGACTTCATCGAACCAGGNGGGCCAGTTACCAGAGTAAGATACGGTGCCTCAACATCTCTTTCTAAGACTCGATTCATTCCTGCTATACCTGAGAGAAACATGACTCCAACCAATTACAACGTGGAACATGTTAGAGATAATCCTTGCCGCATTTCGTAAGAGCAGTGGGGGGTTAACAAGGGTCTTGCTTATATCCCGTAAGCGACTCGCCAGAATGCTGGGCGTAATCCCATTGGTGATGACATGAAATCACTTATCGGAGACCGGAAGTCGTTGGTTGAGAAGAAAACCAATGCTTCTAGGGAAGAACGTAATCGCCAAAACGACGAAGTCAAACGTTGGGTTGAAACTCGAAAAGGAATTCAAGATACTGTCCGTAAACTCATGGATGAAATGGATAGACAACAAGAAATTAGAGAAGCTGAAAACAAAAAAGTCAGAGATNTAAAAGTAATCCGTGAAGAAAAAACCAAAGCGATGCAAGAAATTCGAAATGAATTATTCGAACACATAGACACTAATAGGATTCAACAAAGAAGTAAGACTAGAGGNGTATCTAGTATTAAGAAAGAAATGTATGATTTAGAATTGAAACATCAAACAGGTCAAATCACAGATAAAAAGTTCAATGAAAGAGCTCAAGAACTTAGAAGATTGAAGAAAGAAGCTGAAGATCAGAAAAATTCGGATAGTGATGGCCCTTCAGAAATCAGAGAGCGACTAAAGATTGCAGAAGCAGAACAAGATGCAGCACATGCAGATGTAGATGCTGCTGCTGTTGTCGCACAATCTGCTCATGACTTAATGCATGAAATNAGAACTGAAGTTTCTCGGTTGAAAGATGAACATTCTGATGCGCATCGTAAGGTAGAAAAATTTCGTCGNGTAGCAGATAAACATCATAAAAAATTCTTAGTGGGAATGAGGTGCATGCAATCAATTGACGGAATACTAAATTCCTCTACGGACGATGTTGATTCTGGCGAAGATTCGTCAAGTGTCGAAGCTAGAGACTTAATGGATCTACTAATGTCTGGAGAAACTCTTGGCTTAGATGATCTAATGGCTTTCCAAAGAAACAACTAGGTGAAATCATGATTACTCAACAGGATATTGGTGTAATCTTGGAAGATTATGATCAGTTGAAACTGAGAATTGGGATGACTGCTAGCCATAGTGCTTTAGACATATGTGATGGAGCTATTGAAGAAGGATTCCCAACAGTTGCATATTGTCAATCAGGCAGAGAAAAATTGTATTCNGAGTATTTTCGTACCCAACGATCTTCATCTGGACGTGTTAAACGCGGAATGGTAGACAAAGCCGTTACTCTTGATCGATTTGATGGAATTCTAGAGCCTAAATTTCAATCAGNAATGAGGGATAGAAACATGATATTCATCCCTAATCGAGCTTTTACTTCATACTGTAATATTGATGCCATAGAGAATAATTTCAGCGTTCCAATGTTTGGATCGAGGTCAATGCTGAGAATGGAAGAACGTACAGAAGAATTTGATTATTATTGGCTCCTTGATAAAGCAGGACTTCCTGCTCCAGAACCTATTCATGATCCACAGGACATTGACTGTCTGGCAATTGTGAAACTACATCATGCTGAAAAGAAACTTGAAAGGGGATTTTTCACATGTGCATCTTACGAAGAATATTTACAAAAATCAACTGAACTACTCTCCCAAGGAGTCATTGATCAATCAAGCCTTGAAACTGCCAGAATTGAAAGATATGTTATTGGGCCGGTATTCAATCTAAACTTCTTTTACAGTCCTCTAGAAGAAGAGATGCCAAAACTAGAACTTCTTGGAGTCGATTGGAGATTTGAAAGTAGTTTAGACGGTCATGTTCGATTACCAGCACCTCAACAAATGACAATGCCAGCACACCAACAAATTCCAGAAATGACGGTTGTAGGACATAATACAGCAACTATTCGAGAAAGTATTCTTGAACGTGCCTTTGAAATTGGTGAAAAATTCGTAAAAGCAAGTAAAGAACACTATGACCCAGGGGTGATTGGACCATTTTGTCTTCAAACCTGTATCGATAAAGACATGAATTTCCACATCTACGATGTTGCACCTAGAATTGGAGGTGGCACAAATGTTCATGTCAATGTGGGTCATCCTTACGGTAACTCCTTGTGGAGAACACCAATGAGTACAGGAAGACGAATTGCATTGGAAATACGTAGAGCAGCTGAACAAGATAGACTGTTAGAAGTCCTTACCTAATTATCCCAGTATAAGGATGAAGACTTCCACTTACTGCATTCAAAATACTATTCGAAGAACCGGGAATTTCCATTATCCATGCAGGAATTAATACTGTAACAAAATCAATCTCTGTAGACGAAGGATCGAGAGTCCAAGTACCATGAATTCTAACTGAGGAATTAGAATTAGGAGAATATGTTTTCCTTGTCTCCGTTACTCGTGAAATATTCTCTAAAACAATATTTTCTTCCATCCAAGTCAAAGGTGGAATTACACGTAAATCAGGTCTATGACCAAGAAAAACTGGATCTTCTAGGACGTCAAATCCACCAAAAAGTGGAGATTCTAAGACCCCCCACCATGCTCTTTCTGTGTTTGACTCAGGACCTCGAAGAATACCCAAAACACTCCAAATCCTTGCTTCAACCAGTACTGCTGAAGGTCGAACATTATTTCCAATTGGATTTCTCTCAATCCAAGTCTCAAGATCTATTACTGGCGCCATTGTAGATAATTCATGTTTTATTGATTCAAACCAAGCAGATTCTAAACGAATTTCTTGAATTTCACTTGATTCAATACTTCCTTCATTTCCATCAAAACTAGATACACGAGCGAATATTTCACCTGATAATATTGCTTCCCCTAACCAATTCGATAGTTTATCAGGACTCCATATCTCAAAATCAACACCGGATTTTTCTGGAAGTCTAAGATTAGGAGCCAAAGGGCGTTCAGATAAAATCCAGTGTTGACCTGATAACGCATCAACTATCCATCGATCTAACTCAACACGGTCTAAGATTGTCCAACCGTCAGGAACATGCCAAACGGTTGTATGCAATCTAGCTGGACCGTTATTTAGGCCAATAGGCGGTTCAGAAATCCTACCCAAAGGACGGATTGATGGAGTTCCTATTGCTAATGGATTGGATTCAAGTACTGCTCCTCGATGCCTCAAGAGTCCTACTATTAGATCCTCCATTGTACTTTGAGGGACTAGTAGGGACTTCAATCATTGGTGTCAAGAACCAAAATCATTCCACATTAGGAGTAAGAGTGAGTAAATCCGAATCTCCAGCATCAATTACACAAATCGAACTAACTGGAAATGGTTTTGCACATGCCGCACCTAACTCTCTATTGACCATCTCAACTTGATGAAGAGGAACATCAGGATGTCTAGATTTGAGATCAGAAACAAAATCAACTGGACAGTTCGCTGCTAAAATCACCATTCTAGCTTTGCCCGATATACAGTTAGCGGCAGTCTGATTTTGTCCGAATAGTAAAGTGCCACTCGAAATCGCGTTCTTCAATTGTTTTGGTAAATCCATTTTTACATCTCCATTCTCTGCTTATAGCGTCTCATGGTTTCCATTTTATTCCTCATTAGGAACATAGTATAAGTCTACACTTCCGGTTCCAAGAGCAACTGGTTGTCCNACNATAATATTCTCTGCAACTCCAGTTAGATAATCGGTTTCACCACGTATTCCAGCATTTAGTAGATGATTTACAGTTACTTCGAAAGCAGCCCTAGCAAGAATACTATGTTTGTTTCCTGAAACACCATGTCGTCCAATTGCTCTAACTTNTCCTTCAGATGTCATAACATCTGATACAGTCAGTAAGTGACGAACATCTACATCCAATCCTGCACCTTCCAAAGTCATTAACATCTCATTAATGATTGACTGGCGAGCAGCCTCGATTCCTAGATANTTATGAATCTCCATAATGTTGTTAGTGTAAGTNCTAGATCTATCTACTCCCTTAAACTCACTTACCTTAGCCAGATTACTTCCAATTGTTGAGATATAGTATTCGCCAGTATCCTTGGTAGGACCCTGAATATTCGCTCGAATTACATCCTTAACTCCCTTNAGTTTGACCTTTTTTACCTTGTCTTCGAGAGCAAGAAGATCTGTGTAAGTCGGAGGATTTGAAGTAAGATCAGCCATTTCTTCCTTCTTCTTTACTCCAGGAACAATTGTTAATTCCTTAGGTTTGACATCGTCATCGGCTCCAACATATAATCTAAGACTACGAGACANTTTATCGCGAACCTCACTTGCAGTCATATCCTTCATTCTCAGATTCTTGTTGTTTAGAGATAAAGTCAAGAATCTCTGTGCAACATTTACTTCAATGCCAGCAATATCTCCTGTCAATGTAGTTTCNAAGGATGCAGCTAATTTCTGTACCTTCTTCTCTTCGGTGTTAAACGGCTTACCCTTTTCGTCAGCAGCATCAAGATAAATATTCATTGTTGGAGTTTCAGGTGTCTTTCTTGCATCCACAATCTCAATGATTCGTGGGAGNCCCTGAGTGACGTTAACTGTAGCAACACCCGCATAATGGAAAGTACGCATTGTCATCTGTGTTCCAGGTTCACCAATAGATTGAGCAGTAATAATCCCAACCGCCTCAAAAGGATCTACCTTTGTTCTAGACAAAGCAGAGGACATTGAATCAATGACTCCTCCAACTTGCTTAGCAGTAAGTTTAGACACATTTCGAGAACGAAGTCCCAATACTAAATCGTGAATCATCCTTGGAGTAAGCCATACTTCCTTATCGATTGCAGTTTTCCGGATCTGNTCAAATAATGGATCTTCCATTGTTTCAAACATATCTCTGTCAATCTGCGCCATTTTCTTTTCNTGATCATAGTGTTGGAGGCTACGAATTGTTTCTGATCTTCTGCGAGTTGCACGCTTTCTCTTAATTGTGAAAGTCTGAGCCGNAGGAACTGCCTTATTGCCCTTGGCGGCCCCCTGAATGATATTGTNAATCTGTTCGCCAGACTTAGAATCAGTGCCACAAATCTTTGCAATTTCAACAGGGGTGAGTAATTTTACATCATCCCATTTTCGATCGTCAGCAAGTTCGTGAGCATAATTCTCTTGAACTCCTAAATCTTGGAGTTTCTTCTTAGTTGCACTCTTGACAGTCATATTCACTTACCCCCCAATGCATCATCTAAAACAGATTCAATATTTACAGGATCACCCTTCTTAGAACGTGCTGGGTCAACACTATCTTCTCCGTAATGGAATTGAATAATCCTGTTTGCTGTATTTCTAACAGAAGAGGCCTTGTCATCCCAAACTTTTAGATCATCCATTGCATTGATCAATCGACGTTGCATATACCCGGATTTTGCGGTACGTACTGCCGTATCTACAAGTGATTCACGACCAGAAACGGATAGCATAAAGAATTCAGTAGGTTCTAGTCCTCTCTTGAATGAAGAAGAAACGAATCCTTTCTCCTTAGCTCCACGCTGTCGACGACCAAAGTGAGGAAGAACACGGTCTTGGTAACCACGTTCAAGACGCTTACCTCTAACCTTAGGTTGTCCAATTGAACCAGCCATCATAGCAAGATTGTCCATGTTACCACGCGCTCCAGATGTTGCCATCAAAACGGCTGCATTGTCGTCACCAAGGTAATCTTTAGCAACATTAGAAGTAGAACTCTTACATTGGTCCAATATTCCAAGAATATTTTGTTCCAATGTTTCTAGTGGAGTTCGACCNGGGGCTCTTTCGTATCTGGAACCATCCTTTCCGAACTTTACTAATTCTTCATCNACTTCTTCAGATGCTTTCTGATTAATATCACGAATTTCTTGTCTAGCTTCTGGAGGAAGATCCTGNTCGTCAATACCAGTAGTGAATCCCATAGAAGTACAGATTGCAATAGTCAATCGAGTCATATCATCTAGGAACTTTGCACCGGTTTTCGTACCGTGTGTCTGGACTACTGCATCCAGTAATCGTCCATCTTCTGCCCCAATTGCTCGCTTATCNAATGTACCAGATACGGTNCCAGNATTGTCTACATTCACAGTGTCGTTGCTAAGACTTGTATATTCAAGACGGAATCCTTCAGGAACAATTAAACTCATCAAATCAGTACCCAAATATCCNGTAACTCCATCCTTTTCCTGAAGTTTAGGCATATCACCAGTATAGTCAATTTGACCAAGAACCTCTAACGCTAATGCTTCAGGAATTACTCTCTCACCATGAGTTAGAAGATATGCTCCTGAAATATGATCGTGGATACCACCAATTACTGCTCCACCATACCGAGGGGTGATGATATGTTCTTGGACACGCATCAAAATCTTAGCCTCAGCACGAGACTCTTCAGACTGAATTACGTGTAGGTTCATTTCATCACCATCGAAATCAGCATTGTAAGGAGTACAAACAGCAAGGTTGAACCTGAATGTCTTTCCATCCATTACTCGAACTTCATGAGCCATCATTGACATCCTGTGTAGAGATGGCTGACGATTGAATATCGCAATATCACCGTCAATCAAATGACGTTCTACTGTCATTCCTGGCTTAGGATTACCATATATGTCATAGGTGGATAATCGATCTTCAACTTGATTTCTGTAATCTTCTCCATCTTCAACTTCACACCAAGGACTATTACAATGAGGACAATAAACTTGTAACTCATCAGGGAATTCTTCACCAGGGTTGTTTCTTTCAAAGACCCATCTTTGATGTACAATAGCTCTAGGATCTCCATATTCTAATGGGCGACCGTGTTCATCTTCTCCTCTAAGGTTTTGAAGAGTTGATTCAAGATCAACTTGATGTTCTTCAAGTACTGCTCCGTCTTGTGTTTGACTCTTCAAAGTCTTAAGAACAACTCCAGGTAAGAAATTAGGTGCAGGGATTACTGTATTCAAAGCGGGACTAGCCCCAACATATGGTTCATCGTCGCTAGTACCTGGAACACAGGCAGAATTCAAACAACGGAAGCCCGCCCAAATCCACTTAGTACGATCTGTAATTCTGACTCTGAAATTATCACCGCGAACAATATAGTTCACACCAGGGTGATGTTCAGGACCTCTCAGAATCATTTGCCTCATCTGTTCCATATTTCGAGAAGTTACACGAATTGGTACGGTTAATTCCTTGGCAGTAGCTAGAGGAACACCTACTTCGTTAATACTCAACTTAGGATCAGGACTGATTACAGTTCTAGCACAGAAATTAACTCTCTTTCCAGAAAGATTGCTTCTGAAACGACCTTCTTTACCCTTAAGACGCTGAGTAAGTGTCTTCAAGGTCCTACCTGAACGATGACGAGCAGGTGGGATTCCACTAGTTTGGTTGTCAAAGTATGTTGTAATGTGATATTGGAGTAATTCCCAAAGGTCTTCAACAATCAACTGAGGCGCACCTGAATCTCTATTTTCTCTTAATCGTTGATTGATACGAAGTACGTCAACTAATTTGTGAGTTAAATCGTCTTCTGAACGATCACCGCTATCGAGAGTAATCGATGGACGAACCGTGATTGGAGGAACTGGAAGAACTTTCATGATAGTCCATTCAGGTCGGCTTGAGCCGGCTTCTATTCCTAAGAAAATCAGATGCTCGTCAGGAATTCGTTCTAACCATTCACGAATGTCACGAGGATTCAATTTGTGTTCACCTTTGTCGAACTTTTCTTTGAAAGTTGANGGCTTATCAAGTTGAATTACACCTTGCTCTGCATCACAATGCATGCAAATTCTTCTCTTAGCACTCTTACATTCTTTCTCAATATCCTTTATCAATTTTGAATATTCAGGAGAACCTACTCCATGCTTTTGCTTTACATCATTGATTGTATCTCGGTAGTAATCCTGCTCTGACTTTTCAGGGTCATGAGGGTGTGTTCCTGGTTGACTGTTCAACAGAACCATACTACAACTATTACATGTAGAGCCTAAACACGATTTGATCAATGGTACAAAACCAATGTGAATAACAGGTAGTTCCAACTGAATATGGCCGAAATGGCTAGGGCATTCTTCATGCTTATTGCCACAAGTAGCACAACGCATACCAGGATCAATAACACCCATTTTTGTATCCATCAAACCTTGGCGGAATGCGTGGCCATCATCTTTGTAGGTGTCCGCTGTCTTTACCTCTACAGATGACATCTTCCTAATTTCATTCGGGTCCATCAAAGTGAATTTGATTGAACTAATCCTCTTTGGGATCTTTGCAACGTCTCTAGCTCTCATCTTCGGTCCTCCAGATCTATTCTCATAGCAACCCCGAGAGATTTCATCTCATCGAGGAGTAGTTTGAATGCATAGGATGTCTGAATGGTATGAATATCAGCACGATCNCCACAAACCGGGCAAACCGTTGCTTTTCGATTCCAATCATAGTAGGATGCGTGACCACATCCTGGATTATTACAAACCATCATCTCCCAACCATCACTCTCATCGAGTAAGCGATCTTTGATNACCATAGAAGCACCATGNGCAATCAAACAATCACGCTCCATCTCTCCAAATCGAAGACCACCTTGACGTGCTCTTCCTTCTGTCGGCTGACGAGTCAAAATTTGTACACGGCCACGGCTTCTAGCATGTAATTTTCCACTTACCATATGGTGTAGTTTCTGATAATAGATTACACCAGAGAAAATTTCAACTGGATATTGTTCTCCAGTTTCTCCATTAATCATAATTTCACGACCAGTATGNGCTAGNCCATTTCGTACTAGAGCTTCNCGGAGAGAGTCTTCTTTCTCTCCATTAAATGCTGTACCGTCGATTTGACGACCTTCCATAGAACCNACCTTACCACCAATCATTTCTAGAACATGAGCAACTGTCATTCTTGATGGAATTGCGTGAGGGTTCATCAGTAAATCAGGTACAACACCGGACGTAGTAAATGGCATATCCTCTGGTTCAATTAATCTACCAATTACTCCCTTCTGTCCGTGTCTTGATGCGAATTTATCACCAAGTTCAGGAATTCTGTTTGTACGTAATGTCAAACGAACCATTAATCCAGAATCAAGACTTTCTGTAACATACACATTGTCAACGAAACCTTTCTCTCCATGTCTAACAGTCATTGATGACTCTCTTCTTTCAGGTGCTGCAAAGAAAGCACCTCCAGCATTCTCTTCAAGGAACCGAGGAGGACTAGTCTTTCCGACTAGAACTTCTCCACTGTCGAGATATTCTTCTGGAATTGGCAAACCATCTTCTTCCAAATGCTCGTACAGTTCAATAGGTTTCAAACCCTTTACTTCATGGTTAGGATCATTTCCTGGAATCTGAATTGTTTCTTCAAGTCCACCAGGGAAACGACGGTTTTCTGCATTGTAAGTTCGAACGAATGTAGATCGACCCAAGCCTCTCTGGACACTAGCTTTGTTCATAATGATTGCATCCTGCATATTATATCCATGATGTGAAAGAACTGCAACTACGAAATTCTGACCACCAGGCCTACGCAAGAAATTAGTTTGGTGCATTGCCCTAGTTTTNGTCATGGACTGTTGAGGATAATGTAAAAGATGCAATCGAGTATCAGGGCGAAGACGATAATTGGCACTTGGTAGCCCCAATGCTTGCTTTACCATTGCAGTTCCTCCAGTAACTCTAGGAGTGGAATTGTGTTCAGGATATGGAACTAAACTCGCACAGACTCCAAGAATCAATTGAGGATCTATCTCTACGTGAGAATAACATAAGACCNCACCAGATTTCTTTTGCTTCTTCTTTAAACTATCAAAATCTGGTTGATAATAATTGAGTGGTACATCGAAAACTTCAGTGTCTTTATCTCCATTTGGCATGATAATTTCTGCTGATAATTTTGCATGAGTTTGATCAGGTTCTCCTAAATTTACCCATTCGATAGTAGCAGGATTCAATGGACGGTTGTGCTTNGGACTTCTGGCAGGAAGATCGTAAGGACGAGGCGCAATCAAAAGATCTTCTTCTTCTTCTGCATCTACCCATTCAACAACTCCTTCCCAAACAAGTTCTTTGAAACTCATTTCGCGTGATCTTAGACGTTCCAAATGTATCTTTTGAAGTGTTAATTGACCACCTTCCAAGACTAACAATGGGCGTAAAATACGTCCCTTATCNGTATTGATGAATACGTCTTTGTTAGTAGAATCGTGCCTAATTGAAACCTCTGGCTTGATTTTTCCGCTTCTTCTTCTAGCTTTTAANCGAGCGACTAGACGATGGGCGTCTTTGTGTAGACCAAAGATATCTCCGTTAACGTGGATTCTAGAACCTTCAGCCCAGCCATCAGGAGAAGAGTCTACTCCTGCTTCTGAAAGCATGCCCTTAATCTCACCCTCAGGTACATTTTCACTGACGTCAATCATTTGTGCTGCATTCTTTACTAGGCCACAATTTTGTCCTTCAGGGGTTTCGTTAGGACATAGTCTGCCCCAATGTGTAGGATGCAAATCTCGAGCCTCGAAGTGAGGTTGACTTCTAACAAGAGGACTCGTAACCCTTCGCATGTGTGAAAGTGCAGAGAGATAAGTGGTTCTATCGAGCAATTGACTAACCCCACTTCTACTACTTACCCAGTTACCGGTAGCAAGAGCATGCATTATCTTGGAGGTTAATACATCAGGTCGAAGACAGGAACTTATTTTCAGATCTCTCTTTCTATTATGNTGACGTTCTAGTTGATATTTTAGATCTCGAGCCAACTGTTGAAGACTGACTCTGAAGAGATCTTCCATTAGATCTCCTGCTAGTCGAACACGTTTGTTTGCATAATGATCTTTATCGTTGGCTTCACGATCTGTGACTGCCATCTCAAGCACTTGGCGGACAACACGGCCAAGGAAAACCGATTTCTTTCTACGATTTTCTGGTGTTTCACCTAAGTGAGGAAGGAGTTCTTTATCCAACATATTCTGGATTCTTTGCTCACGGTACTCTTTTTGTTGACCAGCAGCGAACTTCTTTTCCAACCANGCTAGAGCTTCCTCAGTAGTATGGACTTCATATTCACTNTTATCTTTGATTTCGTTGATGTTAGCAACTGTATATTTCATTGTCTCAACAGGGCCTGCAATAGCTTGGAAAATTTCTGCATCATTATCCACTCCGAGTGCACGCATCAAAAGAACAACAGGTACAGCGGTACTTCCNGCAGANGGTATCTTAGCCATTAGCATTCCATCACGACGTTTTTCTACATTCAACGGCTTTCNNGCACCNTCGCGTTGAGAGAAAATCTTTGCAACTTCAGTCTCGTATGTATACTTCTTATTCTTTTCAACTGTAACTCTGTTAGGTGCTAGATCTTCCATTGAAATGAGGACTCTCTCAGTTCCGTTGATGATAAAGTAACCACCAGGATCTAACGGGTCTTCCCCATATTTCTCTAACAAACGATGATATCGGTTTCTATCTTCATCAGAAGTTTCTAGATTTAGTTTTCCAGATTGACCATCTGCTGTACCTATGTTCTTTGGATGAAGGTTACAAATTTCAGAACGAACCATGATTGGAAGATTTCCTATGTGGACCTCTAATTCTTCATCNGGGGTAGGTTTGTCATCTCTAAAAATTGTGAAATCTAATTTAAGTGGACTCATNTAAGTCAATTTTCGAAGTCTGCATTGTACGGGAGTAGACTCATGGATAGAACCATTTGCTTCTCGAATAACTGGCTTACCTAGCTTAATATTCTTGATTCTAACCTTGATATCCTTGTCTAAGACGTCAAGAGCAATGATACCTCCNAGGCCATCGTCCATTATTTCATCAGTTCCAACCCTGATGTTTCGAACAATGTTTTCCATTCTGTTCATTCTTACTTCAGATCCATCTCCAGAAGGGATACAATCGTCATAAGATGCCAACTGATGATTTACCAAACTGCGCTGATTAAAATATGCTTCAATAATTTCCTTCATNTCAATACCTCCCTAATGGGCCTCCACGATTANNCTGTAAGCAACAGCAGAACCTGCTGAACGNCTNTAACGAANNACCTTNACAACACGNTTAGTTANCCAACCNGCNGGAAGNCCTTCNACAACTNATTCTTCCATTTCNTTCANAACTTGNACTGCNGGATCATTNATNAGAATCTTAGGAAGNCGTTCTTTNGCTAANCGGNTNTTTCCNTCTGAATCAATCGTCTTNAGNCCCCANGGNGANANNACATGTTCTTCNTCTTCTTGNGGNACTANTTCATGNTGNGGAACNANTTCATGATTNAGAATATTGAATCTATCNCCATGNCCNGGNATTTCTTCNTCNTCGAGTTTCTGNCTAATTGTTCTCTTGACTGANCGNGATTTCCTGTTACGNGTNGGCTGCTGACGTANNATAGACATGTANTTCTCNATNNTNGGGTCATCNACTTTGAGANCAAGGCGCTGAGCTANTTCTTCNGNACTAAGCATTTTNAGTTGACTNAGATTGGTATCATTTGCCATCGCCGAAGCGTGNTCTTCGGTGACTCCAAGTTCGATTAGTTTCTTNTTTGTGGAACTCTTGACCGCCATTTTCACACACCCTCAAACCAACAAAAACCATGAACCTGTAAGCCTGTCAGGCGGGCCTGAGGGGATTTGAACCCCCGGCCAACGGATTAAAAGTCCGTCGCTCTACCTGGCTAAGCTACAGGCCCATGGCTAATGCTGGGCCTCCTGCGGACCGAGGGGGGGGTCATAAATCCCTCGGTACCGCTAGTACACCCAACTAGCAGCCTTCCCTCACCACTAGTGTTCATGAACCCTACCATTGAGAAGAAATTATGGGGATTGGACCTGATAGAGAGGTTGAAATTTCTCTTAGAAACTCTTCATCAATAATCTGGACAGATTCTACAGGGAAAAAATGGGATATAGTCGTCCCTCCGACAGTATATCCTCCTAGAGAAGATACTACGATGTTGCACAAAGCTCTTTGCAGAATTAAAGGATCTCCGGGAAGGATGCTAGAAATTGGTACTGGAAGTGGAGTAATCGGTTCATCGATGGCTGAGAGAGGATGGAAAGTTTGTGGAATTGACATCAATCCTTTAGCAATCGCTTCAGCAAGAGGGAATCATCAAAATTCAGGTATCTTTGAAACTGTTGAATTATCTGTAGAAGAAATAGGAGAAAATTTCGAAAAATCATGGGATGTAATTACGTGGAACACTCCCTATCTCGAATTACCTAAAGATGATGATGATCGTCTTGGACCGTTTGAAGAAGCAGCTCTTTCATGGGAAGATGTACACCCAATCAGGAGACTTTTAGATATCGCAAGTATTCCTGGAATGTTAAGTGAAAACGGTTGTGTTATTGCTTTAGTTTCAACAAGTAAAGATACTAATTACGAACTGAGTAATGCAATATTAGAAGGTTGGTCAATAAGGACAATTGAAACAAGATCAGATGGGGGTGAGAAAACCGCAGTTATTTCCTTATGGAAAGGCTGGAAATGGGGGCCACATTTCAAAAAATCTGTAAGTTCCACAATGGAATCCGTTAACGAAGATACCCAAGTGGGAAATTGCATTATTTCTCAAGAACAAACTGCAGGATATGGTAGGAAAAATTCTCGTTGGATTTCTGTAAAAGGTGATCTTACAGGTACGTGGAGAATAATCGGACCTGAACCTCCAGATTTAGATATTCAATCGATACATATGGCTGCTTCTTTAGCAATTTTTAATGCAATTTGCACATGGAAAGGAAAGGTGTTTCAATCAATAACTTGGACTAATACTAACTCCAATGATTACTCAATCAAATGGCCCAACGATATTTTCTGTTCTACTACAAATACAAAGATAGCTGGAATATTGTTAGAAGCGCAATCAAAAGGAAATGAAATTTGGATTACATGTGGAATTGGAATCAATTCTAAACCCAGAATTGTTGAAGGAGAAATGAAAGGAGGAGTTTCTGAAACTGGACTTGAGGGTCTAGAAAAACACGTGCATATTCACCTCTCATCATGGTTTGAAAATCACGAAAGAGTTCCTGATGCAGACAAAAAATTCCTTCACAGAAGATGGTGGAATGTAGCTTCAAATTCACATATTATTGGCAAGAATAAAAAATACAAGAATCAACCATGCGTAGTTTCAAAATTACTACATTCGCAATTACAAATTTACTCCACAGGTGGAAAAACGGATTTGTCAGGAATAGAAATCGAAGACTAGTCACTGTCTACGGCGCCACTCCCCCCATACCAATAGAAAGAGACCTAAGATCGCAGGAATAGCTTCCAATGGAAGTTGCCTTTTCACACTAATTTTCACATCAAATTCACCAGAACCAGACACTGAAATATCTATCGGGCCGTCTGAAGTTCTAGTTGAGGTCATGGATGTCCAACTCCCATCTGATTCAAAATTAAATTCAAGAATCTCTCCACCTACATCCGCTTGAATAAAACATGTAGAATTAGATTGAACACATAATTCACCTGGAATTATTGAAATTTCAATCGCATCATCAGAACCTAAGAAACCAACATCAATACTGGTAAGAGCAACATTACCATCATTTTGATCTAAATTGACCTCTTGAGAAGGCACCCATAACGCCATCAAAATAGTACCTATCAACATAATTGAACCCATGAGAGATGAAAGGTCCCAAATGGGTATAGGCTCGCTCGTTCCACCCGCCCCCATATTCTACCCGAATAAATCAAAGGTGATGAATGCTATCTTCGAAGTTTAGGCTTGGGTAAGCCTAGACGATCTCTAACAAGTCTAATTTTTCCGGAAGCAGTAATTGTATGTAGACGATTATCTGATTGACATTTGAAAACAAAAACAGGATATTCGGTCAAATTAATTCTTACAATTGCTAGATTCTGTCCGTTAACAATTTTTAAATCGTACAATTTTGCGGAGCTGGAAGGCATAATTTGATCTATTATTGATTTCAAATTCTCCCTATCAATTTCTTCTGTAGTGCGGATCCCGACCCAACGTCTCTTCGGACGTTTTGCCTTAGAAGGGGCCCCCATGACCTGTTGAGGGTTGTCCGTTTATTTCAGTCCCCACTATCGGAATCACATGGAGAGCGGGAATGAGGGCTCTTCGATAGAAAGTCCTTGGGATTTAGTGAAGATACTACTCTCTCCCAAAACTCTACCCCACGTATTCCTATTAGTTTGTGGGACAGGGGGTCTTTTTGGCCTAATTTCAACAATAAATAATGACCCAGGATATGCAGCAATCATTTTTACTTCAGCAATGATTTCATACATATTTTTAGGGATGATTGGGAACAAATCAAGTATCAACAAGTGGTTACNTGCGGACAGATACTCTTCATTTNTTACTCGTTTGTTGGGACCGTTGATTTTACCTCTANTGATAATGAGTATAATTTCTACAACCATCTTACTTACTATTGCAGGAGACAAAAATATTCGAGATATTTGGGCAGTTTCTTTAGCATCTCTCTTCATTTTATGGTCGATTGGACAAGGAGTAGCTCTGAAAACCAGCATTCGAGATGTAGTACTAAGATCTAAGTCGAGTAAAAAATCAGAAATGAAAACACCTNCAAAATGGGATTTTCGGCGACTTTTGTTGGGTGCATTCATTTCTACAGCAATCATTGGAGTCTTTCGAGGAGTAATAGTCTCAAANTTTACTGAAACAGATTCAAATTTGTTTTCTTGGATGATTTACTACTTAGTTTGTTTTTGTTTAATTGTAATTTTCTTACAAATTGCAAAAGATGGCATCGTTCCATTAGATACGTCATGGACAAAAGGNGATNGAAATAGAGTTCATCGAACAGGTCAACTTCTGATTTTCCTCATTGCGTGGCACCTTTCCAGTGCTTGGTCGAGACTCTTTGGAAGTGGAAATAGTGCTATGCTCTTAGAAGAAATTATCTTAGTAATTATCACAGTAGTNAGTGCTGTTTGGGCAATGAGCAATAGAAATCGAAGTAGTATTACTTTTATTTCCAAAGATACTGCCATACATTGGGCAATAGCTTTTGGTTTTGGTTATGCAGGATCTATTACAGTCATGTCTGGACTAACAGAATCTCTTCCTATCTTGGGAGATGTTTCTCAAACATTAGGAGTAGGTCATGTTTTGACTGCAATTACTCTGCTGATAGGATTCAAGGGGTCTATATCTCGACCTNTAGAATTTAATTCAGAAGAAGAATGAGTTAATTATAGTCCAGAAAGAACTGCGATTACTCTAACTTCTCCNGTCATTTCTTTATCTATTGAAGCCCCATAAATNACATTGCAATTATCATGTAGACCTTTGGTAAAAGCCTCNGCAATTTGATCAAAATCACCTAATGAAACNGCATTTCCACCCTCAATGTGGAGTAAACAAGCCGCAGCATTTGCGATATCAATTCTTTCTAAAGGGGCATCGAAAGCAGAACGGAANATCCGATTTGCATCAACAGCCATNCCTTCTCCAACCAACACTGTTGAACGTCCGGCTTGAGCAAGAATAGTACGTAAATCCATCAAATCTAAATTAATCACGCCCATTCTTGCTTGTGTTCGAANCAGACCAGTTACTAAACTAGAAATCCATCCGCCTCCATCTTGCCAGGGAATTCCTCTCTTGATACTACGCTGAGCCAAAGATGAAAGAGAAATTCCAATAGTTGCATGAGAAGCTGATTCTAAACGNGGTCTAGAAAGTCGAGCCCATCTCATTCTAGATACTTGGTCTTCGAACGGTAAACCAGCAATTGTAACGACTAATGCTCCNGCAGATCGTGCTTGTTCGGCAATCCATACACTCGCACCTCCTCCTACTCCTCCGCCTAAAACAGTAGAAATTAGTACCAATTCTGCCCNATCTAACATCTTACTAAANACATGAGCATATTCACTTGCCCATGAACTAGACANCTCGGGCATAATCCCTTGATTTACTCCTTCTGGACCGATATTAATAGTNGAGGCATTGGGGTATTCTTCAAAAGAAGAANNGTCAGAATCAACCAACAATAAATCAGCAGAATCTACCATCTCGGAATGCGCTACTTTTGCCCAACGGCATCCAATGCCACCTACCCCTACAATAAGTAAAGCGCCGTCATGCATTTTACCACTAATCCTCGTATGTCAAATATCGTTGATACCGTCGTCGTTCATCCCTAGCCCAAGCATTATCTGACTCAATTTCTAGAACTTTATCATAAAACTCAACTGCCTTTTCAAATTCAGATAAGTATCGCCCGTAGAGATGACCAAGATTAGAAAGAACAGGAACACAGATTGGATCATCATTAAGCATCAGAAGAAGTAAATCTTCTGCTTGCCCTAAATCCATAGATTCCATTAACGATTCAGCATTATCTAATTGTTCCAACTGAACATCGGAAAGCCGGTAAGTGTTCTTCCATGCTCGCCCCGCCATACTTTGAGGAGAATGGTGAAGGGGCTTGAACCATCCGGATAAATCAACAGAATATATAAGCAAAAATGACAATAAATTCCTAGGAAATTATAAGCATATATATGCCTCGCTGTCCATCGAAAAAAACACTTGTTTAGCCAATGTTAATATCCCCTTTTCTAGTCGCGAGTAATATGGGCATGGACAGTCCGTGGACTGCACCTATAAGGAGGGTCTTTGCTGTCTGTCTACTTATCATCATTTTAGCCAATAGTCCGTCCTCTGTTTATGCATGGCCAGGAGGCATCGGCGGCGATCAAGACAACAAGGGAGATGTCGCCATTTCAGGATGTACTTGTCACAACGTAGATTCGAGTGAAAGTGTCACTATTATCCTTGACAATGTTCCAACATTGTATACTTCTGGAGAAACATATGAAATGATGATTCAAATTATTGGAGGGCCAGAATACCACTCAGGAGGAACAGAATATAGTGCAGGATTCT
>PAOK01000047.1 GCA_002708015.1 Methanobacteriota archaeon
GTTCAATTCCTATGCTCATTTCATCACCTTCTTCTATACAACCTGAGGTTGTCTAATCGGCTACCTTTCTTAAACCTAACATTGATTGAAGATGTTGGCCAGTGAATGAATTTGGATTTTCAGAGATTGATTCTGGTGTGCCTTCAGCTACAATATTTCCTCCTCCATCGCCTCCATCAGGACCTAGATCGATGACCCAATCTGACGATTTTACCACATCTAAATTATGTTCAATTACGACTACAGTATGACCATTGTCCTTGAGGCGTGTCAGAACCTTGACGAGTTGATGGACATCAGACATGGCAAGTCCAGTAGTTGGTTCATCAAGAATATACAGCGTATGTTTTCTGGCAGGGCGGTGTAATTCTGTTGCTAATTTCACTCGTTGGGCTTCTCCCCCAGATAATGTCGTAGCAGGCTGGCCTAGACGGATATAGCCCAAACCAACGTCCACTAAAGTCTGTAAAATTCTGAATATCTTAGGTTGGTTTTCAAAAAATATAGCGGCGTCTTCTATTGTCATTTCTAAGACATCGTGGATACTATGCCCCTTCCAAAGAACTTCTTGGGTTTCACGATTGTACCTAGTGCCTTTACAATTATCACATTCAATCCACACATCTGGAAGGAAATTCATCTCTAGTTTAATCGAGCCAGCTCCCTTACAGGCTTCACATCTGCCCCCACGTACATTGAACGAGAATGTTCCTGGAGTGTACCCTCTTTCTTTTGAGAGTGGGACTTGGGAGAATAAAGAACGGATGTGATCGAATGCTCCTGTGTAAGTTGCAGCATTAGAGCGAGGGGTTCTCCCGATAGGACTTTGATCAATTACGATTGTTTTGTCGATTGTTTCGATACCNTCTATTGAGCCATGACGGCCTGGGGTTGAATCAGAATTGTGTAATTTTCGCAATAATGCGGGTGCTAAAATTCCAGTGACTAGTGACGATTTNCCAGAGCCNGAAACACCTGTTACAGAAATAAAACATTTCAATGGAAGTTTGACATCAATTTTTTGCAAATTATTGTGTGCTGCTGACTTGATAGTTAACCAATCTCCGTTAGGTTCAGTACGTTTTTGNGGGATTGGAATCTTCATTCTTCCTGAAAGATATTGCCCAGTTAGGCTTTGCTTACTGGAAAGNAGTTTTTCTAAAGTGCCATTGGAAACTACAGTCCCGCCTTGTTTTCCTGCTCCTGGACCTAAATCAACTATCCAATCAGCCTGTCTTAATGTCTCTTCATCATGCTCAACAACAAGAAGGGTGTTTCCAATGTCTGTTAATTCTCTTAGGGTTGAGAGTAATCTAGAATTGTCTCGTGGATGTAATCCTATACTTGGTTCATCGAGAACATACATTACGCCNGTCAACCTAGTACCTATTTGACTNGCAAGACGTATTCGTTGACTTTCCCCCCCAGAAAGTGTACTTGCTCTTCTATCTAGTGTGAGATAATCTAATCCGACTAATGCTAAAAATCGTAATCTATTTTCTATCTCTTTAATCACTTCTCGGCCGATGTACAAATCGCGTTCTGTCAAAGTTGTTACAGAGTCTAAAACTGGCCCAGACGGTAATTCTCGTTCTAATTCTGACCATACTGGATCGATCGTTTCGGAACGCCAGCGTTGAACAGTAGCAAGAGATTCTAAAACAGAGCATGACGATAATTCTGGTAGTGTAATATTTCCAACTGTTACCATTGATACAGCTCGATTTAATTTTTGGCCGTTACAATCGACACATGGTTCGTCGGTCATATATGATGCTANTTTTGATCTTGTACGTTCTGATGAGGTATCCGTTANTTGTCTCTTGAGACGAGGGAGGACTCCTTCCCATGGTTTACGACTTTGATAAATTGAGCCTCGTTCTGATTCGAATCTAAAACTGATTTCTGTCGATCCTGTACCGTTCAACAAGATATCTTGTGCATCCTCATCCAGACTCTCAAANGGTGTGGAAGGATCTATTCCATAATGAGTACATACTTGTTCCATATGCCTTCTATACCAATTCGAATGCATAGAAAGACGNAATGGGTTAACAAAATTCTGCTCNACAGAAAGAGTGGAGTCAAGTAANAAATCAATACTAAAACTACGTTGTACACCTAATCCTTGACAGGTAGGGCATGCACCTAGAGGATTGTTGAAGGAAAATATCCTNGGGGACATTTCTGGTAAAAACGAACCATGGGTTGGGCAAGCAAATTCTTCTGAATATGGAATAATAGTGCCAACTGTAACACTTCTAGAGTGGGTGCTTTCTATATNTGTATCTTTTTTTGGCTCTTCTAATGATTCAATGGCAATTGCTCCAGCCCCTAAGCGTAAACCTGATTCAACTGATTCAGTCAATCTTTGNCGCNTTGTTCGTGATAATTTCATTCTATCAATGCGGACGTCAATATTGTGACGAAGATTTTTTTCTAGTGAGGGAGGATTGTCAAATTCTGCCTCTCTTCCGTTGATCTTTCCGTTTGTGTACCCCTGTTCAACCAACACACGAAATAAGTCGGCGTGGGTTCCTTTTCTATCTCTAATTACAGGAGTCCATACTGAAATTGCGTGACCCTCAAAATTCCACATTACATCATCAACTATTTCCTGAACAGTTCGTGTGGCCACCTCTATTCCNCATTTAGGACAATGTGGTTTGCCTATACGAGCCCAAAGTAAACGAAGATAGTCCATGATCTCTGTAACTGTTGCAACAGTAGATCTAGGATTATGGGACCCTTGTTTCTGATCAATACTTATTGCAGGTGAAAGNCCATCGATACTNTCNCAATCGGGTTTTTTCATTTGGCCTAAGAATTGTCTGGCATATGANCTCAAACTCTCTACATATCTGCGTTGTCCTTCAGCATATAATGTATCAAATGCAAGGCTAGATTTTCCAGAACCTGAAACTCCCGATACAACCACAAAGCAATCTCGNGGTATNTCCACATCAACGTCTTTCAGATTGTGGGTCCTGGCCCCTTTAACCCGAATCCAATCACGATGATTGGTTTGACGATCAACTGTCATGTCATCAATTCAATAATCCGCCGTTATTCAACTGATGTGTATCTTCACAAATTGGATTAACCAAATTTTGATTTGAATTGTTAGTAATATCTAATTTGCAAGTATTTACTCCAAACATCGGATAAAATGGACAATAGCCCATCACTGAGGTCACTGTTAAGAAAATTGCAAGTCCTAGAGCAAATATTTCAATGATTAATTCAGCAGCACCGAAAATCCCTGATAATTCAACAAATGCAACGGATGTACCTGCGGAACCTCTGATAATCCGATCTAACCTCCCTACATTTGACATGNTAATACNTNATTTCATCAGAATATAATATGTCGTTCAGATTCAACACATGAGATAATGCTGTATTTGAAGAAAAGATTTGAGAAGTAGAGTAAGAGGGGATATATGATGGCAGAAGATGCTTGGGGCCTGAGATGGAGTTCCGTCAAAGATAGTTTTTCNAGACGATATATGCAGACTGCCACTGAAAAAGANACGCTGATTTGTTTTGCTGCAGACTTGCAAACGGTTGANGCTGTACGTAACACTGTTGAATCTATTGGACCATATATNGCNTGTTTGAAACTTCATGTGGATATAGTAGAAGATTGGACACCTGATGGATGGATGGGTGTCTGCGACTTGGCTAGAGAACTAGATGTGTTAATCTGGGAAGATCGTAAATTTGCAGATATTGGTCGTGTTAGTCGGCAGCAGATGGGGGGTGTAGTTGATATTCGTTCATGGGCAGATATTGTAACTGCACATTTAATTTCTGGTCCNGATGTAGTCGATGGGCTGCTCGAAGGATGGAATGATGTTGGAAGAGATGGAGGTATTCTTCTTTTGGCTCAAATGTCTAGTAGGGGGAATCTTTTGCTTCCAAATTANACAAAGGAAGTAGTGGAACAGGGTAGAGAAATGGATGGAGTCATGGGATTCATTGGAAATGGTTCAAACCCAGATGATGTCAAATCATTGAGAGAATTGGTGGGAGAAGGGAAAATGATCTGGACACCTGGAATCAACCTGAATACAGGAGATGGAGTTGCAGGACAACAATATGGGCATCCCAGAGAAGCCGTATTGGCCGGAGCTGATTGTTTGATAGTAGGGTCAGGTATTCACAAAAGTAACAATCCTATTGAGGCAGCAAAAGAGTATGCTCGTGTTTCATGGAATGCANTACTAGATAGGTGAAATATGGACCCAGCACAACTAATTGGATGGGTTTTTGCAATAATTTTTATTGGGTTTTTTTTCCTAAGTTTATTGTGGCTACGAGGACGGATGATTACCTTGGATAGGATGTTAGATGAAGGCGATATTGAGTTGTTNAGTAAAGCAGGAATACAAACCGAGGTTCTCAATCATGCTCCTGTTGGAAGTCAAATACTACCATACACCCCATATGTTGCTTCTGATGTAATACAAGATGAAGGTCAGGATTGATTTTTCCCTTGTTAATTTACCAAAAATAACTAAGTGTAATTTACAACACCGGTTTTTATCAAAAAATACGTTTTTTGGCTTAAATCAGCCTTTTTGTTACCAATCTTTAAACCCCGNTTTTTATAATAGCCATAATTAAGAGGAGACTCAATTATGGAAATTGAAGCATTAGACAAGTATTTCGGCTACACTGAAAAGGGTAGTTCGTTAGAGACTGAAATTAGAGCGGGAGTGGCAACTTTCCTAACGATGGCATATATTTTGGTGGTTAACCCTGCTATGCTTTCGCTAGCAGGAATCCCATTCGATGATGCATTATTTGCAACTGCAATAGCNGCATTCGTTGGATGTATGGTCATGGGACTATGGGCAAATATGCCCTTTGCACTAGCACCAGGGATGGGATTGAATGCCTTCTTCGTGTTTGGTGTAGTTTTCACTATGGGCGCAACATGGCAACTAGCACTAGCTGCTGTGTTTGTTGAAGGTATTATTTTCCTCATCATTTCGCTACCTCAAGTGGGTTGGAGAAGTGCTTTATTAGATTCAATTCCAAGGGATTTGAAGATTGCAACTGGGGCAGGTATTGGAATGTTCCTTGCGATTATCGGATTAAGAGAAATGGGTTGGGTAATCGATCATCCTGCTACCTTGGTATCTATTGGTCCAACTGGTAGTTTCTGGTACACTGATGGGCACATGCATGGTGCATTAATTGCAATGATGGCTCTTCTTGCAATTGCTATAATGATGGCTCGTGGAATAAAGGGAGCGATCATCTATGGTGTTCTTGGTGCTTCTGTACTAGGATGGATAACCAATGCATACGACCCTTGGTTAGACAATGGTGCTGGACTAGGTACTGATGGATGGGTTTGTATCCCTGATGGAAATGGTGGTTATGTTGATCCAAGTTGTATCTATGCATCTGCTCCTGCTATGGGTGATATCTTCGGATTTGTTGGGATGCCAACTGAGAGTATGGGCGCATTTGCTGGTGCTCTAGGAGATATTGGAGATAATCTTGAAACCTTTGTCTTGGTAATGATTGCGTTCCTATTCGTTGACATCTTCGATACTGCTGGCACTCTATACTCTGTTGGTCGCCAAGCTGGATATGTAGATGAAGAATCAGATACTCTTGAAGGTGCAGATGAAGCATTCATGGCAGACGCTGCTGCTACAATTGTTGGTGCTGCTGTTGGAACCAGTACTACAACCACATACATTGAGTCCGCAGCTGGAATTGAAGAAGGTGGTAAAACTGGACTCACTGCAGTAACTGTCGGTATCCTAATGCTGTCTGGTCTATTCCTAGCAGGCTTATTCAAGGCTATTCCTCAGTATGCTGCTGCTTGTGCATTAGTTGCTATTGGAGCAATGATGATGCGCCAAGCCGCTGATATCGATTGGGCTAACAAAGAAATGGCGCTACCAGCATTCCTAACAATAGTAATGATGCCTTTCACTTACTCTATCGCAATTGGAATCGCTTGGGGTGTTCTTTCCTATGTGCTTATCAAGATTGGAATGCAGAAGTTCGATGAAGTCAGCAAGGTCATGTATGGATTAGCTGCATTCCTACTAATGTATTACATCGGCCCTGGTGATGGAAACACATTCCAGTGGATCTTTGGATTATTCTGATTAAGGAATAGTATAATTTGGCCAATAGGTGAGCGATTAGCATGAATGATGAATTCATGCAACAATTGCAAGATGGTGTGAGAAGTGTTCCTGATTTTCCGATTGAAGGGATAATGTTTCGAGATATTACGCCGGTCTTGGCTGATGGTAAATTATTAGCAAATGTAGTAGATCGAATGGTACAAGATATAGAGGAATTGGGGTGGGGGCCAACTCATATTGTAGGGCCTGAGAGTAGAGGTTTTATCTTTGGTTCAATGGTTGCTTTACAGATGGGCATAGGATTTATTCCAGTGAGAAAACCAGGTAAACTTCCACATGAAATTGAACGTATAGAATATAGTTTAGAATATGGTGAAAATATTTTGGAAATACACAAAGATGCATTATCTGAAGATGATCGGGTTGTTATTGTGGATGATTTGCTTGCAACGGGAGGTACTGTTGCTGCTTCTGTACAACTTTGTCAGAGAATTGGGGCATCTGTGTTGGGAGGGATTTTTTTGATTGAATTGGATGGACTAAATGGGTCGGAAAATTCGGGAATAGAAACCCACGCTCTACTAAATTATCCAGCGTAACTAACCATGAATAATTGATCTGAAATGGCTTAATCTCTCATTAAATTTCGATTCTTCCAAATTTGCTAATGAGTTTGTACCAAAAGATTCCAAGGTAAATGATGCAGTTACTGTTGCTATTTCGAGAGATGTTCGTAATTCATCAGTACTAATTGGACCTGTTCCTTTGGATAGATGGCTGGCAATCGAGCCTGCAAAGGTATCCCCACAACCCGTTGGATCTACAACTTCAGAAACAGGATATGCTGGCATAGAAATAATTCCATCTGGGTGAAGAGCTAGTACACCATGTTCTCCTCTTTTCACTATCAAATAGGTTGAATCAATCATTGAACGAACATGGTAAGCCGCACGAACGAGATTGTCGTCATTAGCTAACATTCGTACCTCACCATCATTTATGATCACAAGATCGACTTTCCTCATTACAGAAAGGAGATCGTCCTTAGCGATTTGAATCCAGAGATTCATTGAATCTAACATCGAAAGACGTGAAGGTGGAGATTGATCTAATACATTTTTTTGAATGAGAGGATGTAAATTGCCACAGAATGTGATGGTGGGTGATTTCCAATTTTCAGGCACTTTGGGTTCAAAATGTTCGAATACATTTAGGTGGGTTTCATGTGTTTCTGCTTCCCCCATTGAACCGTGATATGAACCAATCCAACGGAATGTTTCTCCCTGTACTATTTCTAATCCAGTCAAATCTAATCCTGCGTTTTGGAGTAATTCTCTGTCTTCAAGTAAAAAATCATCTCCAACAACACCGACAATACCAACCGAACCACCATTAGAAATTCTACTGTGAAAAGAGGCAGCTAAACCACCATATGTTGCTGAACCACCTAATTCATTTTCAACAGAACCTGCAGGAGAGGTGACTGTGTCATATGCTAGGCTGCCGACGAGTAATACACTTTCATCCAAGATTTTCGACCGCCTGAAGGAGTATGTCTTGGTAGCAATAGGCTGCTGTTCCAACGCCACTAAGTAAAGCAATTAGAACGATTATTTTGAACCANCGTCGTTTCTTTTTTGGTTTTGCGTCAACTGGATTGATTGGCATTAGGGGTTCNGGNGGAGGAGGTAAATCTTCTGGGATAGGTAATGGTGGAAGTGATTCAACAGATACTACTTCATCTCCATCGATTGAACGAACNTCTGGATATAATTCATCTAAATCCGATACTCCTGGAGCAGCAGGTATATCTCCCATTATCTGAGGCCATGCTTTGTCTAAATCCGACATAGTGAATGGCATTTCTAAAATAGCCACTGCTCCAGAACTAAATGCGACATCTTCTGCTGTTTTACGCCTGATTCTAGAACAAACATACACCAAACGAGCATTATCATCTGCCTCTCGGATTTCTAAACCAACTAAATGGCCNTTCAATGGACCTGCCACATCCAATGAAAGAAAAACGATNGGAGGAGACGTTTTGCTCATTCTAACGTAAGTATCTACTGCACGATCTCCGTTCGGCTCATTCTCTATTTCATGGCCTCTTCTTCTGAGTAGATCATTGATACGACGGTGTGCGTTTCTCTCATTAATTACAACGAGAGTGGATGGTGTGGCGTCATCCGTCATGATGTGAAGGGGTCGGTTCGCCCACATGAAGGACGCGGTTCATTCTTCTTCCTGATGATTGNCACTATGAATCACTTCAGTAGGAGCTGATGAAGGATCAGTGTATGTTTTCTTCAATTCTTCTTGTCTTGCCATCTCCGCTTCGATTAGTTTTTGTTGTTCGGGCGCTTTAACAAAAATCATTCTGAGTTCAGATAGTGTTCCTTTGAGTAGTGTTTCTTCCATTGATGAAAGATTTCCAGATGTCTTAGATTGTACTGCCTCTATTGCATCAATGGCTGCCTTGGCCTCTCCGAGATTGAAATGTATCATTCCTTCATAATCAGGGATTGCGCCCATGTTCATCAATGCTGAACGTTGTAACATTTGAATTACAGAAAACAATCGTTCAGAGTGTTCATCTGAAAACATATCTGTTGGGCTATTCATTGAAACATCTCCTCAAGTAGCCAATCTGGATCAAATGGATGTAGATCGACATAATCTTGACCAACTCCTACCATTACAATTGGCCTACCAGTAACATGGGCAATAGAAAGTGCTGCACCACCTTTTGCAGTATCTAATTTACAAAGGAAAAAGCCATCAAAGTCCAACATTTCTTGGAAAACAGTTGCTTGTTCAATTGCATCGTTTCCAGCCAACGCATCTGCAACAAATAAAACAAGATGTGGTTGAGCAATACGGTGAACCTTTCGTAGTTCCTCCATTAGATTGCGTTTATTCTGCATCCTACCTGCAGTATCTACAATCACAACATCTGCATTCTTGGCACGAGCTGATTCTATTGCATCTCGTGCAATGGCTGCTGGGTCCCCTCCTCTTTGACTACTAACACAACGAACTCCCAATCTGTCTGCATGGGTTTGTAATTGATCTATAGCNCCTGCACGAAATGTATCTGCTGCTGCTAAAACTACNTCATGTCCTTGTTGTGTAAATCTGTGTGCCATTTTAGCTACACTCGTTGTTTTCCCAACACCATTTACGCCCACTACCATCAAGATAACAGGCCCATCATCTTCTGATGACAATTTGCGAATTGTNTCGTCTAAATTCCAGTAACCAGAACGTAATAGAGAGCGTAAAGCTCGTTTCAANCTTGCTTCGAGAACTTTGGCCAAATCCGCTCCCTTACGTAAACGACTGCCAATTAATTCAACCTTCAATAAACTCAAGACAAATTCGATGGCGTCAATTCCCATATCTGCTTCTAACAGAATCATTTCCATTTCTTCCAACATCGTATCTAGCGCTGTTGATTCTTTGATTACTCTCCCACCTGTTTCTACGACGCCTCCTCCAAGATCTATCTCTAATTTAGCACCACTCTCCAAATCTATACTACTACTACCTAATGAGCCGCGTGGAGTGCTTTCAATCGAAACTAATTGACGGCCTGTTGTTGATCGTAAAACGTGTAGATCCACTTTACTTCCTATTGGACGGGTGTCTGTGGGTTGTTTTCTCTTTGGTTGGATAGATTTCTTTGGAGAGTTGTCTTCGAAGGGAGAGTTGTTGTCTTCTTCGTCAAAATCGTCCCANTCATCCTCGANNGACTCTATGGATGGGGTGATTTCTTCGATGTTGTCCCATTCGTCTTCAGTAATATCTTTTGATTCAAGTTCAATTTTTGATTCAATTGCTTTCTGCGCCTCTTCAGTCCCTTCTTCTGCAGTTAATTCATTCTCATCGAGTGAATCTCCCAAGTCTTTTACTTTAGAACGGAATATGTCGAAAAGGCCCATGTAATCACTCAATCATCTAATGTGAGTTCCCCACCTATGCCTCTGCGTCTACGGCTACGTGGTTTNTCTTCTATAGTTGGCTCTGGCTGCTCTACAGATGTAGGNATTTCTTCTGTAGGTGGTGTTTCATTTTCAAGANCTGCAACTCCTTCATTGAATGTGGCTGCTAAAGAGCGGACTGTTTCTTCAGAAGAGTCGAATTCTTTCTTTAGGGAGTCAATCAATTCTGAAATCTCATTTTGTCGTTTTTCNATTAAATCGGCAGCCTCATAACGAGTCATTTCAGCTTGAATTGCTGTTCCAATATCAACAACAGCCCCAGCATCTGATTGAACATCAACAACTAATTGAACGCCGCTACCTAACGGAACTAAGATATTCTCAGCCCCCTCTTTTGGGATTGCTCTTACTGCTCTAACGACATGGCTTTGTTCTTGGTGGATTGCTTCTAATTTGGAGAGTTGCTGCTCAATACGTTCCATTTTCTGCCGATTAAGATCTACCATTCGAGCCAGGCGTTGCAACTCTTCTCGGTCAGCCATGAACTTCCGAAGATATGCTTACGCATCAATCCGTCGTTTAATTTAATCAAACTATGCTAAAGCGATTATTGGGCCGAAANNTGCACCAATAATTAACAAAATAGTTGATGCGGTGGCAATCAATACATTGTCATCGATCGGTCCAAATTCATAACGTTCTACGAATGATGCAAGTGCACCACTCAAAAGTCCCCAGATTGGGATAGAAGTAATTGATTCCATTCCAATGAACCAACCCATTGGAAGGCAGACNNCTGCCATAGCAACATTACCCCAGGCGCTTTTTGTTCTTTTCGAGAACATTTTATTTCGAACGATTCCTGTTACTCCATCACCAAATGCCATGAAAAGNGAGGGTAAGACTGCTAACCATGGATCGTCAAAAAGTACCCATAAAAGGTAAACAGATAATCCAAGCATAAAAGCAAATGANGAGTCATTCATGTTCTCAGGATTCTGCATCCAATACATTCTACGACCTGATTGATGCATAAATGCGGTAAATCCTCCAAGCGCAAAGCCCCCGATAAGTGGTAGAAGAGGATCTGTNAATACGAATGGCATTATCAAAAGAACAATACCAGCAGCTAACATATGTACTATCTTTCGATTATAGTATACGGCTACCATATCTTCCATACCTTGAGATGTCCAATAATTGTAGGTCCATCGAGTTCCATAAATTACTAAGAGGACCCAAAATGCCATTATGACTGCCCAGATGAGTTGCCCCATATCCATATCATGCCCGTGTAGGTATTAGTAAACAAAATTAGCCCGGTGGTTACCCCGTTAGCATGGGAATTGCAGCCATCCTGCTTTGTGGGGGGAAGGGAACTCGAATGATTCAAGGAGGTGAAACAACCCATAAACCTCTTTTACGAATTGGGGGTATGCCATCAACAAAATTCGTAGCAAGGAAATTACAAGATGGTTTTTCGTTTTCTCAAATTCTTATTGTTGTTCCAAATGGTAGAGAAGAAGAATATAAAATTGCAATGAGAGACATTAATTGTCAAATAATTACACAACATCTACCATTAGGAACTGGGAATGCAGTGTATGAATCATTGAAGTATCTCAATGAAAATATTCAGGATGTTTATGTNTCATTTGGTACNCAACCATTGATTAGAAATGAAACGGTACAAGGATGTTTGAATATCCATAGAGAGATAAGATCAGACTTCACTCTGGCGACTGTGGTGATGGATGATCCTTACGCTCCATTAATTAGAGACGATATTGGAAATGTTATAGGGTCTTTAGAAACTCATTTGGATGGTGCTAATATGCCTTCTAGAGGAGAGACTAATGTTGGTTCATACTGGGCATCAAGAAATGCCCTTCAAGATATATTGGTTAAATTACATCATGAATTATTTTTAGAAAAAGAGGAAAAATATGATACCATTTCTGGTGAATTAGGATACCCAAATGAAATGGTACGTGGGTGTCTAAAAATGGGCTTGAAGGTTGAAGGTGTGTCTATCGCAAATGAAGAAGAAATGTTGGGCATTAAAACTCCTGAAACCTTGGCTGCAATAAGGAAAATTGTGGATGGACAAAAATGATGTTTCAGTCTAATTCAAGAGTTGTTGTATTAACAGGTGCAGGGATTAGTGCTGAGTCGGGAATTAGAACATTTAGGGCGAATGATGGGGTTTGGGAAAATCATAGAATTGAGGATGTTGCAACGCCTTTTGCATGGGAACGAGATCCAAAGTTAGTTTGGGAGTTTTACCAAGGTCGCCGTAGACAATTGCTAGATGTTGTTCCAAACTCTGCACATGACGCATTAGTTTTGTTGGAAAATTATTTGGATGAATTTTTATTAATTACACAAAATGTTGACGATTTACATTCGAGAGCTGGTTCAAAAAAATTAATCCACATACACGGAGAGTTGCGTAAATTACGTTGTGAAACATGCGGACAAGTTATTGAAGCCATGAATGATGAACATCTACAAAATCAATATGTAGAATGTACTCAATGTACAGACAAAAAATTGAGACCACATATTGTCTGGTTTCATGAAATGCCCTTTCAGATGAATGAAATTTATGATGCTGTAGGGAAGTGTGATGTTTTCATTGCTATTGGAACTAGTGGACATGTGTATCCAGCTGCGGGACTGTTGTCTGTCGCTAAAGATGTAGGTGCTTATTGTATAGGAATAAACCTAGACCCCCCTGAAAATGTTAGTTTGTTTGATGAGTTTCATCAAGGACTCGCGGGAGAGTTAGTGCCAGCATTAATTTCCAAATGGTTGAATGAATGATTATTCTTCTTCAGATTGTGAAGAAAAATCGTGTGTATCGCGAAAGTGAGCAACAACTATCGCTGCATTAGATGATGTGGGGTCTATTTCAGACACTTCTTCGATATTGATTAGTCTACGTTGAACGCGGTGACGACTTCCAATAGCTGAATATAATCGATGTCTTGCGTCTACATCATCTGTAGCAATAAGATCGATACAGAAGTCTTGGGTGTTCTTTCGAACGGGGTAATTTCCGGTTAATCGAAAGGCCTTCATCGGACACGCGACCAGTGACCCAAATAAAACACCGACGGTCAATAGGATGGTTGATGATAGATGGTGGTTTGGAATAGATATGCGCCGGGCTGCTCTAATTTTAGTGGTGCTTTTCATTGCACCATTATCTAGTGCCTGGCCTATTCCTGACTTTNCATTAATTGAAAGTGAGTGGGTTGTTGTTGAGAATGATGGNTGGACAAGCGAAGAATGGGNAGACTTACGAAANCAAGGACTGGAGCCATTGAGACAGATTTCTGAAACTGAAGTTATTGTTTGGGGATCTTTTGGTGATTATCAATTGAAAGAAGAAATGGTTCTACGTGGTCCAATTGCTGATGGTTATCGTGTTATTCTAGAGCCAAGGTTACCTTCTATTGCTCAATGGGATATATTGGATTTATTTGAGTTTCAGAATCTAATTTTAGCTGGGCATTCAAGTGCTTATCCAACAACTTTCGAAGTTTTTGGAATNGGTTCAGAGATTTTTGATTCAATACCTGGAATTTGGTGGGTTGAGCCGATATTAAAAACTGAAAGTAGGAGTAATGTTGCTGCTGATATAATGCTTGAATTGAGTAATTCTTCTTATGAATCTGAAAAATTCAATGGAAGTGGAGTTATTGTTGGAATGGCGGATTCTGGAATTGAGTTAGATCATGAATGTTTTAGAGAAAATCAAACTGCAATTGGTGATATTGGAATAAATCACCGTAAGGTAATCAGAGTGAATTCTTCAATCGATGATGGNGATCATCCAGGACATGAGGATTTTAGACATGGGACTCATTTAGCTGGGGCATTGATATGTGATTTGTTTAGTGGAATAGAAGGTAGAGGTATTGCACATAGTTCACAATTAATTTTCCAAGATGTTGTAAATGAATCTGGTTGGAGTGAGCCGGAAATGGATTGGTTACTTGCCGAGGATTTAGCGTATGGTGCAGTTATTCATTCATACAGTTGGGGAGATGTTACTGAAGCATATACTTCTCGTAGTTTTCTTCTTGATGCATGGCATCGTGAAATTCCATGGTCTCTGGCATTTATTGCTCCTGGAAATAATCCAAACAAATTGTACGAGCCAGCTAATGCGAGAAACATAGTTTCAGTCGGNGGTACCCTGAAAGACAATGGAACNGATCTCTTTACTGGTTCTTCTTATGGACCAACAGAAGAAGGGTTACGTGGCAATTTCATTGTTACACCTGCTGTTGGAATTGTATCTGCTGCTGCTGATGGTAATTTATCTTCATTCAATAATGACATGAGAAGTAGTACAGGAACGAGTAGTTCAACAGCATTAGGGGCNGGCGTAACTGCAATAATTCAACAGATGGTTCAAGANGGTTATTTCATTCAAAATGGGAATTTTACTCCCTCAGGATCACAATTGAGGGTGTTATTGGCTATGTCTGCACAATCACTAGAGGGGGGTGAACAGGGGGGAGAATATGTCGGTGCTGCTCCAAATACAATGCAGGGGTGGGGTAGACCAAGTCTCGACAATATAGCTCAAGAGGATGTTTGGATTCATGATTCATATCAAATGAATGAAAGTCAAAGGTTGGAAATGATAGTAGATTGGTTAGACAACAATGGATCCAAACCATTCGAGTCAATAGAGAAGAAAATGTGGAATGGGAGTGGTGCACAAGGTCCGTTTCTCAAAAATGGTGAAAGTGTAGAGTGGAATTTAACATTAAAGAATAATACTGATTTTAGGGCGTTCCTTTCATTCGATCAGCGACCTTTTGGTCAGTCTTCAGATGATTTGAATCTCGTTGTAACTTTGCCAAATGGAACACAATTTGAAACAAATGATAGTCTTGAAGGAACAGAGGGATTGAAAATTGATATNGATGAATTNGGAGGTGTTGAATGGGTCTCTGTTGAAGTTATTGCAAAAAATGTAGGTATTGGAAATTACACTGATTTGCTTGGAAATGATGGAGATAAAGTTGGTTTTGCACTAGCCATAAGTGGTGTANAGGGGATTAAAATCGACCTCCCTCTTGATAATGATGAATTATGTTGTCAAAACACAATAGAAGACAAAGANAGTTTNCTTGACCCTAATGTTACCAATGACCCTGCCCCTGTATTTGAAAANGGAGAATGGGGNGGAGATAAAGGTGAGATATATGATAAGACAAATGATGAGGGAAAGGCTTGGTATTTGGATAGTAAGTTGTTTTGGAACTATGGTGTTGTTTGCTTAGTCTTAATTTTGATTTTAGTTATGGGAGTGGCTGTTACTTCGTATTCATTGGATAAAAAGAAAAAGAAAAAAGAAATCGATGAGCAGATGTCAATTTCTAAGGAAAAATTAGAAAAATAGTTTATATTTTTCTAATATTCAGTGAGTGGAACATTCATACCCATTGACTGATTGCGTTTCAAATGTTAAACCGGAGATGATTCAAATGAGCGAAAGACTGTACATCGGAATAGACCTAGGAACATACCAATCGACTGTAATGTCNTCAGANGGCGTACAANCNACAATTGAGACTGTTGTNGGGCGNCCAAANGACCCTGTNGCACGCAATNTCTTNGGTAGAGATGTTGTGTTTGGNGNAGAAGCTATCAANCATNGNCTNGCNTGTAANNTATTCCGNCCNTTAGANCATGGTGTTGCNCANGATGATGANGATAATNTNAGTGCTGCNAAGGCTTTNGTAACTCATTTAATTGANAATTGTGATCCTGAAGANTTCGATGANGTTCTAGGAGTAATTTGTAGCCCATCNCANATTAGTTTCACAGATAANACAAACNTGGTNTCTATTCTAAGAGGACTTGTGAATGGAATTATGGTTGTCTCCGAACCGTTTGCTGTTGCATTTGGATTGGATCAGATTGCGGGAAGTATTGTTGTAGATATTGGTGCAGGTACAACTGATATTGCTCGTATTTACGGAACATTTCCTACAGATGATGATCAATTGACCATCGAAGAAGCGGGTGATTGGCTCGACCATCGATTGATGGAACTTATTCAGAAGAAATATGCGGGTGCACAATTGACTCAATCAATGGTACGAAGATGGAAAGAAGAAGGATCTCATGTTGGTGATTCTGGAAATGAGTTCATGGTAGACTTGTCTGTTGAAGGTAAGAAACAACATGTCGATATTGGAGACTTAATTCGTATTGCTTGTAATGATTTAGTTCCTCATTTAGTTGAAGGATTGAAGAAGATTGTTGCGGGTGCTGATCCTGAATATCAGGCTGCCCTACGAAATAATATCATTCTTGCTGGTGGTGGATCTTTGATTGAAGGATTGGCGGACCGTGTTGCACAACAATTAGCAGATATTGGGGATGTAACTGTATGGTGTGCCGAAGATCCGGTCGTTAGAGTTGCGGATGGCGCACTAAAATTAGCGTCAGCAATGCCAGATGATATGTACACCGCAATCGAATGATGGCTTTTCCTGTAGAGTTTGAAATTAGGCCTCAAAGGGGCCAACATACACCGAAGGTTCAAGAGTGCGGTTTCAACGATGGTAGTTGTTGACATGACTACCCAAGATGCCCCTATGCCTGGTGGAGCCGATAGAGAAGCATTGGCTAGTATGTTGAATAGCTATGCTTCAGACCAATTAATCCAAGAAGTTTTGAGTGCTTGGGAAGACCTTTCAATCATCAATGAAGAGGTTGCGGGGCTACGTCAACAAAACCGTGTTTTAGAATTAGACTTGAAAGAAAGAGAAGATATTGGTTCGCCAGATCGTGCTCGATTAATTCGTCTTGAAGAAGACTTGAGAGATAGGGAGGCTCAAATTATTCATCTTGAAAGATTAGTAGATGATGGCCGTGCTGAGATTGAAGAAATCTCTGTTAGTAGTGGTGCTGTGAAAGTTGATTCACTTGAAAGAGATAATTCCACAATGTCTGCTGAATTAGAGGAAAAAACTTCACTTTTAGTAGAAATGGAAGCTAAAGTTGCCACATTAGTTGATGCATTAGAAAAGGCAGCAGAAGCGGGATTAACGTCTGTAACTGCTGAAGAAGTTCGAACTTTAAATCAAGAATTAGAAGGTGCACATAAGGAGCTCGAGACTGAGAAGATTGAGAAGGACTCTGTAATGGAGGAGAGAGACCGGTTAAGAGATCTTGTCGAGCAAGTAAGAAATCATCTAGAGATTAGAGACGATCGTATTCGTGAATTAGAAGAGCAGTTGCAGCGAGTGATGTCTGGTCCTCGTAGTGTATCTGCCGAACATGAATATCTCACTGAGCAAATTGAAGAATTAAAGAGGCGTTTAGTGGATAGAAATAGAGAATATGAAGCTCTTAGAAGAAGAGAAAGAAGATTGCATAGAGAAGTATTTGATAGAGATGAACGGATTGCTCAACTTCAATTAACTATGCAAGACATTGAGGCTGGTCTTTCAGATCGTACAGCAGAATTGAAGGCTTTAGAAGAAAGTCATGACCGGTTGGTCGGAGAAATGGGTGCTTTGAGACGTTCAGAAAGTACTAGAGAAGTGGTGAACAAGGCATTCAGAGATTCGTTGAATGTGGTTCGGGCTCATGAGCAAGTACAAGCAAGAAGAGAAGCCGCCGGATTACCTACTGGCTTAGAGCCGATTGAGGGTCCTGATGGAGATGTTCCTTCACCTGGTGGAAGTGCTCCACCCGCTCTCAGAGATATTGATGAATGATAAGGTAAGAGAATGGAAGAGATTGTTCTCAATTCATGTTGTATTATTTTCTTTGTAATTGCCTTCTTTATTGCTGTATCAAAAGGTTGGTATAAAGAAGCATTAAGGATTCTTCTTGGTTGACTTATGTTCGGGAACAATTTGAAAAATAATTGTGATTTAACATAAATATGGAAGAAGGGCCAAAACCAATAATTTTGACCGAAAATCCAAAAATTCCAATACAAATAGAGGAAAAAACAAGCGGAGATCCTGGAAAAGACTCGATTGTAATTGGTTTTGTGTTAATTATCTGTTCAATCATCATGTTTTCTACATTAGATGAGTTTTGTTGTTTGATGGGGTTGTTGGCTTTAGTGGGTGGTTTCGCTTTCTTAGGCTCTGGATTTCAGAAAACTCGTAATTGGAGAAAAGAAAACGATAATAAAAAATGGACTATTGGTGAAATTTTAGTGTTAATACTATTGTCTGTATTCTTGATTCCACTTGTGACACTGATTCTAGAAGAGATGTTATGGTATTGATTAGGAATTTAAGAGCTTATTTTCTGGGAATTTTTCTGAGGTAGGTGAAAATATGGAGGGGACACCTCAGACAACAATTCTTTCTGAGGTGAAAACGCTCGACGCGCAACAAAATTTGGATACTCCTACTAATAAAATTGATAAAAATACCAATACAGTACTGTTTCTTCTTGGATTTTTGTTCATCCCTTCCTTATTGGCCATTTCAAGTATTGGTTTTGTTAGTGGTCTTCCTAGTGTTGATGAATGTGGCTCATTTACTGGTTCTGATGTTACTACTGCACCTTACGGAACCGTTACGATTGAGGATGAGGTGCATGATGTCTATATGTTTGAAATAAATGATCTTGGCCGATATATTGGAGGTAATGGTGTAAGAAGAGATACAACTTGTGGTTTAGATAATGGAAAAATTATGGGTTCTTCTTCCGTAGAGATAAGAGTAGATATTGCGCCAGCTCATTCTACCCCAATGGCGCATGTAATCTGTGAAAATGGGTTTAGTAATTGTGAGAATATCATCCAAGTTGGTGGTGAAAAATGGTTAGAGTTGGAGTGTTCTCATTGTGAATGGGGTATTCCAGATTCTGGTGTAAGTAGTTATGTCTCCTATTACAAAGAGGGGGTGTTTGGTGATGGTGTTTTTCTAATCGCTATTGATCCTAAAGAAGAGGTTTACCAATTTTATGTGACTGTTGTTGATGACCAAGATAGTGCGCTTCTTCTAGGATCATGGGTGGTAGTACCCACAGGAATTATTGGGGGATTTTTTATCAATAAATCCACAGAAAGGGAGGATTTTAACAGTGGAATGATTTCATTTGGCAAGGCGTTTATGAGACTAGGATTGATTGGGATTGTGTTATTTTTATTGTATGTAGCATTTGCATTAATTTATTTTCTCTTTTTCTGGTGATTAAAATGACGATTCTATTGATAGTCGATTTATTGGCTGAGCGAGAGGCATTTGGAAAGAAAGGAGTTGAAGAAATTGTCAAACATTTTCCTAATCATGAAATTTTGTTATGGGCACCACATGTAGAAAATCCGATTGATTATTCATTTGGTACTAGAATTGATGAGCCAAATGAGTATGACGTAGTGGTAATTACAGGTAGTAGAAAAAATGTCTCAATGTGGGAACCATGGATGGATAAGGTTGCTAAATTGATCAGGGAATGTGAGGCCCCATTATATGGGATTTGTTTTGGACATCAAATTATTTGCAAAGTATTGGGTGGAGATGTTGTTCGAGCTGTAGAAAAAACAGAAAGTATACTATCTGTAAATTACAATGATGGGAGGGTTGTAAATCAATTATTTACACACCAAGATCATGTCAGTGATGCAGGAGAGATGGAAGTGATTGCCACTTCAGAACATTGTGATATTGTTGCTTGTGTACATCCAACAAGGGAAATCAAAACAGTACAATTTCATCCAGAAGCTGTATTGTCTGTTCTCAAATATTCAGTAGAATGTGGAGATATGAATAAAGAAGAAAGAGATTGTTTTGGTGATGGGATTCAGGATTTAGATTTTAGTGCGTCGTTTTTTGGAGATATATGATGGATTTGCAAATTGCTGCTGCCTGGGCTGAGGTTTTGGGTCTAGTGACAATTCTCGGTGCTGCAATATATTCTTGGTACCAAATTCGAGAATTGAGGCGTTCAAGAGATAGTACAACTGCGATGAGTCTAGCAGCTAATTTTCAAAGTGAAGATTTTGTTATAGGACTTACATCGCTCATAAATATGAAGTTTGATCAGAGTAAATTTGAGTATGGAGATGATGAAAAAAATTACATGCTTTTACGAGAACATTTTGGAGATGATTGGCCAAAGGTGATGACATTACTAACAACATGGGAAAGTGTTGGAGTGCTCATTCATCGCGGTGATATGGATTTTCATGTTTTCTACGACCTTTTCTCTGGTGTTTTACTCAAAAGTTACGAAGCGTTCGCATTCTATTTAGATCCTATTCGAGATGATCCTACTAACAAGGATTTAGAATGGTTGATTTGGTTGGTCGATCGTGTTATTGAATACGAAAGTTCAGGGTCTGGGACTCAAGCTGCATGGTTTGAATTCAAAGATTGGGTGCCTCCTTTACGTAAATAGGGGAAATAAATGTTAACACAACAACAATCTGATTGGTTGAATGTAGGTATGGAACATTTCAATGAAGGACGTTTTTGGCATGCACATGAAGATTGGGAAGCTTTGTGGATATCTCTGAAAGGAAATGCAAAGCAAGAATTGATTGATGGCGTACAAGGAATTATTCAGATTGCAGCGATGTTATTGAATCATCAAAGAAAAAAGGCGAGAGGAGTTGTCAGTCTTTGGATCAAATCAAGTGCAAAACTGACCCCTGTAATTGACGGTCTTTTTGGGATTGATATTTCCAGATTGTATGTTGATTCAGAGCCATTTCACTTAGATGTTGAAATGTTTTTATTAGATGCTACAACTGTAAAAATTAGATATAGTCATTCGAAAATGATCAGTTAATTTCGCATCGTTTGAATATAATTGCGCATTACCTTCTCGAGTTCGGCGGCATCATCAAATTCCTCAGTAAGATTTCCTGTAACAATCCAA
>PAOK01000048.1 GCA_002708015.1 Methanobacteriota archaeon
ATCCATCTGAGGGCCCATCAATTCTCAATGTTAACGCCGCAATTCTTGAGGGTGAAATTGAATATCGTAGACAATTCTTGGCAAAGGCAGCAGGTGAGCCACACGACTTCACCGCAGCGTTTGATGAACTACGCCGTGGTGTTGACCTTTCATTGAATTTGGCTTACAATGAGCCGTGGGGGCAAATGCAACCAGTTAGACATATCTTGGGAGCACTTCTACACGAACAAGGTCATATTGAAGAAGCAGAGGAGGTTTACAGAGCTGACATTAAGTTGTGGAAAGATAATATGTGGGGGTTATTAGGTCTAAAACTCTGCTTAGAAGCCCGAGGAGATGCAGAAGAAGAACTTGCAGAAGTTACTAATCTATTCAACGATAGAAGTTCTCGAGCAGATATTGTTCCCGCTAAGACTTGTTTCTGTGCACAAGATGCTTTGGAAAAGAGTTGTTGTGACTGATTATAGCCTGAACAGACTTCTAAATGAAGTCTATTGATTGAATAATCTTATTCGGTTTTTCGAACATTGATTGCGTTAGGACCTTTAGGCCCTTCGCCTACTTCAAATTCTACTGAGTCACCCTCATTTAATTCACCTGTGACTTGTGACTTGTGAACAAAGAGGTCGTCTCCTTCTTCTTGTTCGATAAATCCGAAGCCCTTTATTCGATTAAACCACTTTACTGTACCTGTTGGCATAGTTCACGCGCTAAAATTCACCTTATTGAACTAAACGATTTTTAATTGATGCAAANCCCTGTTTTGTCACATTAACANAAAAGCGGAAAATATATTCTTACTGAATGAATCATTTTTTTGATTTCATTTCAAGACATTCGTTCTAGTTGCCAATCTGTCAGTCCTTGAAGAACAGTTTTCGCAGGTGAGTCTTCTAATTTAGATAAATGGCCATGTGCTTCCGCATGATGCTCCATAGCTCTTTTGCGACCGTATTCTAGAGACCCAACTGCCTCCATTTCTGCAATGGCTTGAGGTAGTTCTGTTGATCCAGACTCTCCTTTTCCAAATATTGAATGAAAAGTAGGAAGATTACTCGGGTCTTGATTCAAAGCGTGAATTGCCATCAAGGTTCTTTTGCCTTCTAAAACATCGCTGCCAGCTGGTTTTCCAAGTGTTTCTGTATCTCCTGTGATGTCAATTAAATCATCCATTAATTGAAAGCATAATCCTGTTTCAAGGCCCCATAATCTACAAGTTTCTTGAATTCCTTCACTAGCACCTGCGAGCATAGCACCAGTTTGAGCACATGTCTCAAACATTGCAGCAGTTTTCCCAGAAATCATAGTAATATATTCTGCTTCTGATACTCCATCAGATCGGTTTTCGAAATCCATGTCCATTTGTTGTCCTTCTGATACTTTTCTGACCATTCTTCCAATTACTCTAACAAGATCTCTCATTACTTCGTCTTTAATGTCTGCAGATTCAGCAATCATTTCAAAAGCCAGTGCAAGCATTGCATCTCCAGCATTAATTGCTGTAGGCATATCGTATGCGATATGAACTGCGGGCCTTCCTCTTCTAATTGGATCATTGTCCATTATATCGTCATGAACCAAAGTGAAATTATGGATGATTTCAATCGCCGCTCCAAGGTCATGATGCCCTTTGTGGTGAGTTCCCACCGCTTCGCCAACAAGGCTAGGTAATACGGCTCGGAGACGTTTCCCTCCACCCTCAATAAGGTGCATCATAGCCCCACCTAGTCTGGGTTCTGTGCTCTTCTCTATCGCTCTAGCAATACATTTCTCTGCGGCAACTCTATGCTTATCCATTATTGATAATCCTGCACGGTCTGGTCTCTCTTCCATAAATCGATGAATTTTTTCATCTACATGATTGCCCATATCATCAATATCATTCCACCAATCCTCGAGTAAATTTACTCTGATTAAGTCAAACCATGGTGCAATGACTAGATTACCAGCTTGATGCTCTAAGGCCATTTTTTCCAACTCTGTTTTTGATACCCATCTGACATCTTCAATTTCATTAGGATTTGGTGATACCTCTACATCCGCTCTAACGACCATAATATGGTCAATCTCGTGTTCGACCCANACTTCATTCATTCTTGCTATNTATTCCATACGNGTAACATATTGAAGGTTATCAGCNGGNATTGTTCCAATAGGAATCCCTAATTCTTGTTCCATTTTTCGNACTGCTGCATTTTTGACTCCAGTCGCATTCTCTGTTTCTTTTTCTCCATCAACATCGAGAGGATGACTACAGCAAGAATTAGCCCATACTCCTGGAAAGGTGATTTTATCACTCGCTCTCTTTTGCAGAAGAAGTCTATTTTCTGAATCAAAAATTAGAACTGAAAATGCTCTATGCCGTAACCCTGCACCTCTGTGGCAATCTAATTTGGAAGCAGACCCAATCGGATTATCGTCTATATCTACTAAAATACACATCTCATCCATCATTCCTGCTTGATCAGGATCCTCNTCATCCAGTAACGTTGAATCGGCCACTATGCTCCCTCCAACCCTCTGATGAATGGTCTCGCCTATAATCGAACGGGTGTTAGAGAATTTTTGTTCCTGTAGTCAAAACACCCATGCAGGCATCGAAAACTCTCTCTGATTTTCTCCCATCTACAAACCAAACCACAGTTTTATCTCCATTACTTTGAGAAATTTCCGAAGCCCTGATTGCTTTGTATGCAATACCTCCTGTTACGTCATGCTCCGAATCATGTTCACTTCCAAAACCCATTTGAGGATTCCATTCTGAGATTAACTTGGATTCAGGATTTTCAGGAGGATGAGACATAATGCCATCACAATCGGCGAGAGCAAATACACATGAACTCACATCNCCCCACTCAGTAGCAATTCTAAACATTAGATCATCACCAGAGAGAATTCCAAATCCTTGTTTATCATCATCTACGACATCTCCATGAACAATACTCATTACNTCTGAATCAAGAAACCCTAAATCACCTTCAAAATTAGGTCCGAAACCTTTAGCCCATTCATGTGGATGAAATACTTTGTATTTCACTCCCAATGTATCGAATTCATTGGTTAGAATTTGATTTAATTTTTTCATATCCATTCGTACTTGATTTACTGCTTCTAATTGNCTACGAATATTATCCTCTGAGTGAANTTTTTCATCTGACTTTCCTTCTGATAGTTTCCAAGTTTTTGCTCTAGCATGGCCAAATGAACCTGCTCCATGGACTAAGGCAATCTTACATCCATTGTAAATGAGTTCACTGATAGTTTTTGCAGATTGTTGAATAGCATCAATATTTGGAGAACAAAGCCCTTTTTTGTTAGTTAGAAGGCCACCGCCTAGCTTCAAAACTACCTTGTGTTGACCGCCTTCCATGAAGTTCGGACAAGGTTGTTGTTCATCATGGTGCGCACACAGATTGATGATGAAGAACTGGTTCGGATGCACATGGCTCCTACAGTAGACGAGTTCAGACGTTATCTTCAGGCCCGTCGGAATGAACTTCAAAATATAGTAGATCCAGAGGAACGAGAACGATTACGTTTGCGAATAGATATTGCGTTACAAGAAGCATTAGACTTCAGTGCAGCTGTAGAGATTAGAGAGGCNTTAGATTCAAAGAAATACCAAGATGTAGATTCATCTGCTCGCTTAATTGAATCTTCTGATACTATCTCAAGTACTCGATTGGATGGAGATGGNTGTCCTAAATGTGATGGACCATTAGAAGAAGATCTAGATTTCTGTCCTTCATGTGGTTACAAACTCTGAAGTTATTCTTCTTCTTCTTGTTCCCACTTAGATATCAGGGGCGCTAATCTATCGTCCTCTTCTTCAACACGATCTAGGTATTGTGGTTCAACTTTCTCTGCAAGATAAACTGCGGTTCCTGCTTTCCATACTGTATCTCCTGTGGCAGTCATCTGAGCAGTATCAATCTCAAGGATTATTGGACGCTTCAACTGTTGACCTCCAAGTCTACCTGCTTCTGCTGCCTTTGCTACCGTTCTTGAAAGGTGTACNTGACTTCGATTTCCTGGTAGGATCCCAATGTCCATAATAATCTCAAGATCCTCGTCAGAGCAAGGATAGAATAGAGAAGGTGGAATATTGTCTGTTGGTAAATCTAATTCAATTTCCACAGTATGTCCGTAAGTAGCACGAACTGTATTTCCTCTTACTTCGTATCGACCCTTTGCATCACATTCTACTACTGCTTTGATATGGTGGGGTCGCAGCCATCTACCGAATCTTCTGCTTTCTTTTTCACGAAGGGCATCAACTAATTCACGGATATCTACCCACCCGTTGATGTCCATCTCTAGATTATATCTACCTGGGTCATGACGACATACTCTAGCCAATCTTCGGCCAAGTGTCTCTCTTTCACCTGTTCGCATGATGAATTTACCTTCTGAGTTACATGCAGGACAGAGGTTATCGGCAAAGTAGCTAATTGGACAAGGGATAATGCATTCGCGAATCATAGAAACAANNACACGGACCCATCGCCCGTTGATAAGCCGATTGGGTGTTTTGGGTAAATTTTCTCGGCACATTCATGCATGTTCGTTCTTACGGTATTACATGGACGCGTACGTTTGTGGTTTTGTCCGTTCACCATTCACTCGAGCCCATCGAGGTCACTTGAAGGACGTTAGGCCAGATGATATGGCCGGACAAGTTGCAAATTCTTTGTTGCTTAATACTGGAGTAGATCCTTCTTCACTTGATGATGTATTAGTTGGGTGTGCTTATCCCGAAGGTGAACAGGGNCTTAATATTGGTAGGATAGTNACTCATTANCTCAACGGCCCTTCTAATCTATCAGGTATGACGACTAATCGCCTATGTGGCTCTTCTATGCAAGTAATGCATACNGCAGCAGGTATGATTGCTAGAGAATGGGGTGATTTATTTCTATGTGGAGGTATTGAATCTATGAGCAGAATTCAGAGAGGTGGATTCAATAGATCTCCTTCTCCTACATTACAAAAATCAATGGCTGATGCATATATTTCGATGGGCATTACAGCTGAAAATGTTGCATCTAGACGAAATATCTCAAGAAGAAGACAAGAAGAATTTGCTTTGAATAGTCATAATAAGGCTATNGAAGCCAAATCTAATGGGTACTTCAGNGATGAAGTCGTATCAATAATAATACCCGAAACNAATGAAGAAATCGGTCACGATTTAGATGGATGTATGAGAGAATCCTCCTTGGAATCAATGGCACGATTGAAACCTGCATTTATTGATGATGGTGTAGTAACTGCTGCAACTAGTTCNCCTCTTACCGATGGTTCTTCATTCAGCTTAGTNGCATCTCAAAGAGCAGTGAATGAACATAATTTAACTCCAATGGCTAGGATAGTTTCCGCTGCCGTTGTGGGAGTTCATCCTGATGAGATGGGATTAGGTCCGATTCCTTCGACACGACTTGCATTGAAACGAGCAGGCNTTTCAGTTGAAGATCTTGATGTTATTGAATTGAATGAGGCATTTTCGAGCCAATCCTTGGCCTGTATTGATGAATTGAATCTACCTGTAGAAAAAATCAATATTGATGGAGGNGCAATTGCGCTCGGACATCCATTAGGNGCCTCAGGGGCTAGAATAGTTGGAAAAACTGCTAGCTTGTTGCAAAGAAATGGTGGACAATATGGTCTTGCTACGATGTGTATTGGCGGTGGAATGGGCATTGCTACTATTCTAGAAAGAGTATAATCGTCGCAACTGCTATTTGAGCAGCGTCCTGTGGAGTGCCATGTTCAACCGTGGCGGGCGTGATGAAGCGAAGAAGAATCTAGAGATTCAAGAGGATGGAGATTGTCCTCGGTGTGGTGGCGATGCTCAACCGTCTTCAATTCCGGGATATTTACAGTGTGTCAAATGCCAATATGAATGGCCNGATCCAAATGCAGTATCTACTGGTCCAGTAAGAACGACGATACATGATGAATCTAAGAAAGTTGATGAATTTAAAGAAGAATTAGAGAAAGGAAGCCTTCGCGGTGTTCTTGGATTAGATTCTGATCTTTCCAAAGAACAAGAGGCAACACTCGGCCGTTTACAGAATCGTTGGATGGATGGTATGGCAGGACATTTCAACGCAGCAGAAGAAGAGCGAAAACCACTAATGATTTCTTTTGATGACGAAGATAATATTGTAGCGACTGAATTAGCAGTAATTTCAGTTTTAGGAAACGATTTTGATGGTGGTGAAGAAATACGTGTAGAGTATCCTGGAAGGGATACTGAGTTCTATTCAATGGATGCTACTGATGATAGAGGTTGGAGAGTCGGACGAGCAATCTCTGACACTTGTAGAAACATTGCATCAATAATTAATCGCCGTTCAACTATTGTTCATGCAGAATCTACTGAGGATACAATTGTAATTGAGCCTCGTGATGCAACAATTCAACCAACTAGCGTTGTTATTTTCGTTGATGATCCTGGTGGGAAAAATATGCTGNTAGAAAGAGATGGTAAGGTTATTGATGTCGATGCTATGATGACAATAGAAGACTATCGAGAGATGCTTGGATTAGTAGTGGATGATGGAGTAATTACTCCTTCTGAGGACGAATTATTATGGATAATGCGATCGAATTTAGGAATATCTGACGAACAGCATATGCAATTAATNCTCAACAGATTTGGAGAAGGCATCATCAAAGAATGTCCTACTTGTCATGCAATGACNCCNTACTATCCTGACCATGGTGGATGGTGGTGTGAACCCTGCCAAAGTTGGGTNTGAATATCATTTTTGAATTTCCGTTTGTGTCGTGGGCTTCATATACCGAATCATACACCACACGATACAGGCTGGATAGATATGGCTGGTGACAACGACCTTTACATTGGAATAGACCTCGGAACTTTCCGTTCCGTTTTGACTTCGAGCGCAGGACATGAGGAAGAAGTTCTCACTGTCGTAGGGACTCCCAAGGACCCAATTGCAAGGAACATGTTGGGCAAAGATGTTCTTTTCGGCGAAGAGGCTCTGAAGAATCGTCTTGCTCTTGATTTGTATAGGCCTTTAGAACATGGCGTAATCAAGGATACTGCAGAAGATAAGAAGTTCATTGCACATTTCATTAATCATCTGATTTCGTTAGCTGACCCTGAAGAGTATGATAATGTTGTAGCAGTTATTGGTGCACCAGCAGAAGCCTCATTTACGGATCAAACAGCAATTTTTGATGCTGCATCTGGCAGTGTAAATGCTGCAATGATTATTTCTGAGCCTTTTGCCGTTGCCTATGCACTAGATATGATAGGTCACACTATTGTAATCGATATTGGTGCTGGAACCTGTGATATTGCTAGAGTATATGGTACAATTCCAGGTCCTGATGATCAGATGCATACAAGCTTCGCTGGGGATCATATCGATAAGGCATTAATTGAAGCAGTTCAGAAGAAATATTCGGGTGCACAGATTACCAAGGATATGGCACGTAGATGGAAACAACAGTTTTCATTCGTCAGAACTGCCATGCCTGATCAACCAGTTGTTGTAGATTTCAGTATCGAAGGAAAGGCAATGGCATTGGATATTACAGACTGTATTCAGACTGCATGTGAATCAATTGTAGATCCAATTGTAGCGAATGTGAAGAAGCTAGTTGCTTCCAGTAATCCTGAGTTCCACAACGAATTTAGAAGCAATATGATTCTAGCCGGTGGTGGTTCTGGAATTACTGGTCTAAACATAATGCTTGAGGACAAACTCGCAGATATCGGAGATTGTACTGTTCATGTTGTTGACGATCCTGTAATGTTGGGTGCCTTAGGTGGATTGAGACTATCTATGGAAGTTCCTACTGATATGTGGTCTTCGTTGACTCTTGCATCTCGTTGAGAATTATTCCGATTCTGTGTACGCTGAAGGTACCAGAGGATTATTACAATGTGGGCATAAGTCTGTGTGTTGTAGTTTATCCAATACTATGCCGAGCAGACTTCCACAAGATGGACACGAAGCCAATACTTCATTCTCGTTAGTATATCTTAGGTGAGCTAATGCTGTAGTCCCTCCGGAATACCATTCTCTATATTCAGGATGTTCCATTCTTTGAATTCGTATAATACCTAATCCTGCCAAAATCAATACTAATATTGCGTCAATGATATTTCCGTTCATAATGAAGATGAATCCGCTAAGCCCTAAGATCAAGGAAGATACGAGATAACCTACTTGTCCTGCTCTAATTCCGATAGTATTGCCTCGTCTTGTAAATCTAAATGCACAAATCCCTTGAATGCCAGCAATTGCAAATGCAGGCCCAATAAGGAAATTACCTAAACTCCCTACTATCCAAACTGCTGTAAGGCCATTAAGAATAAGAAAAATTGACTGATGTCTATGGGCTTGTTTCAGGTTTTCCTCTATGTTGGATAACCCGTCCATGCCCCTCGCAAATGGTACCCCATCATCAGCCTATGTCATCGATGACCTATTGATGTACAACCTTCTCGTAGACTCATGCCAAGGGATGTCGATGTTGTCACTCATGGCAATTCATTGGATGGAAAACGAATACTGCTCGGCATAACTGGTGGTATTGCCGCTGTCGAGAGCGTACGTTTAGGAAGAGAACTACGTAGACACGGTGCAGAAATTCATGTTATTATGACAAAAGACGCTACAAAGGTAATTACTCCTCTCGCCGTAAAATGGGCTACACAATCTCTTGTAGATGTAGAATGGTCAGGGGACATGCCTCAATTAGAGGGATTTGATGCAATATTGGTAGCCCCTGCTACTAGGAATACACTCTCTAAGCATGCTAATGGGGTAATGGATTCTCCATTATCTATGGCTCTTGCTGCAGGTACCGGAAACGGGACTCCTATCCTAGTAGTTCCGTCAATGCATAATGATTTATTTGATGATCCTGTTACCACAGATCTTTTAGAAATAATCAAAAAAAGAGGTTGTTCAATATTAATTTCAGAATCAGAAGAAGGTAGAAGAAAGCAACCAAGTCCTGAAGAAATCGTCTCTAGATTAGCTAATATTGTAAATAGAGATGATAAATCTCGAAGTATCTTGGTGATGATTGGAGGCACTGAAGCTCCAATTGATGATGTTAGAACGGTTTCCAATCATTCTACCGGACGAACTGGATGGTCTATTGCAGATCATTTGTATCGTTATGGACACGATGTGTTTGTTTTAGCAGGACGACTTTCTTTTGAACCCAAATCAATTTCCATTCCAATCATCAGATCTACTAATCCAGATTCAATGAAAAGATCAACAAAAGATATGATTGAAGATAAAATAATGAATATTGATTCTGTAGTCTGCGCTGCAGCAATTTCTGATTATGTAGTTTCTGATTCTAAATCAGGTAAGTTAGAATCTGGAAATAATATTTCATTAACTCTCACTCCATTTGAGAAAATTCTAGATCAAATCCCTGAATGGATTAAATCATCCAGAGGAGAAAATTCNGGGCATGTAATTGGATTCAAATTACTCAGTGGTTCAAACAGAGATCAATTGGTAAATGCAGCAAAGTCCCAAATTGATAGAGTGGGTGTTTCAGCAGTTGTTGCCAATGACCTTTCACAGTTAANTGATGATGGTCCAAGGGCTCTATGGGTTACCNCTGAAAATATTGAGGAACTTAAGGATACAAAACATATAGGAGTGGCCATTGATACCTTACTTAGGGCGTAGGATTCAAGTTTAGAATCCCGAGCCTTGTATTGATGGCCAACCACGACAAGGCAAAGCGAGGCATCCCGCCGAAGTCTGACTTCAATGCGTGGTATCCTGCAATTGTTGAGATAGCTGACCTTGTCGACAAGCGTTATCCAATCAAAGGAATGGACGTTTGGAGACCATATGGTTGGAAGGCNATGAAGAGAATAGATGCCCTTACTCATGCTGAAATGGAGAGAACTGGGCATGATGAAGTACACTTCCCATTGTTGATACCTGAAGACCTTCTAGAGAAAGAGAATCGTTTGGTTGCTTTACTCAAAGCGGCTAGAGACGCNGGTGTAGATCCTTCAGAACTGAGAATGGATGAGGAACCTGCGGGATTCAAGAAAGAAGTATACTGGGTAAAGCATGCAGGTGAAAATGAACTTGATGTTCCTATGTTCTTGAGACCTACCTCGGAGACTGCAATGTATACATTGTTTCCACTATGGGTNCGTAGTCATGCAGATTTGCCATTGAAAACATATCAAATCGTTAACACCTTTAGGTATGAGACAAAACAAACTAGGTCATTTATCAGAGTAAGGGAAATTCACTTCTTCGAAGCACACACTGCCCATGTTGATGAAGAAGACGCAACTCGACAGATTGAGGAAGATCTAGAAATTGTATCCAATATTATGGCAGATTTAGGATTGCCCTACATTGCTTCAAAACGACCTGTTTGGGATACATTTCCAGGTGCTTGGTATACCATCGGCATAGATGTAATAATGCCTAATGGTCGAACATTACAAGTTGCATCTTGCCATCATTATCGTGATCAATGGGCCCAAGCATTCGATTTGTCTTACGAAGCTGAAGACCGGACTACAAAATATTGTCATCAAACAACTTATGGCATGTCTGAACGACTACTCGGGGCAGTTGTTGGAATGCATGGTGATGATGCAGGACTGATAATGCCTCCATCAATGGCTCCTTTCCAAGTAGTATTGATACCTGTAGCTGCTCATAAATCAGAGGCGGTAATGGAAACTGTACGTGATGTTGAAGCTACACTCAAGTCTGCTGGACTGAAAGTTCATGTTGATGATAGGGATATTCGACCAGGACAGAAATATTACGATTGGGAAATAAAAGGAGTGCCACTTAGGTTAGACATTGGTCCAAGAGATGTTGAGAAAGGTCATGCATTTGCTGCAAGAAGAACTGGAGGGAAGCAACCTATCCCTCTAGCAACAATTGTCGAATCTGTACATTTCGAACTAAATGAAATTCAAAACTCACTCGTTGAATCTTCTAATCAACATCGTAATCAAATCATTAGAAGTGCAACTTCATTAGATCAACTAACTGATGATGGCCATATCTTTGAGGTTGCTTTTTGTGGTACAGATTCAGATGCAGAAGTTTTAGAGAAAAACTCTAACCTTGCGCTTTTAGGTGAATCATTAGAACCATTTTCTGAACCCCGTCCATGTATTGTTACAGGACAGATGACTAATATTCGTCAACACTTAGCACGAATGTATTGATACATGATATGGTATTGATAATATATCAGTGAATTCAGTATGATACGTGGGTACAAACTTGCAGTCAGAACTTCCTACAGGAGATCAGATAGTTAAGGTTCTTGAATCCCGTTCATGGCCTATGGAATTTTTAGTCAGGGCCATTGTTCTTTTACTGGTGGGTTTCTCTTTATGGAAATATCAGTACGAGTCTCTATTTGCAGTAATTTTTCTCTTTGTTCTTGTTGTTCCAATGGAGAAGATTTTTCCTCGTCATAAAGGTCAACCAATTCGACGTCCTAAATGGAAATTAGATCTCACTTATGCTCTTGCATCTCCTTTACTAAATGCATTAGGTGTGATAATTTTCGTAGTTGTTGCATTCCTTTCATTTGCTTGGGTACCTGGTTTACTGGTTAGTCCTCTGGTTGATATGATTCCTCTTTCAATCAAACCTATTGTTGCATTTGTGTTGTTTGATTTCTTCGTATATTGGGCCCATAGGTGGTATCATGAGGTTCCTGAACTGTGGAAGTTTCATTCAATTCATCATTCACCGGAACATCTAGATTGGGTTAGTGGATTTAGAGTACATCCATTCGATTTTGCTCTTATAGCACCTGGATTTATTTTTCTTATCGCTGCCGGATTTAACCCTGAAACCAGTGGAATAATAGCAGTAATCCAGTTAATTTCAGGTATTTTCTTCCATGCTAACGTAAATTGGCGATTCAAATTATTCCATAGGATAATTCAGACACCGGAATTTCATCATTGGCATCATGCTAATGATGAAGAAGCTCATTGGTCTAACTACTGTGGTTTCCTTCCTTTTTGGGATATTCTGTTCGGTACATACTACATGCCTAAGGATAAACGTCCTGAAGAGTACGGAGTAGATGAATACATTCCAGACGGTATTCTAAATCAGTTATATCATCCATTGAAAGGAATTGGTAATCCATTTCGTGTGGTTTTACATCCAATACAATCNTTTGCTAAATTATTCTCATTTATTCGAAAATTATTACGGGGTGTTTGGAAATCTACATTCAGAAAAAGAGGCCACAGGCCGACTAGTGATGGATGGCCATGACTAACGTTTACGAACAATTCCTAGAATTAAACTGATAACTCCAATTCCTACTATTGCAATGTCTGGGATCCCCCATTGTCCTGTTGGTCCCCAAGCGATATGCTCTTGCATTCTGTGGAATTCTAATAGGTTCAATTTTAGAGATACCCCGCAAGTAGAATGTATTTCATTAGCACAAGTTGAAAAAATATTTCCGAATCCCCAGTAAACATTACTCAATCCTACCCCAATAAAAGAAAGACCTAGTCCTATCCTAACAATTGCTCCAATAGATGATTTGTTTTTTGTTTGACCTTTATTTCTACCAGGTGCTTCGATTGTACTTCGAACAACTTGAATTGGTTCAGGAATGATATCTACCATTTCTAAATCATTATCTTGAGATGTTGTAATCGATTCAACCACTTCAATCTCTTCTTCACCTAGTAAATTTAGAATAGATTCTCCGTACATTCTGATAGCTAGTTTACGTAGATCTGGGCTCGACCGAATAGCCTCTAACTCTTCTGACGAGATATCTCCATCTAACAATGACTTGAGTGGGTCATCCTCCGGCATACACTTCCCTCATGCACTCTCACACCCTTGGTGTTCAAGAAGGCATTGTATTGAAAATCAGCATTATGCTGTTCGTCGTGAAACTGCTTTATGCGCTGCATCAACAATATCAGACATGGTTAATCCGTAGTGTTGCATCAGTTCATGAGGCTGACCACTCATCCCGAATACATCCTTAACACCCACTTGTTCTAGAGGTATAGGATGATTTGCGGCTAGACTTTCTGCAACAGCTCCTCCAAGACCTCCAATAATGGAATGATCTTCTGCTGAAACAACAGCTCCACATTTTTTGGCCAGAACGGTCATAGATTCATGATCGAATGGCTTGATTGTATGGACATCTACTACAGTTGCATTGACTCCCTCACTTGCAAGTTTATCTGCCGCATCCATTGCCTCGCTAACCATTACACCACAAGCAAGAATTGCAACATCTTCTCCTTCTTTTAATATCGAAAACTTTCCTATTTCTAGTGAATCTGCTTGTTCTTCAGAATAGATTCTCTTTGTTTTATTTCTTGCAGTTCGAGTATACGATGGGCGATCATGTTCTACAAGTGCCTTGGTTAATGCCTTAGTTGAAAGGTCATCACATGGATGCATTACAGTCATGTTAGGCAGAGTCCTGTAAATCGCTAGATCTTCAATTGATTGAGCGGAAGATCCATCTGTTCCAGTATGAATACCTCCGTGACTTCCACACAAGTGTACCTTTAGATTAGGTCTAGCAATCCCATTTCGCACTTGTTCAAATCCTCTTTCTGTAAATATTGCAAACGTAGATGCAAATGGGATTTTTCCTGTTGATGCCATTCCTGCAGCGACAAGCATCATATTTTGTTCTGCAATACCCATTGAAAATGTCCGATTTGGATACTCTGCTCTGAATAGGCATGATTTTGTTGACTTGCCCAAATCTGCCTCCAGAACAACAATTCTGTCATCATTTGCCAAATCAAGAAGAGCCGCCCCATATCCATCACGACTAGCTGCAGATGTCATGCTAATTCCCCCATAGCTTGTTCAAACTCTTCATCATTAGGTGCCTTTCCATGGAATGATGGATTATTCTCCATAAATGATACGCCTTTTCCTTTGGTTGTTCTTGCCAGAATTACACATGGCCCTACAGCTTCTTTACTCCAGTTAATTGCTGAACAAATTTCAGACATATCATGTCCATCAATTTCCTTAATTTTCCATCCGAAAGCAGACCATTTTGCAGCCAAATCTCCCATTACCATCTGCTGATCTACAAAATCATCATTTTGGATTCCATTAACATCGACAATTACAGTGAGATTCTCTACTTTATGATGTACGGTGGCCATCGCCGCTTCCCAAATTTCGCCTTCTTGACACTCTCCATCCCCTAGAATTACCCACGTAAAATGATCTTTTTCATCCATTTTTCCTGAGAGAGCAATACCTAATCCAAAAGAAAGACCCATGCCTAAACTTCCTCCAGAAAAGTCAACTCCAGGTGTCCATTTTGAATCAACATGGCCTTGACACACTCCATTGAAAACTCTGTATGAATGCAAATCAGACTCTTGTATAAATCCAAAAGCATGTAGTGCGGAATACATAGCTGGAGATGCATGTCCCTTGGAGAGAATAACACGATCTCTATCCGGATGAGTAGGATTCTCTGTCGTTACTCTTAGTGTATTCCCGTAAAGTCCCACTAGTAAGTCAATAACAGAGAGACTTCCTCCAGGATGACCTGCATTAGCTCTTTTTACCATTTTGACAATTTCTCTTCTACAGTCCTTAGCGATCAATTCAAGATCCTCGACTGTCCGTTGTTCACAGGTTGGGTCGGCCGCAGTCATAGACCCGGTTGTTTAGTGAAGGGTCTTTGATGATTCTCATTACTTTTCAGGAGGGTCAATTCTGATATTATCAATTAAATCGATGCCCCCTTGCTTAACAACACTTGCCGAATCATACAACATATCCAGTACTGGTAAATTGAACGGAGCAGGTCTATTCCCTACCATGGCATCATTTTCTTTTCGAGGAAGAGCTTGGCTNGCAAGATGAACAAAAATTAGTACGAACCAGATAAAGAACAGCGCTGAAATTGACGGAGGGAGTACAGCAAGTGATCTTTCAACACAGTATGANGCACCTTCTGCATCTATTGCAGATTCACTGCATAACCATTCATCTGGCGGTCTTAATCCCTTAACAACATCAGAAAANACAATGAAAAGTGCTACAACAACTCCCATTAGAGCCTCTCCAGCAATTAAACCCGCAGATAGTAGAACTCCCCTATCATGAGTTTTCTTAACCATAATTTCAGCTTCCTCTGACATCGGCTCGACTAAATCACCATCTGTTCTTACTCTGGCAGTTCCAAGTAGCAAAGCAGCAATTAATCCTCCAATCATAATAGACGAAGAGAGTTGTAGTGGCAAATATATCCCAATAGCTACAGACATGACTGGTAATTTCTTCCAAATTAGAAGTGCTGCGATAATGACTCCTAACGTCACCATTGGAAGATTGATTGAACCTCCAAATACTCCTTGTATAATTGCTCCAATAAGTTCAGCTTGGGGAGCCAGAAGAGCACCATTACATGCTTCTGCAATGAGGGTAGGATCAGTCGGAATTTCTCCGTTAATAGCAGGAGGATCAGCATAACATGCTGTTTTTGTAATCCTAAATGCTCTGTGCAGTAGTATAACAGTAAATGGTGCAACCATTGCTCCAACAAGTACTCCTAATGTTTCTCCAAGTTGTTGTTTCCATGGAGTAGCCCCAACCAAATATCCAGTCTTTAGATCTTGCATTACATCTCCTGCGATTGCAGCATTGACTGCGACCACAGAAGCAATGAGTAAAGTAGCATACATCAATTCTTGAGTTTCCATACCCATTACTAAATCTCCAACTATCCAGACAATCAAAGATGTAGCCATAAGGGTAGCAATAGTCATACCTGAAACTGGAGAGTTAGATGAACCCACTACTCCAGCTATATATCCTGCAACAGCACTGAAGAAGAAAGCAGCAACTACCAAGAACAATGCTCCGACAAATGCCAGAACAATATTCCCGATACTATACCAGTAGAACAAGAATGTAAGAACTGCTATGAAACCAGCTACATAGAATGTAGTTCGAATATCTATATCTTGTTCTTCTCTAGCAACAGGTCCTCCGTCATCACGTGCACCTTTGATTGCCTTGCCAACTCCTACAGCGATTGTGCTTCTCATTGACCAAAGAGTGTAAATCCCCCCAACAACCATTGCCCCTACTCCAACGAATCGAATATGTTCAGACCACAAAGCCATGAACGCATCTGCAGGATCCATTCCAACAGGCCATCCCTGTAAAATTCCAAGAATAGGAACTAATACCATAAATCCAATTACACCTCCAAGGAAAATGAATGAAGCAATACGAATTCCTACAATATATCCTACTGAAACTAAAGCAAGACTCATTTCAAATCCAATATATAGTCTAGTTCCCAGAAAATCAATTGCACCAGAAAGGTGAGGTTCTCCATGTTTTCCTATTATTTTGAACCCCTTAGTGACCCATCCATACATTGCACCTAAGCCAAGAGCATAAATGATGGCAGTCATACCTGCTCCACCCTTTTCTCCAGCGACCAAAACCTCACGGCAGGCTACACCTTCAGGATATGGCAATTGTTCTTCAACAATGAACACTCTTCGCAANGTNATAGTGAACATAGTTCCTAGAATTCCTCCTAATACAGCGATAATAAATGTCTCAAGTAATCTCATTTCCATTCCCATTACAAGAAGGGCAGGTACAGTGAAAATCACTCCTGCTGCTAATGATTCACCAGCACTTGCCATAGTTTGAACTAGATTATTTTCTAGAATTGAAACATCTTTGAGTCTCATAGAACGAAGAATAATCATTGACAGAACTGCAGCAGGAATAGAAGCACTGACAGTCATTCCCAATTGTAGACCCAGATATGTATTGGCAGCTGTAAGTAATGCACCCAATACTACTCCTATCACTAATGCTCTAAGAGTGAGTTCGTGAACTGTTGATCCATCATTGCCAAATTCAATGATCCCGCGCTCCTCCATGCACTGTCCACTAGGGTTCACTAGATGACTTCTGCGATTGATGACATGCCGGGCGAGGATGAAATACCCCTCCCGTATACGGTGTAGAATGGATGGTGCGGATGAATCCNACTCTTCAGTCGTCAGACATGAAGATTGGCATTCAAAATCAGTAGACCAAGTCATGTCTGTTCTACGGACAACCNAGGAAGGTCTAACTGAATCAGAAGCCCTCAAACGGGCTGGAGAGTANGGTCCAAACAAGTTAGATGAGGTCGAACCTCCTCATTGGTTATGGAAATTATTNGATCAATTTCGAGATCCTATGGTTTACTTACTATTAGCAGCAGCAGCAATAGCTTTTGTTTTCGATCCTCANGATAAAACNACACCCATTTTTATTGTCATTGCATTGAGTCTCAATGGAGTTTTTGGTTTCATGCAGGANGCAAAAGCTGAACGAGCCATGGATTCATTGAAAGAAATGTTAGTTGGTTCATCGATAGTTATGCGAGATGGCAAAGATATCAGGGTAACTACTGAAGAATTAGTTCCTGGAGATATAGTATTTTTAGAAGAAGGAATGAATATTCCTGCTGATGTTCGTTTAATNGAAGTAAATAATTTCTCAGTAAATGAGTCAACACTTACTGGAGAATCAAGCTCCGTTACNAAGAAAATAGAAGCTCTTGATGTAGATCTAATGCTTGCTGATAGGAAAAACATGGCACATATGGGTACTGTAGTATCTACAGGCAGAGGAATCGGAATAGTTGTTCAAACTGCAATGACTACAGAATTGGGCCGTTTAGCATCTGATTTAGCAGAGGTCGAGACTCCTAAGACTCCATTAGAAATTAAATTAGAATCATTAGGCCGATTTTTAGGATATGTTGCTGTTTTTGCTGCATTATTGCTTGTTTCATTGAATTTAGCCGAGGCATATTTCCAAGGTCTACGAGGAGATNTTTTGTGGGCNATCGTTTCAGAACANTTCTTACTTGCAGTTGCAATTTTCGTTGCGATTGTACCTGAAGGCCTTCCGATTATCTTAGTGATTACTCTTTCAATTGGAATGAGGAATATGGCTCGTCACCGAGCAATTATTCGTCGAATGAGAGCTGTNGAGACATTAGGAAGCACTACAGTAATTTGNTCAGATAAAACAGGTACATTGACCACTGGAGAAATGACAGTTAGAGGTCTGTATTATGATGGGANCTCATATGAAGTNACAGGNAGAGGNTTTGATCCTAATCAAGGCGGTTTGAAATTANATAGNGGGAAATTGAAAGAATCTGAATTAGCTGAATTAAAGGCAACNTCGCCGTTTAGATGGGTAATTGGTTCTCTACTACTTGCTCAAAACAGTAATGTCCGTNTTGTAGGCAAGAAATGGAAAGGAGTAGGNGATCCTACTGATACTGCTTGTGCTGTATTAGGATGGAAATTAGACTCTTCTGTTGACGAATATCGTAAACGTAATCCTCGTTTCAGAGAATATCCTTTTGATAGAAATAGAAAAAGAATGAGTGCTATTCACGAGTTTGANGGTGAAAGNAGATTATTTGTNAAAGGTGCTCTAGGCGATTTACTCCAAGTATGTGATCGCACAATAGTTGATGGAAAAGTCGTCCCTATGACTCGTGACCTTTCTAAGAGNGCTCAATCAATTAACGCAGATTACGCTGGAAATTCATTACGNATTCTAGGGTTAGCAACACGAGTAATATCTGAATCTGAAGATATCGAAAATGTTGAATCAGTTGAATCTGGATTGGTCTTACTGGGGGTTGTGGGGATTTCTGATCCTCCAAGAAGCGAGGTTCCCGAAGCGATTTCCACCTGTNATGAAGCAGGAATTCGAGTTATAATGATTACAGGTGATCACAAATCTACTGCTGAATCAATAGGTGAAGAAATTGGAATATTTGGTCCTGACGATCTATCTATTCATGGAACTGAANTAAGAGATATGGATGATGANCAATTGGATTCTATATTGGAGCGTGTAGCTATTTTTTCACGTACTACTCCTGACCAAAAATTACGCATAGTATCCCGATTACAGCATCTAGGACANGTTGTTGCAATGACNGGAGATGGTGATAATGATGCTCCTGCCTTATCTAAGTCCAATATAGGTATATCAATGGGACGTGCAGGAACCGATGTAGCAAGAGATGCATCTGATATGGTATTGCAAGATGATGATTTCTCNTCTATAGTAAAGGCCGTAGATGAGGGACGTCGAATATACCAAAACATTCGAAATTTCGTTAGATATCAAATAAGTACTAATGTTGCTGCAGTATTGCTATTATTGGTGACTACAATGTTNATGGATTGGACTTTCCCGTTTACAGTGACTCAATTACTTGTTATCAATATTCTAATGGATGGTCCTCCTGCTGTAGCATTGGGTGTGGAACAGCAAGCTAAAGATGTCATGAAAGAACCACCACGTCCTTTAGATGAGACTCTACCTACATCTAATGATGCAGCATTGATATTGTTCCTTGGCATGATTATGGTTATTGGAACAGCATCAGTGTTCTACTTTGCAGGAGGAGCAATAATCGATAGTGTTCCTTGTTCTACAGGTCCAGCGGGTGGTGATGATTACATGGTAAATGGGGTTTGTAACGAAGATGCATGGTTCCAGAATGCTGAATCTCAATTTGCTATCGCTCAGACAAGTGCCTTTGCTGCATTCATATTCTTCCAACTAATGAACGTCATGAATTGCAGATCTTCTGAAGTCTCTGCATTCCGTTTAGGAATCACATCCAACAGTTGGATTACAATCAGTATNNTCATATCCACATCCATGTTATTGCTGTTTGTTCATGCTCCTGAAATTGCTGGATTTAGGATAGGAGAGATGATTCATACAGTTCCTCTAAAACCATTAGANTGGTTGGTAGTAGTTGCTGTTGCATCTTCAGTATTTGTTGCTGAAGAGATGAGAAAGATGCTTTGGCCTAAACCAAAGAAGTGAACGAGGATTCATCAGTTAGTGATGGATCGAATNAACATGATCGGCTCGGTAGGGNATCCCGACTGGATTAGTCGCCTCCCTTACATAGTCCAAGAATTAGGCTCAATTTCTGATCCAGTGGTTCAAACAGCCTTAGATGAGATTATTTCTGAAGGTCGTGTTTCAATCTCAACTGGAGAATCACTTTTTCTTCATGCAGATTTGATNGATGTGATGTTACTTGGACATGCAATTAAGAAATCAAGATACGATAATGAAATATATTTCAATTCTAATCTCCATGTTAATACAACGAATATCTGTGTATTAGCCTGCCGTTTTTGTGCCTTTAGAAGGGGTCCAAAAGCATCAGATGCTTATGCATTATCTGTAGAGGAATATCTCGATAGAATACGTCCGTTTAGTAGTAGGATAGACGAAGTTCATTCTGTAGGGGGGCTACACCCNGAGTGGGATGTAAATTATTATGCTAACCTTATTTCTGCNGCTAAAGAAAAATATCCTCATTTGTCNATGAAATGTTTAACAGCAGTTGAAATTAAGCATCTCTCACAAATTAGTGAAATATCAATTTCTGAGGTNCTATCAAAATTAATCGATGCNGGATTGACTTCTCTACCNGGTGGAGGTGCAGAGATACTAGATGATGAAGTCAGAAAAGTAATTTGTAATGGAAAGGAATCTAGTGAAGAATATTTGGAGATTCATAGAACTGCACACTTGCTAGGAATTCCTACAAATTCAACAATGTTATTTGGAACGATTGAAACAGCATCTCAAAGAATACNCCATCTTGATAAAATTAGGANATTACAAGATGATACTGCNGGGTTTCAGTGTTTTGTTCCTTATCCGTTCCTCCCAGATCGTACTCGTCTCCCACAAGCTCAGCACTCTACAGGTAATGAGACATTACGTACAATTTCTATNTCTAGAATAATGCTAGATAATGTGCCTCATATTAAGGCATACAGGATGAATATAGGNGATCATCTCTCTTCATTNGCTTTGAATGCTGGAGCTGATGACGTAGATGGAACTGTAGGGCATGAAGAAATAATGCATGAAGCAGGAAGTCAAACTTCAGTTGAAGATGATTTAGACAGATTGTCNAGATTGATAGAAGATGCTGGAGGNATTCCAATTCGAAGATCAACAACATATGATNATTTTGAAATTCATAGAAGACGTCCTCCTTCTGATGATGATAAGTGGGTTTCATTACCTGTAGCAGACATGGTTTGAGGTGAGAAATTGAGAAAAGATGTTATCGGTCGAGTATCATTTGCAAATTGTGACCCTTTGTTCCATGATTTAGGCGGACATTGGCGAATTCTTCCTGCTCCTCCTTCATGGCTAACTGGTCATTTAATGAGAGGAGAATGTTTGATTGCTCCTATTCCTCTTGCTGACTTTGTAAAAAANATAGGNACATTACAGGCTATTGATTCAATAGGAATTGCTTCTGATGGTGGGGTNGGTTCTGTCCTTCTTTTTGGTGACAGNCCAATCGAAGAAATGCGAGATATAGCAGTACCTACCGATTCTTCTACTTCTCGAACATTGTTACCATGGCTTCTTTCTAGGCGTGGCTGTAAACCTAGATTAATTGAAATGGGGCCAGATCTTGATTCGATGCTAGATCGTTGTGATGGTGCTTTAATTATAGGAGATAGAGCNATTGATGAGGCAGACATCAATCCTAATTTAGTTCGTATGGACTTAGGAGCAGAATGGTTAGATCAAACTGGTTTACCAATGGTTTTCGGAGTTTTTTGTGCGAGACAAGATTCNGAATCTAGTGCAATCAAATTGGCTGTAAACGCATTAGAAGAAAACTTGGATCGTTTTGAAGNTAATGAAAATCATAGAANNAANGTGATTGAATCTAGTTCAGAAAGAACTAGATTCTCTTTCCAAAGGGTTGCTCATTATTTCCAATCAGAAGTCCGCAACAGGTTAAAAGAAAAAGATAGAGAAAGTATGATTCTCTTTGCCGAAGAAGTATGTGGGTACGAAGGATTAGTTCCATGGTGGGATGATGAGAATCATGAATCTTCATCTAACGCTGAACCAGTCAGTCGTCGAAGAGCTTCGTCATAGTCGTCCTCTTGAACNGGTTCAAGATTTTCTTCTTTGACTAGATCCTCAGATTTTTTAGATGACCGTGTCACTCTTCTTCTATTATTAGTCTNAGATTTAGAAGATTTTCTTCTAACCATTCTTCTTGGTTTCTTTTCTACTTCTTCATCATCCACTTTCTTTGACTTTCGCTGGTCAGGTGGAGGTCTTGGTGCNACTTTTTGATCGGTTTCATACGGATTCTGTCTTCCAANAGATTTTGATTCAATTTGTTCAGTTGTATCTTCACTCCATCTTTCTTCTAATTCATCTACATAATCATCATCATCAAATAGCATCGTATCAACACTACCTAATGCAATCTCAAATTCCTCAAGATCGATAACTCCGTTTCCGTCTTCATCTAAGCTTTCTACCAGTGCTTGTAATTGAGTGACTGGTAAATTTGCAATTTTCAGAGATCTTAGTCCACGTAACAATTCATCTTCTTCTAAAGTTCCATTTCCATCTTCGTCAAATCTATCAAACAGTTCTGTGACGCTCAAATCGTTATCAATCATCCATTTATGCAACTTTTCCATCACTTGATCATATACGAATAGAACTCCACATTCACTGCATTTCAAAGCACCAGGTGGATTGAATTTACCACATACCTCGCATTCCTCATCNAATTCATATTCAAACATCATTCTACGTCGTACAATAAGAATACCTATGGAAGATAAAACTAANATTGTTGGGATAATAATTAGTGGGTTAGAAACAANTGCTACAGCTTGATCTGATACTGTTNGGTCAGAAATTAATGGAGCAGGGAGTCCAATTGAAATNGATTCTTCCATATTCCAAATATTTGATGTATTCAAGTATACTTCATTGAAGTAGATATTCACAATCGATGGACTATGTTGAATATTTTCCATTATACTTCCTTCACGCATTGAAGGTGGATTGACTAAAATAATATCCAATGGTCGTACCAATCTATCCTCAGGCACATTCATTGTAGTTGTCCAAGNAATTTGGATATTCGATTTCCACGCTGCTCCATTCTCTATTGTTGTAGTACTCGATAAACCTGCATGTTCATCACAGGTACTTTCAGCATTCCAAGGTACGCTTCCGTTAATTCTCAAATTTTCTTTCCATTCTTCAGCCATTTCTTCGAGATTCGCAGGCCCACACAATTGACGAATCATGACATCTGCTTCAAGAAGAGATGCCAATGAATCATCATCAAGCAGCTTAGAGTTTATCTCTCGAATATTTCTTGATAGATCTAGANGAATAGTAACTATCTCTTCAATTTTCACACTACCGTTTGAAGAAATTTGAATATCTATATTTCGAATAGTATCTCTATTTGCATTTCTGGAACAATCNGTTCCTTCCGAACAAATATTATCAAAAATATCTGGAATTGAATCTCCATCNTCGTCACTGTCTTTGATATCNGCTATTCCATCNTTATCTAGATCTGGTCCAGTTCCTAGGTCAGTGNCGAAATCACTAGTTCTAAAGATAGGAATTATTGGGGTATTGGTACTGAAACTAATTTGTTCAGAATCAGGATTTANTGTGAATTGATTTGTCTTGAATCCAATGGATGTTCTCCAGTTAATTTGTAGAGTATTTGAATTCCATGATTCCAAACTTCTGGCAGAGCCTTGAGTAGATAATACTANGATTTCATCTTGAAGAGGAATTTCGTGATATTGGATTATACCCCCTCCTGTTTCTAANACATTTACAAAACCAAAAGGCGATGTNGTTGAGCGAATAACAATNGAACTATCATCATTCCAAGTAACTTCGTTATCATTAGGACGGAAATTACAATCCGAAATTGGATTCGTTTGATTCCATCGAGTAATTTCAGTCATGTTGTCTAGAGAAAGTAGNACNGCAGAATATCCCTCTGATAATTCTACGCCTACAATTGCCATTGACTTGTCGGGAGATATATCGATGCAACCTGGGGCTCCATCTGACGAATATGAAANACCTCTGTCTAGAGATTCTTCNTTAATACTCCAGAGACTAATAATATTGTTTACATCTGCAAAAATAATCAATGAATCATTTATTGATTTGACATCGCTNACACCCATTTCAATTTCTGCATGTTTCTCTCTATTATCCCAGTCTGAAATTGGGATTGCAGTGATTGAAGGAGTATTTGCCCATGCACTATCTTGGTAAACTATCAAATGTTGTGAATCAGTAGTCCATTCTAGACCTAAATTTGCATAATCATGATTGTAAATTTGTTTGGAAGCCACGATTTCGCCATCAGAAGCTCTCCAAATATTGAGATGTTTTCTATCNGCAGCGGCAATTAATGTGCCATCTGGAGAATGCTCTATCTGAATTACAGCGGTGACAACTCCTCCATCAGTTCGTTCAAATGTATATGCTTCGTCCAAAATTGGGACTGGTTCAGGTAGTCCAGCAGATGCTAAAGGTGCTGCCATGATTAGGGCGATGATTGCAACGCACATGCCCCTGTTCATGAAGGTCCTAAAGTGATGGAGAATTTATCCACTGTGGTCAAATCANGAATAATTGAGCTTTTTAGAAGAAACATAGTCCAACAGGTCAATTGCAACTTCGCATGATTCTGCAACAACGATTGATTCATCATTTACGAATTCTCTTAATGTTGACATTGCAATATGATCTCCAATAGCACCTAATGCTTCAGCCGCTTCATGTCTTACCATNACATCTTCCTTTAGATCACTTAACCTATCAATCAAATGAGGAACTGCTGCTGAATCTTGCATTTGACCCATAACATATGCNATTTCATGTTTTAATAATGCAGAATCTGATTCAAAAGCCGCAGCCAATGCNTCAACTGATTTTTGACCCCCTATGTTCCTTAANCTAAACAATGCTCTCATTCTTAGAAACATTCTTTCATCTTCGTCACAGAGAGATGTCCTTAGCGATTCNATGTTCTTTTCATCGCTGGGAGGAGCGGGATCAACACTNTCAAATTCAGATNTTTCAGGGCGTTCCATTTTATTCCGCTCCGATAAACTCTAGTGCATCTACGTCCAAATCTTCTCGAATCATACCAATTCGTTGTCCTTCTTTAAGGAACANGCGTACTGATTTGCGGCCTTCAGGACCGTAATCTATTGTTCTTTCATTAACGTACATCTGAACAAATTCTTCATTGGTTTCTTCATCAATTCCTCTGCCCCATTCGATTGCAAATGCTAGTCCTTCTTGAGGGTCAGATATGGCATTTTGAATTGAAATTTTCACATGTTCAGTGACCAACTTGCATTCTTCTTTACCCAAATCTCTTCTTACAACATTTCCACCTAATGGAAGAGGTAAGCCACCAGTTCTTTCTGCCCACATTTCTCCTAAATCTGCAACCAAATGAAGGCCTTCACTTTGCCAAGTTAATTGTCCTTCATGAATAATTAATCCAGAGTCTACTTTACCTGCCTTGACTGCATCCATTATCTCGTCGAATGGAACTACAGTAGTTTTCATTTCTCCCAACATTATTCGAAGAGCTAAATGTGCAGAGGTTTTAATTCCAGGAATAGCTATAGTTCCATTCTTTACTTCATCTATTGATTTTACGCCCTTAGTAACAATTCTAGGACCGTATCCCTCTCCCATAGATGCACCACAATTCATGAGGGCGTATGTATCAAGAACATCCGGGAGTGCATGGATTGATACTGCTGATACCTCAAATTCGCCTTCTAGTGCCTTTTGGTTCAATGTTTCAATGTCTAATAAAACATGTTCATATTCGTATGGAGATGTATCGAATCTTCCAGTTGTCATCGCGTGGAACATGAATGCATCATCAGGGTCTGGTGAATGCCCAATTCGAACTCTAGTTGTCTCAACCATGATTCGCCCCAGTCTATCCAGTGTAAAAACGAATGTGTATGAGCAGAGATTTATTCTGCGCTATACTGAAATGCCTCCTCCCTGTGGAATGGGTATGGTTAAGCCAGAGCAGTTGTCAGTAGCGAGGGGCCAATTAGGTCCAAAATGTGCAGGCTGTGACTTGCCACTTACGTTTGCTGAATCATTGGTAATTGATGATCGGTACTATTGCTTAGAATGTTATGAGAAAATCACTGGAGTTTCTAGTTCAACTGAACCGAAAGAAGTCGGTGGACTCCGGATGGATTGATGTAGCGTCAATTGTTGTGTATCTCTGTGAGCACCGCGCGTTACCAGTTCCGATTCAGCGAGTACTACAATTCTCTTGCTGTAAATGATCTGTACTTACCACCTCGTCTCCGTTCTAGAGAGTGGATGTTTATGGGATGGGACGAGCGCCCTCCTAGACGGCATATCGGTTTTGATTCTCCTGAAGCATTACGGCAAATTCTTACTCGGTCTTCACCCCCCCACTCTTGTTTCCATAGTACTGCATACTACGACCGCCCTTCAGAATACAAAATGTCAGAAAAAGGCTGGAGAGGTGCTGATTTAATTTTTGATTTAGATGGCGACCATCTAGTTGGAGTAGATGCTCTAGATTTCCCTTCAATGTTGAATGATATTCAAGAGCAAGCATTTCGTTTGTGGAATGATTTTCTCGAACCTGATTTTGGATTTAAATCCGATTTTGCAACATTTTCGTTTTCAGGTCATCGAGGTTTCCACATTCATTATCGTCATCCCAGTATTCTTCATCTTGACTCTAAGGCTAGACAAGAAATTGTCTCTCACATATCTGGTTCTAATCTTAATATCGAGATGGTTCTAACTAGTCCAGAGGTTGCATGGGGTAAAAGAGTTAGACGTGGAGTTGACTCTGTCTTAGACAGATTGGAATCTTATCATGATTCATCTGATGCAGATAGACGCCCAATCTACAAGCAATTACGTTCATCTGCAGTTTTAGGAACTGCAAATATGTCCCGTCCTCCATCTATGAGCGAAAAGGCAATGATGAAATTAGCCGAGATGTCAGTTAATTCTGATCGTCGAAGAAGATTGAAGAATTCGTCTATACAGATGGGTAGACAATTTGGGAAGCAAGGTGACTTGTTTCAAGCATTAATCCTGGGAGATCAAAGTGTAGTTCTTGATCAAGCAGCAGAAAATGATGACAATGTTACCGTAGATATTCGTAGAGTAATCAGATGGGTAGGTAGCTTACATGGAAAGGCAGGATTACGGGTCACTGAATTTCCAGTTGAGCGACTTGATCCTGATTCATCGATTGCATTCGATGCATTATCTGAAGCAGTAGTATTTTCTAAACAAAAACGTGAATTGGTTCAACTAGAATTAGATGATATTACTGCGAGAATTGGTAATGAAGTAGTTGAAGGTAGTAAGGGTGACATGATTGAGGTTTCTGAAGCAATGGCGATATTTCTTGGATTGAAACGGTGGGCATCAAGTATCCAAAGTTGAGCCAATTATTGGGTCCCTTTTCGGGGAATGTTAAAACCAAGTCTTTTCTGAACAGTACACGGTGCAGCGCATGGCGGACGATGAAGAACAGATTCCACCGCCTCCAGCAGCCCTTCCTCCGCCCCCTCCTCCTGGCTCTGCTCAGGGAGTTCCAATGCCTCCTCCTCCAGCACCAAATGCCTCCATGCCTCCTCCTCCCGCTCCGGTGGCTCCTATGCCTCCTCCTCCGGC
>PAOK01000049.1 GCA_002708015.1 Methanobacteriota archaeon
GCAGGAGATTATAGATCATCATAGGTTTGAACAGATTGAGTTCAAAATTACCTTGTGAACCACCGACAGTTACTGCAGTATGATTTCCCATCACTTGAGCGCAAACCATTGTTAATGCTTCACATTGTGTTGGGTTAACCTTGCCAGGCATTATTGAGGATCCAGGTTCATTCGCTGGTAGCTCCAATTCACCAAGACCACTCCGAGGTCCGGACCCAAGCCATCGTACATCATTTGCAATTTTCATCAATGAAACTGCTAATACACTAAGGGCACCACTCATTGCTACAACAGAATCATGTGCAGCAAGTTGAGCAAATTTATTTGATGCTGAACGGAAAGGTAAATCGGTTTGAGAAGCGATATCAGCAGCTACTCTTTCAGCAAATTCTGGATGTGTGTTTAGACCGGTTCCAACAGCAGTTCCACCCAATGCAATTTCGAATAAATCTTCCAATGCTGACTCTATTCTGCTAATTGAAGCATCCAATTGAGCAACCCATCCGCCTACTTCTTGTCCCAATGTGAGAGGTACTGCATCCATCAAATGAGTTCGTCCTATCTTGACAATATCTTGCCATTCCTCTGCCTTTTCAGCCAATGCATCTCGAAGCGCTCTGACAGAAGGCAAAACATGGTGATGTATTGATTCGGCAGCAGAAATATGCATCGCAGTTGGAAATGTATCATTACTAGATTGAGCCTTGTTGACATGATCATTTGGATGAATTGGAGTTTTGCTTCCTAAAACCCCTCCTGTCATCTCAATAGCACGGTTTGCAATTACTTCATTTGTATTCATATTTGATTGAGTTCCAGATCCTGTCTGCCAAACGCTGAGAGGGAAATGGTCATCTAAATCTCCTGAAACTACTTCTGATGCTGCTGAAATAATTAAATCCGCTAGATTTGAATCTAGGGTCCCCAAGTCCTTGTTGGTTCTCGCAGCGGCCTTCTTCAATATCCCAAAAGCACGGATAACCTCGCGAGGCATCAAATCATTACCAATATCGAAATTCATTAACGAACGTGCCGTTTGTGCACCCCAATACCGATCGTCAGGAACGCTCAATTCGCCCATTGTATCTCGTTCAATTCGCTCTCCCATGGTATATTCTTACCAAGCGAGGATTATACCCCTTTCGTGTGTTTAACCCCTTAGAGCATGAAGTGCGGTTGCTTCGTCTTTTTTCATTCCCTTGATGGTAGCTTTCTTTTTTGCTACATCCCACTTGGACTTAAGAGAACCATCTATGAATGAGTCCATGAAAAAGGGATGAATGTATGACGAACGGCAAACTGCTCTTGTATTTCCCAAATCAGCCGCCACAGTATCAATTACTGCCAACATTGCTTTATTTCGATCAGTTTCATTATCAATAGGAATCTTTCCATCTTCAGAAATTAATTTCTCAATTGCTTCAACTTCCTTTAATTTCTCTAACCATGAATCTAATTCTTTTCCAGAAATTCCTGAAGCAACGCTTGCTAATCGTGAGCCACATTTCCACGAAGCAGCCCATGTTCTGAAATCTTTAGCAGTGAATGATTTACCTGTTGTTTCTCGAATATAGGAATTGATATGATCTGCTTTCAAATCGTTATGATTATCTGTTTCTAAATTGTGATAATAAAATAGATCTTGATCTTTATCCTCATCGCCAAGCTTTTTGGTTTCAAGAATCATTTGAACTAAATCATCATCTTCAATGATAATGTTCCAATCTTTTCCAGATTTACCTGTAAAAGAAAAGATTGCATCATGTTTTCCTTCTGCTTTTTTACCAGTAATTCGTTTGAAATGTCCTTCTTTCAAGGTAGTTAATCCGTATGAATCATTTGACTTTGCATATTCATCACTACCGACTCGAATATAGTAAAGATCCATCAGCCTAACTACCAATGCACTTACCTTTTCCAGTGTCATTTCTTTTAATTTCAAATCTTTATTTATTTGTGATCTTAAACCAGGTAAAATTTCAGCAAACCCAGAAATTCCATCAAATTTCATTATTGCCTTGATTTCGATCCATTCTGGATGGTATCGATATTGTAAACGGCCCTTATCATCTACTCCTGTTGCTTGAATATGCCCTCTGTCATCCGGACATATCCATACATCATTCCAAGCTGGAGGAATTGCTAATGAATTACATTCAGCAATTCTTTTCTCGTTCTTTAATCGTTTTTTATCAGGAAGATAATATGCCCATTCCAATGATCCATCATCTGAGGTTTTTTTCAATTCTTTTCGTGTGATCCCTTTTTGATCTCTATCTGAAAGATTCAGTTTTGCTCTTCTCAAAGCCTCATCTGTACTCAGATCCATGAATGCCCGTGTAAAAGAACGAACTTGACTGTTCCCCTTGACACATAATCTAAATTCTGTGATTCTATAATTCCAAATCATGGGTCGCAGTATCGCGTTGATTCTGGTATTGATGATGCTTGGTCCAATGGCAGGATGTATTAACGAAGAGGTGGAGCCTATAATTCAAACACTTGGATGTACTGATTCTACGGCTTCGAATTTTGATCCTAATGCAACAGAGAATGATGGGACATGTTTGTCAGATAATGTATCTACTACTGTTGAATCCGAAGATGAGGAGCTTTCTGTATCCGAGGGATGTACAGATATTAACGCTAGAAATTTCGACGTAAATGCTACTGAGGACGATGGAAGTTGTAATTTTAGTAAAAATGTGATATTAATGATTGGAGATGGAATGGGGTGGGAAATGGTCCGTATGGCTGCAATTTACAATCAAGTAATGGAAGGAAACCAAGGGAATTTACTCTCTGATTTCTACACTGAAGGAAAGGGCAGTGGTCTTGCTATGCAAGAACTATCAGGATTCCAAAGTGTAACAACCTACTCAACCATCGTTGATGGTTCAACTCGAAACAGTTTGCGAGAAGATACAGGTAGCAACGTCCCGACAGCNAGCGAAGATTACAGAGATATAGAGTTCGATCCTAGAAACAATCTTGTTAGATACAACATTGAATTAGGAGGTACAACACCATGGGACTCGAGATATTTTTCGAACAANGGAAGTACTTCATTTGACCCAATGTATATCACAGAAGATGACCCTGATAGTGCCCAAACTGCTACCACATTAATGACNGGTGTTAAGACCTTCAAAGGTGCNGTAGGTGTAGGGCTGTACGAACGTCCTAGAAGCAGTCTTACCAACGTAGCATCNGATAATGGAATGTGTTTGGGAGTTGCATCTAATGTTCCAATTACTCACGCAACACCTGCCTCTACGTATGCTAAAGTCAACAGTCGTGATCGCTTACATTGGGATTCAATATCATCATCTAGAGCAGGAGATGACATTCTTTCTTGGTTCAACCAAGCAAACGGACTCGACATCATGTTAGGTACTGGAAACCCAAATACACANGTTGGTGATCATTATGTCCACTCATCATACCTTGATTCCTTTGAATCGAATGAAAACCATACCCTGTTACTCAATAGTCCAGGAGCTTCTGANCTACTGAAATCTGCAGCACAATCTCATGACTCAGAAACAGATGCTAGAATTCTGGGCCTTTACGGAAGTATTGGACAGGCAAATCTCCCTTACTCCGGGGCAAATGGTTCCTTNGAACAAAGTGGNTGGGGTCTAAATCTAAAAAATGGGCCTCCGAGCGACCGTTCAAGAGATTATGGTCCNATGACCAAAGAGGAATATATTGCCAANGAAATAGATGAAAATCCTTCACTTGCCGANATGACTGATGCTATTCTTGATGCCTGTGATGAAGACAATCAAGGCTTTTTTGCTACTATAGANTCAGGGGATATTGATTGGGCTGGTCATTCTAACAATATTGATGCCCTGATAGGAGCAGTAAATGACTTCGATAAAGCCGTTGAAAATGTGATTAAATGGATTGGTGAAAATGGAGGATGGGAAAGAAATATGCTAGTAGTTACTGCTGATCATGACCACTATCTCACATTGACAGATGATTTTCCCAATCTTATTCGATCAAATAGTGCCCTTGATTTAGCAATGGGTGGAGATATAGAGCATATGGGCCATTATTGGGGACCGAGCAAATCTGATCCGTATGGTAGTCAAAGTCATACAAATCGTCCTGTTCCAGTTTTCTACCAAGGCGGTTGCTCTCAAATCATCAATCAAAGTGTTGGTGAGGGCTTTGATAACTACGGGCAATATGTTGGAGGTGTTTCTGGATTTGTCGACCAAGTTCACTTACATCTTGCCATGAGAGCAGCTTTAATCGGTGATTGTCTACATATTCCTGTAGTATATGGATAGAATCTTCAAACTGTAGGAGATGATTCAATGGCACTGTATTGAATCAAAATCGTATGATCGATGTTGATGTAATCCTGACCTTCATCATAACTAATGGTTAAATCATGGAGTTCNTATGTATTGAAATGAATAGTATTCCAATTAACTTCTTCTCCTTCATAGATGATGTCATTTTTCGTTTGGCACGCATCTTCTTGCTGATCAAATAAACTCCAAGTGACTTCAACCTCACGACCTCCNCCAATATTTTCNATTAACACTGGATTTTCTATGGTTGAATCGATGATTATTGATGCCGGGAAAATACCAAGAGGATTCGGAATTGGATTAATTGTTATTGGTTTAGGATTATACGTATTGGATTCTAACCAATTGATTTCATTTTCAATTCGAACAATAATCGATTTGCTTTCTTCATGACCATTCTCACCGATTGCGTATGCTATAATCTCATAAATTCCATGATGAGTGAACTCAATTGAAATTTGAGAAGTTAAATCCGGGTTAACAGAAGTTGTATCCCCATTATGCACTAATTGGATTCCAAATTCTATCAATTGGTTGGATGATACCGTATTTGAAAAATCAAAATCAAGAAGCACATTAGACGTAGAAACGAGATCTCCGTCGACATATGAATGAANAATCGTGCCACTCGTATTTTCAAAATCAACAATTAATTCGAACCCTTCTGTTGGTTGTGTATCTGATACACATCCCACTAGACTGAAGCTCAACAGAATACAGACTAGGCCAATTGGTGAAGCCCTGTTTGCACCTCCGCTCATGTGGTTCCCAATTAATCTCGGAATTTAATTCCGATGGGNAAGTCTACTTGTCCAGATGTGCCAAGAAGGCATTTGCTGCNTTCTCACANGCATTNGANACATCNTCTAAACGCTGCANTACACGATACATATGCATCGCAGCTAACGGCTCATCATCTCCATTGCTGAATACATATCCAGCAGCCATTGCTTCAACCAAATCTGCTTCGTGTTCCATGAGATTTACTTCCCTGATTAGTTCAAGAATGGAATTTCTTGCTGCCTTGGTTTCACCACTTATTGTGTAATCTCTCAAAGCTTCGACTGTATCCTCATATTTCTCCACAGTAGCGGCTACTGCTTTTGCCATCTTCTTGAGATTCTTTTTGGCCTGTTTATTGTCAAACAATGGGCGGAACGCCAATTTTTCAGCAACATTTTGCGCATAATCAGCAATTCTATCTTGACGTGTAAGCATATGGAGGAAATCTTCAGAACGTACTTGGATCCCAAATCTCATATCTTTATTCACAAGGTGTCTTAATTCAGACTTGATATTGTCTGCATCCAATTCTGAATCAATTGTTGCTTGGATATCGTCACTAGGATCTTTTCCATCACATGCTTTGTTTACAGCATCAAGCATATGGTTGACTGTCTTTTCAACTGCTTGTGCATGTTGATGGAATACTTCGAAAGGAGTTGTGTCCTTTTCTTCACTTCCTCCTGCATCAGAAAGTGCATCTTCCACATGAATTTCTCCAGAACTCTTCCATATTGCATAACCAATTGCAATGAATGCAATGGGCAAGATTACAATCATATTCAGGGCATTCGCGTCTGTATCGGTTCCTTGGGTAGCAGCAACGAAAAGCACGACTGAACCGAAGGCAGCAGCAGGTACGCTCGCAACCCAAGAGGCAGCAATTTTTCCAAACACACGGAAATCAACAGCTTTAGCACCACCTGCTAACCCTACACCTACAACTGCACCTACGAGTGTATGAGTTGTTGAAACTGGAACTGCTAAAAATGGCATTGAAAATATCAAAATGGTTGTTGCAGCACCAAATTCAGCAGCAAAGCCCCTAGTAGGGGTAATGTCAGTAATTTTCTTTCCAATTGTNTCCATGACTCTCCAACCCCATGTCATGACACCAATTGCTATTCCAGCAGAGCCGAGTAAAACAAGCCATAGTGGGACATCGGCTTCTTCTAACAACTGGCCACCTTCCGAACTCAAAACTTGCCAAACTGCTGCCATAGGTCCAATTGCATTTGATCTATCATTTGCACCGTGTGCAAAAGCAACATAAGCGGCAGTGATAATTTGTAACCAAACGAAAATGCGTTCAACTCCACGGAATCCACGAACTTCTTCTTTAATGTCGATGCGACGAAGGACAAAGTAAAGTGCTAAACTAGCTGCAGCACCAATAGCAGTTGCTAAAAGGATTGAATTCAATGGAAGCCATGCAGTTTCAGCTAATGGATTCCAACTACCTGGTATTCCACTATCTTTAGGATTGTATGGTAGCCACGCACCTTTATCTTCAATCCATCCATTCGATTCGGCCCTTGAAAAGAAGCCTTTGAGAGCTTTGAATTGGAGAGCTATCCCCAGTACGAAGAAAGTAGGGAAGGCAAGGATTGGAGCGAGCCACANTGATCGATCTTCAGGTTTTTCTGACTCAAGAATGGACTTCTTGATGATCCAGTAGGAGAAAAATGCAATGGTACCTCCCAACAAAGGACTCGCAACCCAAGACATAACCACGGTCTGAACTTTATCCCAGTTGATTAGGCTAGTATTGTGCTTGATTTCTAAGACCAAGCCTATTCCGATAATTCCTCCGATTATGGAGTGTGTAGTAGATACTGGAAGNCCGAATCTAGTTGCAATCGTTAGCCACGTAGCCGCAGCCATCATTGCAGCAATAAATCCTAAAGCAATGTCGAAAGAAAATAACTCATCAACCATTGGGTCTAGGAAATCTACTGTTAGAATCCCCTTTCTTACCGTATCCGTAACAGCATCACCTGCGAAAAATGCACCACAGAATTCGAATATTGCAGCAATAACCACTGCCTGTTTGAGAGTAAGAGCGCGAGACCCGACAGAGGTCCCCATAGCATTTGCAACATCATTTGCTCCGATATTCCATGNCATGTAGGCACAAACAATCAGTGCAAGTGCAACTAACATCATTGTGAGAGGTTCCATAGCCTTCCGACAAAGTCACAAGANATAATTTANAGAAAACAGAATCTATATAGAAAATATAGATTATTCGATAATTGTTATTTCTGAATTCTTATGAGTATATATATTCAACAATATTTCAGCCATATCACTAGCATATGCACATAATCTTCTAATGGACTCTGAACAACGATGAAGGTAAAGTGCGTTTACGGTATTATCTTGGGACCAAAGTTCATCTTCAAAATTTGATAATGTCTTCATTTTCTCTCGAAGTTGAATTTTTGCATCATGAATTTCCTTCAGATTTGATCGTTTAATGTTTGAATTGATTGCTTTGAAATCCGTTATCCATGAAGTGATTAAGCAAAATGGTAATTGTTGTACATCAATCAATGATGCTTTTTCACTGTCNTGAGCTAAAATTCCTAATGCGTAAACGTGATCTCCGATTCGTTCAAAGGTTCGTACAAGATTCCCAAATTCTGCTGCTTCCCAACGGTTGATTCCTGCCGAATCTTCTAGGTATGCACTTTCAATAATTTCACCAATTTGTCTTTCTATCAACAAGCGTAAAGCATCCACTTCATCCTCACGGTCATCAATATCCTCCAAGAAACTAGGATCCCTGTTGGTGAAAGATTCCAATATATCCTTTAACACAGTTCGAATCAACAAATACATCCTATTCAAGGAAGAAACGATTGGAAGGCTGCCTGCATTTACCAGAGATTCAATCTCAATAATTCGATCTGTTTCATTAACAATTTCTATTCCTCTACCTATTGAAATAAAGCGTCTCAACAATTTTCTATCGGCGGCACCGAACCCCTTTTTTCGATACACACGAATTAGATTTGCTCCAGATAGATATGCTGCAATTAAGTGATCGATTGCCAATTTCTCAGGTAAATTGTCCAACTCAATTTTCACTTCACGTCGACGGGTAATTGGAGATGCTTCTGGAATGATTCGTAAATTACCTGATGGTCTCCACTCAACTCTAACTTGATCTTTAGCCATCAAACCATGTTCAATTACCCAACGTTTTGGTAGAGAAACGATAAACGTAGAGCCTCCTGTCATTTGTAATCGTCGAACTTCAGATTTCCTGCTGTCTCGATTTGCCATTGATTTCACGGAAAATGGTGTTAACTATATACTTTTCAATAGAACTCAGTTGACCTTTTTTCTCAATAATTAATAAATCTAAATTGATTAGGGGCCTATTCCTACTTCTATTTCGTTTTCCTTCCATGTTCCTCGATACATCAATGTGGTTTGGAAATNGAGACACACGGTTCCATCAGCCATAACTGAAATCAATCCACCTCGTCCACCAAATGGGGCTACCATATCCAATACTTTGTTCGATTCTTCTGCAAGATTCGAATTGGGATTCCTCATTCGAATTGCTAATTCATGTGCAGCACANGTTCGAATGTATGCTTCTCCCACTCCCGTACAAGAAATNGCAATTCTCTCATCAGCCCACGTCCCTGCTCCTATGATTGGTGTGTCTCCAATACGCCCAGAAGGTTTGCCAGTCATCCCTCCAGTACTCGTTGCTGCTGCAAGATTTCCCAAGACATCTAACGCAACTGCTCCTACTGTTCCCATTCCTTGGGGTTCGTCACTAAATTCAGTCTCAACTCTTCCTTCAAGATCATGATCTAAGACTGAATCGTCTTCATCAGTTGAGCCAATAGCGGCTCTAGTATCATGCCATTTCTTCCATTGAGCTTGNCGGAGGTCTGTAACCAAAAAATCTGCATTTACTGCTTCCACGCCTGCTTCAATCCCAAAATTATCTGCAGCAATTCCATTCAACATAACTGGCCAACCACGTTGCAATAATGCATTTGCAACTCGAATAGGATGACGGACTTTGGAGACATTAACTACAGATCCTGCGGCTTGNTCTGAACCTCGCATAATACTTGCATCCATCGTAACTTGTCCATTTTCATCCAATACTGACCCTTTGCCAGCATTGAATAATGGTTCATCTTCCATCATCTCTACAGCAATTGTAACTGCTTCTAGAGCACTGATGCCCTCTGAAAGAAATTTACCAACTGTAGACAACACATTTTCCATACAAGATATTCGACCCGGATCAAGAGAAGTCATGCCTTTCCAAGGACCATCGCCCCCTGCACCTCCATGTATTACCAGCACTGGGCCAGCCATTTTTATCACTCAGANTCGAGTAACTGAAATGATTTCTTGAGGAGTTGTAGGTCTATCTCCATATCCAGTTTGAGTTGTTTCAATTGCTGTTACGACATCCATTCCGGAAACTACCTTTCCAAAAACCGGATGAGCGGATTGACCTGGACCAAACCAATCAAGGAAATTGTTGTGTTTTGTGTTGATGAAAAATTGAGATCCTCCTGAATTTGGACGGCCAGTATTTGCCATAGAAAGAGTTCCAATTTCATTACTGAATTTTTGAGTCAATTCGTCTGGAATATTTCCTCCTCTATCCCGTACAATGGCTTGACCATCAGAAGTTGTGTATGTTCCTCCTCCATCTGGACCACCTGTACCAGCTCGTGGAGAATTTGGATCCTTGGAATTTGGACATCCGCCTTGTAACATGAATCCTTGAATTACTCTGTGGAAATGAAGGCCATTGTAGTAACCCTTGTCTGCTAAATCTAGAAAATTGCCTGCTGTAATGGGCATTGTATCTGTAAATAGTTCAATCGTGATGTCTCCTGCTGTTGTCTTCATGAGGACGTTTGTTCCTGCCATGCCCNTGCGAGCATTAGGAAGGATTTAGCCTCATGCATTGACAATATCAGATAAAGTGAGTAACGGATAAAGAGGGATTTCAGCATCGGTAAAGGCTTCATAACCTCCTTCTTCTCTATCTAAAATGGTGATGCAACCAACAATTTCACAACCCATTTCCACCAAACGTTGGCATGCTTGTAATGCAGAGCCGCCAGTAGTTGTGACATCTTCCAAAATCAGACACTTATCCCCAGATACAAGTGTAGAACCTTCAATCCCAGGAGGGTTTCCGGTTTTTCGACCTCCCCTTCCCTTGGGCTCTTTTCGAATGATGAATCCCCTCAATCCACTTCCTGAAGGGGCTTTTGCAATCGCAATCCCTGTCAATGGAACTGCTCCCAATTCTAATCCTCCAACTGCATCAATAGATCCAATCTCGTTTATCTTATCATGAATCAAAACTCCAAGCAAGTGAGCACATTCAGGGTCACACATTACTGGTTTCATATCAAAGAAATGCGGAGAAACTCTACCTGATGCAAGAGTAAATGGATCATCTGGCTGATACAGGTAAGCTAGGTTTCTAACACGATCTGCTAAAGTGGCCCTAGCACTCTCAGGGGTTGTTGACTCTGCCATGTCACTTCCTAACTTAGACGATGAATGAAGGTTCCCAGCCATTTAGCGATTTGTTCATGTAGCGTCATTCCACAGAATAGTTTCCTGAGGGTTGGGAATGAGCGGCATTGGAACCTCTGCTTTCGATGAAGAAAGGCTCCAATCCGAGATGGAAAGATACCACAATCAATTGGATAGTGAAACTGAGAGACTGTATACTCTTGCAAGTGAAGCAAGGGAGAAGGGGCTTGATTTTTCTACTGAAGTAGAAATACCAAGGGCGATAGATTTAGCAGATCGAACAGAGAAATTNCTCGAAGAATATCTNGATGGTCTAGAAATTGCTGAAAGCATCAGAACAATGTTGCAAGAAGAAGATCGCGAAACTACTGCGATCAAAATAGCATGTCAGGTTTCTAACCAAATGATGGAAAGAACTGGAGATCAACAACGTTCCATTGATGCTGGCTTGAGAGTAGGTCTTGCTATCCTCACTGAAGCTATCTTGGTTGCTCCATTGGAAGGAATCGGNCAAGTCAGATTGTTGAATAATGTCGACGGTTCCACCTTTTTATCCATCGATTTTTGTGGTCCGATTAGAGCTGCTGGAGGAACTGCTCAAGCAATGGCAGTTCTGATTGGTGATATGATTCGTTCAGAATTAGGTCTTGCGAAATATGAGCCGACATTTGCAGAAGTTGAACGAGTCAAGGAAGAATTTGGACTATATCGTGCAGGAATGCAATACAAACCTACTCCCGAAGAAATTGATGTAATCGTAAAGTCATGTCCGGTGATGATTAATGGAGAATCAACAGAAGACATCGAGTGTGCAGGTTATCGAGAAGTAAGGAATATCGATGACGGGAGAGTAAGAGGAGGTGTTCTTCTAGTAATTGGAGAAGGGTTATGTCTCAAAGCACCAAAGATTCAGAAACATGTTGAACGACTAGAAATTCCAGGTTGGGGATTCATCAGTGAATTTGCGAATAGAGGGAAAAAATCAGACTCTCAGGGAAAAAACGAATTTGTATCAAAAGTAATCAAAACTGATTCTAGATTCATGAAAGATATCATTGCCGGTCGTCCTGTTTTTGGAATGCCAAACGAGCCTGGTGGGTTTCGATTAAGATATGGGAGGCCTAGAGCATCCGGACTAGCTGCTGCTGGAATGAATCCGGTATCCATGAAAGCAATGAGTTCATTCATTTCTGTAGGGACACAAATGAAGATTGAACGCCCTGGTAAAGCATGTGCTGTAACACCATGTACTGAGATAGATGGTCCAATGGTACTCTTAGATGATGGGACTTTCGTTAGAGTAAATGAAGAAGAAAAATGGAATGAAATTGAAGACCAAGTACGAGCCATTTGGGACAATGGTGAATTGATGCTAGGATTTGGTGAATTCTTGGAAAACAACAAGACACTCGTTCCATCTGCATTTACTTCCGAATGGTGGGCATCCGAAGTATTGGATTCAATCAAAGACCAAGATGACTTGGACTTTCTCAAATCAATTTTGAGTTTTCAAGAAATAGACCTTCAAAGATCTTCACCCTGGGAACTAAAGAGAAGATTACGAAGTAAATCTGAGAGACTGGAAGTTGAGTGGCAGCTACGTGACTGGCACAATTCACTTCGTCATATTGAAGTTGATTGGAATGCAGCAATTGAAATTTCTAAACGTTGGAATGTAGGCATTCATCCATCTCATAATCCACAATGGTCTGATTTGCCGATTTTCATACTACCAAAATTCATTGATGCATTAAGTGAAGCAATTATCGAAAATGGAAATTTACGGATCCCAGATGCAGTTCTTGGATGGACAGCGCCAATGATCATCGAAAGTACACCGATAGTTGACACAATTACTAACAATCAAACTAATCTTAGAAGAAAGGATAGTTCAGCAAATCAAAAAACAGAGATATTGGATGTCGGAAAGTACAAAATTTCTGAGATTGAATTGGAGCAAATATCTCCAAATCTCGGATTCAATCAACATGGACTAGTAAAATCAGTACTAATGTGTCTGGGAATTTCACATCAACACGAAAGTGATGATATTGTTATCGAANGTTATTGGAATGGTCTATTACATGGTCTTGNGTTTTCGATTAATGATGGAAAAATCACAGAAGGAAAAGATATTAGAAATTTAATCCAATCAAAAATGAATAGTATTGATAATGCAAAAAATATTGTTAAATTAGAGAATGAAAGAAATAGGATACTTGATGAAAAACGACGTACTGCTAGGATTCAAGCAGAAACTGCAGCAAGGCAAAGAGGAGAAGATATTGCAGCAACGGAATTAGCAGGTAAAGAGGCACAAGATGCAATTGAAGACCCAGGTCCAGATGATGAAGAAGGGCTGAATAATGCAAAAATTGAGATTGATGAAAACAATGTGATGAATAGTCTTTGGATTGTAAACAATGTTAGTTCATTGGAGTGGATAGATGCTGCTCCATGTAGAATTGGTTGTCGAATGGGGCGTCCAGAGAAGTCCGCACCCAGAGAAATGAAGCAGAAAGCACATGCACTCTACCCAATTCAAAATTATGGAGGCCCGCAACGATTGTTGGCAACTGCAGTATCTAGAGAAGGATCTATTCGAGTAACTGTTGGGCCNAGAAGATGCTTGAGATGCGATAGAGAAACTCCACATATTCGTTGTCATCATCGAACTATACCAAATGAACCTCAAGAATGTGGAGGNAGAACTGTTCCAGCAGATAGGCGTGGAGGACATCTTCGAAATCGGATGGGTGAATTAACAACTATTCCTCTCGCTGATATCCTAGAAGTCAAGCGAATTTCACTTGGACTTGACAGGTTGCCTGAACGAATCAAGGCAATGAAGGGACTGACTTCCAAAGCTCAATATCCTGAACCTATTGAGAAAGGAATTCTAAGAGCAATTCATGATGTATCTGCATTTAGGGATGGTACCATTCGTTACGATATGATTGATGTCCCAGTAACTCATTTTAGACCAATAGAAATTGGTACATCAGTTGAGAAATTAGTCGAATTGGGATACACTCATGATATTAGAGGAGATGAATTGAAAGAAGATACTCAAATCTTAGAATTATTTCCTCAGGATTTTATTCCTAGCAGAGATGGAGGAGAACATCTACTAAAAATCAGTCAATATCTAGATGATCTCTTGGTTAGATTTTACAAGATGGAACCAGAATTTAATGCAAAAACCATCGATGATATGGTTGGTCAACTTGGTATTGCACTTGCTCCGCATACTTCAGGCGGAGTACTATGTCGATTTATTGGATGGACAAATGCATCGGCTGGATATGGTCACACATTATTCCATGCAGCAAAGAGAAGAAATTGTGATGGAGATGAAGACTGTGTCATGCTACTACTCGATGGACTATTGAATTTCAGTCGAATTATTCTCCCGTCTTCTAGAGGTGGACGGATGGATGCTCCATTGACATTGACGACAAGATTGAATCCAATGGAATTAGACAAAGAAGCATTGCATGTTGATGCAGGATGGAATTATTCCAAGGAATTTTATTTGGAAACATTAGATTCTCCCCATCCTCGACAAATTATGGATAAAAAATTAGTTGATCTCGTCAACAATCGAATTGGAACTGTTGGTGCAGTACGAGGATATGGTTTCTCTCACGATTTAGAATCATTAGATGCAGGCCCAGTAAACTCAGCTTACAAAACTCTAGGCAGTATGACCGACAAAATGAGTGCGCAATTAGCCCTTGGCCGTAAATTACGTAGCGTAGATGCAAGGATTGTTGCTTCGACTGTAATTGGTTCCCATTTACTCCCAGATGTNAGAGGAAATTTGAATGCATTTAGCAGACAAAAAGTTAGATGTGCAAAATGTAANCATTCATACAGAAGATTACCANTGGCNGGAAAATGTATCCAAATGCAAGGAGCAAGTGGAGGATTACATGGTCACCATTCGAGTCGAATGGAAGAATCTCGATGTGGAGGTAATCTGATTCTTACTGTTTCNCAAGGAGCAGTAAGAAAATATCTTGGCGTAATCAATCATGTAATCGATAATTTCGGAATTGATCCTTACACTCAACAATATGTNGATTGGATGGCAGATAGTGTAGAGTCCGTNTTTCAAAATGATAGAGTTACAGTCTATACGTTAGATGATTTTCTTTGACTAAGGACCTCGTCTTTTGTTTTGTCCATCNCCTAGTTTGTCCCACAAATCGCTAATCGTATCTACATCTTCATCTAGTGTAGCTTTACCTTGTAATCTAGATTCGTCACCTTCTCCAAGTTCATCTANCGACTCTAATTCGGCANCCGCATCCTCCATGTCTTGATCTCCTTCTTCCGTTTCTGGTTCTGTTTCTTCNACAGACCAATTGCGTCGTTTAGACATCAAATTNGATGCNGAAGTNGATTCNGAAAGTAAATCATCTACATCAACTGGGTCTCCTCCAGAAATTGATTTCTCGACTTCTTTCCANTCCTGACGTAATTTACGTACAATNGGTGAGCCTCGTTTCAATCGACGAGATTTTGCCCATGAACGAAGAGTTCTGTCAGTTACTATCAAGATTAATGCAAGTATGTTGGCAACAATGTATCCTTCAATGCGAATTGGAGTGTAAAGCTCCATCTCTGTTCTAAGATCGATGTCAACTATGTCTGAAGGAACTGGGTATATCTGACCATCTTGTTTTATGCTAATCAAAAATGAAGAGGGGCCAGGTAGCAAAGAATAAGTTTCTGTAGATGATGCATTTGAAATTCCATCATAAACTTCGATGATGGTTCCATCTGACAACTGCAGTTCAATAGTAACCTCGGAAGATCCCATTCCTTCTACCTCATTAATTTCGTAAAACACATGAAATGGGATTTCTTTTCCTAGAATATCAGGGCCATCAAATCGATATTCTGTTACAATATCACTATTTGGAGAAATAAGATGCTGGTCGGCTGCTGATGTCAGTGCTCCTGTCCAAATTATGTTCAGGAGAACAAAAGTAACGATTGTAGTAATCGCGGACTTTCGTGAATTATCATCAGTCACTTAGGTGCCCCCTCTAACAATCTATCAATGACCTCTTGCATGAATATTAGTTTTCGTAATTTTCTTTCTGGATCTGTTGCTCCTGACCATTGGCCAACAATATCACTACGATATCCTAACAGTGAAATTTGTGAAATTGGTACCCCTAAGAAACCAATCAAACATATTGTACGATCACCATCAGTAAATCCTCCAGGATTGAGCATTCCTTCTATTCTATCTGGAGTCTGGTGAGTCAAAATCAATCTAGGCGGTGCTTTCATCTCTGATATCTCTTTGACTAATTCCGACCAATCATCTTCATTGTCTCCATGAGCATGTAAAATATGCATTATTTTCCGTTCCGATGCTTGAGAAATATATGGATGGCCGTCAGCATCAGTAACTAATGCCAACGTCTTTGACCATATTTCTTCTCTAATCTCATTTTCAAATTCCTGAATAATTCCTATTGAACCATCTGCAAAAATAAATCGATGATCGGAGTTCAAGGCAGATAATATCTCATCGGAATTGACCGCTGCACCAACAGCAGCAATTGGACCGTTTAGTAATCTCTCTTGAAGAGAAGTAATGCTGTTTTCTCTCTCTTCTTCTGTCCAATCTGGAACCTTTGATGATAGTGAGTTAACACTCTGTAAAAGCATCATTGCACTTTCTCTATCGGATTCTAAAGGCCATGAAAACTGGGCTCGAACTCTATCTTGGACCCTCATACCAATGGAACGAACCTCATGTGGGCTCATGGTGCTTACAGACCGGTCGCGTTGAAGAACCCCCGTGTTACTTCATGCCTGAGAATCATGCCCATGCCGTTGCGTCCTCCTCTCATTGAAGATGCAAAAGTGCTTGCACGCTATCCGTTTTTACCTCAATCAGCTGAAAATACTCGAACCATATTATCTGATAACGGAATTAGTATGGAAGATCTACTTTCAGCCGCNTGGTTATCTGATATNCGNCGTAAAGGGGATATGNGGGTGAAGGAATCTGTCCTNCATGATGATGGAATTGAACAACGATCTGGAGATCTTAGTACAGAACTTGGAAGAATGTCAGAGAGTCTTTCGTTCCTTTATGCAATGATGGTTGCATGTGCCACATTTGACGAAAGAGTTACTGCAAGATGGGCAGAAGGAGAATCCACTCGAGCAGATAAATTACTGGGAAGCGATGTTCAGATTTTTGAAAAAATTGCTACCACTTATTTGTCCAATATTCAAAGTGAAATCAAAAATGGAGAGANNATCTATTCAATTCCATTNACTGATTTTATTGAACTTAGTCCCAGAATTAGTGGAGACTATTGGAGNCTCCCAAACAGNCCTATGAGTGATGGATGGGTAGAAATGGGGCCTTCAAATAGTGANAATAGTCAACAAAGATTAGCCNGNCTAATCAAAGAAAGGATTCGTGAAGACTTGAGAAAACGTTGCGATGAAAGAATGGAAAAAATCGATGAAGGGTTTGCTGAAAAATTGAGTGAGCCGGTTGGAGCTGTGTTAACTATTCTACAATCAAGATCTACATTAGATTTTGAAGCGGGAGAAGCAACTAGATCGGATTGGCCACCTTGTATGGAAATTGCAATTAAAGAATTATCAATGGGAGAAAATGTAAACCATTCTGGTCGTGTTTTCCTTGCTGCGATTAGTGCAGCAATTGGCATTGAGCAAGAGCAGTGTGCTTCATTCTTTCAAGGTGCACCTGACTACAATCCTGAAACCACTAGGTATCAGATAGGGCATGTGTATGATAGAGAATATACTCCAGCTGGTTGTAGTCGATTAAAGATGGATGGAAGATGTCCTGTTTCACCTGGAGATGATCCAATTTGTGATAAGCCGAAAATGAAGCATCCATTGTCATATGTTTGGTGGAAACAAAGAGATCGGTCCCGGGCAGAAGAATCAAGAGAATCAAACGAAGAAACTGCGGAGTCGGCCAACCCTTGATAGGGATGTACTTTTTACTAACACCCGAAGAAGATGACCCGGACCCTTGTGCTGACTATTGATCGAGACAATGATCTCGGAATTAAAGCAGGACTCAGAGGGCCAGTAATTGGAAGGAAATCTACTCTTAGTGCAGCATTAAGACTTGGACTTGCAGATCCNGAAGAGAGTGATACAAATGCAATTCTCGGAGCACTTCACCACCATGACAGAATCTTAGACTCTGGAGAGCCAAATGATGCTGTTGAAGTTGCAATACTTACAGGAGATGAAAGAGTAGGTGCTCGCTCAGATAGGGCAATTGCAAAACAACTTGAAGAAGTAATTTCTGAATTTCAACCAGATTGCGCTATTTTAGTTACCGACGGAGCTGAAGATGAAGCTGTAATGCCAATCATTCAAAGTAGAGTTCGAATTGATTATGTTGAGAAGATTATCGTAAGGCAAAGTAAGGGTATTGAAGGTACATTTTACTATATCATGAAGGCCATCGAGGATCCTAAATGGAGAGCACGACTTCTTGTTCCATTATCTGTGTTCATGATGATAATTGGTTTAGGAATGATCTTGCCGGGAGGCGGAGTTCTCATTGGTGCAATGCCTCTTATCGTCGGAATTTGGTTACTAGCAAAGGGTCTTGGAGCTGAAAATCAATTTGAACGTTTGATGCTTGACATGAGAGACAGTGCTATGGGAGGAATTGTTTCATCGCTTCTATGGGCTTTTGCTTCATTCTCTAGTCTACTAGCTATTTTGGAATCCTATCGTACGATTGTACAAGCAGATTCAGGTCTATCTACCGTTCAAATCGCAATTGAAGCAATGGATAGTGGGCTACAATGGATAATTCTAGCCTCTCTTGCAGTAGCGATGTCAATGGTAGTTCTGAGATGGAGAAGAGGTACCCTAACAGGACGTGTTTTCCAAATTATGGCTGGAGGAGCAGTCATTTACGCTTTTGCTGAGGCAGGACTAGATGTCGCTAGACAAATAACAGGCGGAGTAACATACGAATTAGATCCGGGAGTGATTTACAACGATTGGGGATTAGCCGTAGTTGCAATAGTTGTTTATTGGATGGTAAGAACCGGTGTGAAATCTTGGTCAACAAGACAAGAAACCCAAGGACGATTTTGGGGAGTTTGATTACGACTCAAAATATAACTCATACATACAATGTGGACAAGTGACACGAATTGGACGTATTGAAGGTATTCCAAGTGGAGACCTACACTCNGAACAAACAATTGCTTGATCTACTTGTGATTGNCGTGCTCGTCCTGATTCGCTAGGGTCGTATTCCATACGAAAACGGTGGGCATTTTGCAATGCTTCAGGCTTATCTGTCGNACTTTGAGTAGGTTCCAAATCATAATCNACAGATTTACTTCGTGCAAAAGATGGATCTGAAATNGGATCTAGTTTAGGTTCTGGAGATTCTCCTTTGGCACTAGCCATTAATTGCATNAATTCTTCTTCAGATACACCATACTCAACAGTAATTCGATCTATTTCTAACATTTGTTCGTATCCGTCCATTGAAATTAGGCTNGAAATGACCGAGGTTGGAATGTCTGCCATAAATTCGGAGTAGAGAACTATCTCTTGAGATTTGAGTATGGTCGTTTACTAATATTCACAAAGGAGGATGTTTTCAGATGNTTCATGAGCGAAACTGCTGGTTCACTTTACATGTTGAACACGTGTCCATTTACATGGAAGGTTCGAGCACTTCTTGATCATCTAGATCTTCCNCATGAAAGAGTAAAAATCAATCCNCTAAAAATCAAAAAAAGTGTTTCATTTGCAGGTGACTGGGGTAAAACACCAGTTTGGAAAATGTCTGATGGAGAAGTTGTTGTAGATTCCACTCCTATCATGAAAAGAATAGACGAGGTTTACAACAATGGAAACCTATGGAAGATGGAAGACCAAGTTCGAAGAGATAAATGGATGGAGTGGGCAGATACGAAAATGAAAGATGCAACTATTCCAATTCTCTACGGATCAATNGGTTCTGCATTATCTACAACCAGATCTGTAGCAAAACACGAACGATTTGGTTTCTTTACAGGAAGAATCTATGCTTGGCTAGGTTTTCCNATCATGTGGGGAATTATTGCTAAAAAAAGAACCAAGAAAACAGGAATGATGCCAGGTGAGTTATGGCATCATTTACTCGATGAATGGACTGAAGAGATTGGAGAAAACTCGTTTTTTGGTGGAGATACNCCACACATTGTNGATCTTGCCGTTTTTGGATATATGCAATCAATTGAGATGCATTCCAAAGCATTTCGTTTGATTGAAACTCACTCTAAAGGTATGCAATGGTTTGACCGAATGAAAAATTCAACAGTTACTCAATAACTACATTTCTTCGACATGTAAACCAAATGTTGTCAACATTGCAAGTAAACCTAGACAACAAGAAGAGTAGTAGTGTCCTTGACTAAAGAATACCAAACCAGCTCCAGTTCTTAGCAACAGAGTACTCTTGGTACGCCATCCTGTAATTCCAAAGAAAATCGCAATTACAGATATTCCAATAAAAATCGTTCCTGCTATATCATACACAGCTGCAGCAGTAGGATCGTAGAGTTCTTTGCCCCTTTGTTCTTCACTAAGATCCATCCATCGAGTCAAACCATTTGATTTCTGTTCAATCAAGTCAAACTCTTCTGGAGCTGCAAAATCTAAGTTAAGATGAGTGAATCCATATGGTTCAAAAAGTGCTCCTGGAGATAATAATATTCGATGAGTCATTCCCTCAGATGGATTGGACATATTTACTACATACATAGACATTAATCCTGGATTTAGACCCTCTAATCGAAACCTTCCTTGAGAGTCGGTAGTTGCTGATGGTCGTGTAATTCTTTGGATTCCATCTTCGTCAATAACTGGAGTGACAACTTCAATGGTGAAATTAACTCCAGGAGTATCGTCATGTAATGTAAGTACACCAGTAAGTATTGCAGAACCTGGAGCAGATGTACTCAATAAATTTGCAGTTTGAGTTTGACTGTAAATGAAGCCTCTGTCTGTTACTAATCCACCATCTCCTTCAATGAAATCGTAACCATTTACTGTACCTAAAATACTCGCTAATAAAATAAACAATAACGCTACATGCATTCTAGGATCTCGAGGCATCTGAGAAGGTAGAATGAGGGTTGCTCCAGTGGATGCAAATACAGGCTCTTCCTCAGGAATAGATGAAAGTGGGACTTCCACAGGTTCAGGGGCTACTTCGTCTCCGTCCACAGACTGTTATTCGTGCCCCCCCTTATTCAGATTGCGAATTTCTGATAATCTCAGAAACCCTTGATCCTAATGATTGTTGTAATCTAAACCATTCAATAGGATCTATCCAAGCTATCATTCGAAGACCTTGGTCATTCACTTCTCGTTCTCGAACCATTGCCATTCTTCTAATTTGAGATTCAATAGCCGCAAGTGGCCTTGCATTAGCTAGAGATGAGTGAGTGATTTGCATCTCGATAGGAGGGCCATGTAATCGAGTCAATATTTCTGACCTCAATACTTCTATTCCATTTGAAGAAGATGATGAGGTGACAACAGCATCTTCAACGCTAAATAATCGTAAAGCGCTCTGTACTTCTTTGATATGCTCTTCAGAACATGAGTCTGACTTGGTTAGAACTACTTGGAGATCATATGGCTCTGAATCGTGATCTGTTCTATCAAATAATTCACGTCTAGACGTCTCAAATTTTCGAATTAATTCAGGAATAGAGTCTGATGCATCAAGTAAGAGTAATAGAAGATCACAGTCAATACTCTCTTCCAATGTAGCAGAAAATGCATCGAGAAGATCTGATGGAATTTCATCAATGAACCCTATTGTGTCTACCAATAAAATTCGAGGGCTAAACTGCATTCTTCCCACAGTCGTTTCTAATGTAGAAAAGTATCTATCTTCTACCAAAACTGGTTTACCACAGAGAGCAGCAAACAAACTCGACTTGCCCGCATTGGTATAACCTGCNAAACCTACAGTTTTTGCACCACTNGNTTTTCTCTGNCTNTGNCTCTCNTTGATTNCTTTTCCATANCTTTTNTGNCGATTTTTTANNGTNTGTAACTCTCGACTNAANGCNGAAAGAGCGATNTTCCANCCTGTTCTNCCNCCAGCNCCAAAACCNAGTCTTTCTCCAGTTGTTTCACGATTTACTAATTCACGTAAAATATTNCNATCTGCATTCAANCGTGCAATTCTAACTTGATTNCTNGCNTCTACACTTGANGCATGTTGAGTAAATAATTCNAATAATAATCTGACNCTNTCCCATGTTTCACATTGAAGTAAATCAGTCAAATTNACNAATTGTCTAGGTGTTAAATTTGCATTNACAAGNATCAAATCAATGCCAAACCATGGATGTGANTCNGGNGCCATTCTAAGTTCNTCNCGAATNGCCTCGAGGCGNCCCCTNCCAAAATGTANTCGAGGATTAGAACGTCCTTTTTGAGAAATAATCTCAACAACATCAATATCCATTGTNTTNGATAAACTNAGAAATTCAGAAGGATTTCCTTGTCTGGTTANCATCAATGCCTTTCTACCAGAATGTGATGTACGTANNTCTTCAGTTAGAACNCCNCCNGAGCCNGCTATCAACGGTACATTATCCCAATCTGGTTCTGTCATGATTCACCACAACCTGCTGCGTCCAAAATTCTTTGATCTAAACGTGATATGGGTACGCTGTCTGAACGAATTCCTCCCTTCAGTACATCTACTTTCCATACCTGAAGATGAAAATCTCTATGACTAAAAGCATGATGAATTTCACCAACTTTTTCTGGAGATTGTATCTTATGATCANTACATAATGCTTCAAGACCATTTGGATCTTCTGTAATTGGTACCCCCCATAATCCGCCTAGTTGAGAACCTTCACGTTGAGACAACNCTATTCCTTCTGGCGAAGAGATAACCAACGCATGGCCATTCACTTTAGTTGATGATCTACGTTTTGATGCTGGATATTTCGTTGGATCATCNGTAAGCTTTGCTTTACAATTCTCTGAAACAGGACAGGAATTACACTTAGGTGCACGTGGGGTACAAATGATGGCCCCTAACTCCATTAATGCTTGATTCCAATCACCGGGACGAGTTTCATCTAGACTGATGTTTGCCCATTCTTGCACATCTTTCGGATTTGGATGTTCTACTGCATTTAGTCTAGAAAATATTCGTTTTACATTACCATCTACAGCAGCAATTGGAAATTCAAAGGAAATTGAAGCAATTGCTGCAGACGTATACGGACCAATTCCAGGGAGTTTCTCTAATTCTTTTGGATCGGAAGGAATGACTGGAGGATCACGAGAACCGATAATTACTGACAATTTATGCAAATTTCTTGCNCTTGCATAATATCCACAACCCTGCCACAATAACATTACTTCTTCTAATGTCGAAATAGACATTTCATGTAGTGTGGGAAATCTTTCGTACATTCTCCTCCAATAACTGAGGCCNACCTCCATTTTCGTTTGTTGAAGAATGAATTCAGAAAGTAAAACNGGCCACGGTTCGGGGTTTTTCCTCCATGGGAGTTCTCTTGCATTACAATCATACCATTCAAGCAAAAGAGGTCTAGAAGGGTAAACTCGGCCCTCCATGTTTACCAATAATGTCGGAGCATCCTTATGGGTTATCCATAATTGAAAACTAATGAAGTCCCATGAGGCAGTACTAAGTTGGGCAGGAAACCATGACGAATTAGAGGTCCTCAAAGCCTCAATAGAAATTGATGATCCTGAATCNTTTGAGATTGTTATTCTTGACGATAAGATGGAAATACGTGTTTATTCAACCTCTCTCAGAACTTTAAGAAGTACAGTTGATGACATTTTAGCATGTCTTGCGGCTGCTGAATCTGCACTAAATCAAGTCAAATAGATGAAANAAATTAATCGGAATCATTCAAANATGAAATGGGGTTCGTAGGCATGGTGACAGACACTGATTCCACCATGACGGACTCTTCGGAGTCCGGGGACCTTTCGACCACAGCCGAAAAGGTTCGACTGCCGCATGACCAGAGCGGAATGCTGTGGTTTGAAGATCAACCTACAGCTCTTTTCTTGGAAAGTATAGATCGTTGGACACGTACATTACTTGAAGATGATGGGTTCGTTCCTGTTGGTGCCTCAAAACTCACTGTAAGAGCTCGTGTTGTTGCTAAAGAGGCTGGAACATTATGTGGAGTTCATGTCGTCAATCGTCTTCTTGATGTTCATCTCCCTCATATCAATAGAGCATGGCAAGCCAGAGAAGGAGGGCATTTTCAATCCGGTGACGTAATTCTAATACTTGATGGAACACCTAGAGATATTCTATCNGTTGAACGAATTATCTTAAATTTCTTAGGAAGGCTTTCTGGAATTTCTACCTTGACAGAAAAATGGACAAAGGGGCTAAGTGGAATGAAAGTCGCATCTACTCGAAAAACATCATGGGGGCTACTAGACAAATGGGCTGTTCATGTCGGGGGAGGATTAACTCATCGTCTTCGAAAAGGNGATGCTGTAATGATCAAAGAGAACGATCAAATAGCACTGAGNGAAGGAGAAGAAAGTCGGTCTAAAGAGACAATGAAAAGGTGGATAGAGACAACCGAATTCAAGTGGCATGGATCCTTTACAGTAATCGAAGTTGATTCTATTTCGTTGGCATTAACTGTGGCAAAATCATGGTGCAATCGTATGATGGAAACAGACGAAAATAGACCTCTAGTAATCATGTTAGACAATATGGGACCTGTAAAAACAAAAGAAGCGGTAATGGATCTAAAAAGTCATGGATATAATGAATGGATATACACAGAAGCAAGTGGGAATGTGAAATTTGAAGATATTGATGAATGGAAAATAACTGATGTGGATGTTATTTCAACTAGCAAACTCAACATGGGAGTGTCTTCNATTGATATGAGTATGTTATTGGATGACGAAGGTATTAGAGAAATCGTATCATAATAATCAAAACAACGAGGAGANAATATGGGCGATATCCCAGAATCACATCCTCGAAGGGAGTCATTGTTGTCTAGACAAAAACTAGTTGATGCTGCNTCAAAGGGGATGTTAGCAGAATCGGCATTGATTGCACATGGAAGAGGTGAAGCATTCGATTATCTCTTGGGAGAGAAAACCTGTGATACTGCTAGATTAGCGATCACGGAAACAGCATATAGATTACTAAATTCTGAAAAATGTGTTATCTCAGTCAATGGAAATACAGTTGCACTTGCAGGGCCCCAACTAATTGCTTGTGCCGCAGTATTAAATTGTCCAGTTGAAGTCAATATTTACTATCGAACNCCGAAAAGAATGGAGGTTTTACTTTCTACATTAATGGAACAACAACAACTCGCATTGAAATTATATCCTCAAATAAAGAACAAAATTAGTGAGGTGAAAATTCTTGGAGGAGACCCTGATGGTCGAATCCCGAACCTTGATGGGCCACGTGCTAAATGTCATTCAGATGGAATATTATCAGCTGATACGATTCTTGTTCCTTTAGAAGACGGAGATAGATGTGAAGCGCTTATTGCAATGGGGAAAACTGTGTGCGTCATTGATCTCAACCCATTATCCAGAACTGCACAAATGGCTACNGTAACTATTGTAGATGAATTAACACGTTGTGTTCCAATTCTTCTTGAAACATTAATTCAAAACTCTGTTAAGTCAATTAATTGGAATAATAAGGAAAATTTGGAGAATACTATTCAAGAAATTCTTAAAAATTTCAATAGTTAAACTAAGAGTTATCATAATGAGATTTTAGTTTACCACTTACTGACTCACATATTGCTAACGAAACCTCAGATGTAGAGGCTGAACCACCTAAATCATAGGTTAATGGATTTCCTTTGGAAATCAATTCTTCAATAGCCGACTCTACTATTTGAGAAACAATAGTTGCGTCTGGATCGTCTTTTCTACGACCTAACCATTCTAACATCAGTTGAACTGAACTCAACATTGCTATTGGATTCACTTGTCCCATACCTGCTCTTTTGGGCGTAGAACCGTGAACTGGTTCAAACAACATATGTTGATCACCGATATTCGCACTTGCTGCCATACCCATGCCACCTTGGAGTGCACTTGCTAAATCTGTAACAATATCACCAAACATGTTTGGAACTACTACTACATCATAAAATTCAGGTTGACGGACCAACCACATTGTAAACGCGTCAATGTATGATTCATCCGTTTCAATATTAGGGAAATCAGCAGCTATTTCTCGGTAAATTTTCCTAAAAAGTTGACAGCCTCGAGTAACATTNCTTTTGTCAACNCANGTTACTCTTGTNGTNCCATCNGATGGGTTTCCTGATCTTTGTNATGCAAGTTCAAAGGCAAAACGAATGACTCTTTCAGAACCTATNCGGGAAATAGGACGAGGGTCCCANGCAAATTCCCCATCCATTCCTGGTATTGAAATATCTGAAATTCCAGAATACTCCTCTCCTCTGGCCAAATGTGCAGAGCGAGAAAGTAATGGCTGATACAACCCCTCAGTATTTTCTCGAATAATACTCATATCAACTAATCCTGGAGTCCATACTTGTTTGAATTCACCATGAATTTTATGTCGAATCCCGTTGTACAATTTTATTGGCCGAACATTAGCAAATAAATCGAGGCCTGAACGTAATCCCAGTATCACTTGTCCGCCAGCAAGATCGCCATTTGGCTTAACTGCTCCCGGCCAACCAATTGCCCCGAGTAGAATTGCATCAGATTCATCTCTACAGTGTTCAAAAGACCCTGATGGCCACTCTTCACCTGTTTCAAGATAATATTGCCCCCCACAAGGAATTTCAGTAATAGAAAATGACAAAGGCGAATGCTGCTCTACAACTTTCAATAAATTAAGAGCCTCTGAAGTAACCTCTCGACCAGTCCCATCTCCTGGTAAAACTGTGATGCGATGGTTGGCCATGACTTTGCCAATCGGTAATCATTCATCAATGCCCCTGTCTAAAAGATAAATGGGTAAAACAGGGGAATCGTTCATAGACGGGGGTGATGAGTTAGTTGGCTATGGATGAACTGGGGTCATCTGAGGATTCGTCCAAAATTCGTATTGATCCCGATTCGTTACCGATTGAAGTTCGCGAATTATGGGAAAATATGCTTAGAATAGATCCTTCTTGGAACTTGTATGATTGGTTAGTAGAATGTGCAAATCAGGAAATGGAACTACTTGTATCAAAACTCAATGATGAGCAACTAAAATTGGAACATAGGCAACACCGAATTGAGCGATTGATTGAACGTGTTGAAAGGCAAATGAATGAATCAAAACGCATTAATGACCCTCATCAAAAGAATTTGTTTGATGCGTATAAACAACCAAAGTCTGATATTGAAACAAAAATTGTTGTTATTCAATCAGAAGAAATGATTCCAACTGAAGATATTGATTCAGTAGATGATGATCCAATCTTGCGAATCTGTTGCGAACATATTCTTCAAGAAATGGAAGAGTCGCAAGATGCTGTTCTTCATGAAGATGAAATAATGGAAGTTTGTTCCTTACTAGGATTTGACTCAAAAGAAGTCCAAGAAGCAATTGAACATCTTATGTCTTCGAATCAAATTATCCATCTCGGTGATGGGCTCTACGGCTTTGCAGATTGATGGGGCCCGGGGTTCCCCCATCTACTCATCATATAGTTTGGAAACTAAGAGAATATTGATGCCTCGTTTAATCGCAATAATTCTTGGATCTTTTTCCGCATATTACCTTTGGACTCTTTGGCCAGCGCCAATACCTACAATTTCGACTTGGATAATTGTGACGACTCTTGTTGATGCACCGTATAATGCTTCNAATCATAGAAAATTCAAGCAATTATATTCAGAACGAGCGAAAAATGCAGAGCTNTTNTCTCGAGAATTAAGAGATATTAGAGTTCAATTTGACAAGTTGAATCAATTTTCAAGAGGATTGGAAGATGAACTAACAAGAAGAGATGCAATTGGGGCCCCTGAAGCAAGGAAATTGTTAGATGAACAAAGAAGAGCGTTGGCAATTCAGGAAAGTGCAATGAAAGAAACGATGAAAGCCATCGATAAACAAAATCAAATGATGATAAGAAATCAAGAATTGTTGGATGGAATTCGTCAATCTCAAAGATTTGAAACCGAGAAATGGAATCAGATGAAAGAGATGATTGAAGTCTTAATGGATGGACATGCTCGAAGAAATGAGAACACGCGTGCTCAAGCAATGGAAGATGCAAGAAGAGTCAACCAAGAAGTGATAGAAAATAATCGATCGGTACAAGGTATGCTGAGTGATTTGTTATCAGATATTGCAAGATTGCCGAGGCATCAAACCATCTCTGTCGCAGATTCGGTTATGGTATCAGATTCAAATAAAAAAGGTACAATCACATTACCAGATTTGCCACAAAATATTGCTGACTCATGGGTCCGAGCACTTGAAGAAGACATGCGATAATTGTTGACCATGGAATCTAGTGAGTTGGACGGGGTTATCCCTGTTGAAATCGATGAACTAGATATGTTAAAACATAGATTAGATTCAGAATTTCAACGAACAATATTCCGAATTATCTCATTAATACTTACTTGGTTGATTGGGATTTTTAGTATCTATATGCTAATTGATGTTGAACCGTTGGTGAACCAAGTTGGTATTCCAAGTTCGATATTATTTGTTCTATTATTCCCAATTTTATTGATTATTGCATGGGGTGCAGCTGATCATCAACGNAGAGTGGACTTGGATCAAAGTATTCGTGTAGAACATGATGATGAAAANGAGTCTAATGTTGATCANATTATCAATAATGCATCAAATGATCCTCTGGCAAAAGAAGTTAGTTCTACCGGAGGGGCAATTTACAAAACAAGAGGAAAAGATCCTAAGGGAGTTGCTTTTGGTGGAGGCGCTGACACTTTTGATTCAAATATGCCTACAATTGATGGAATGGAATTGAAGATTGAACACGAGGGTCTTGAAGGAGAATTAGAACGAAGTACATTGATTAAGGTTGAAGCAGACNATATTGCTGCTGAACTTTCACAAACATCATGGGAAAGGTCTGAAAAAAATGATCCTGAATTAATTGAAGCCGGAGTTGAACGTTTAGGTGATTTAGTTGGGCAAGGTCATTTTGGCGGACCAGTTCCATCTAATTCAGAAGAATATTCTGAAAGTCCATGAACCATGAGTAGAAGGTGAGTACATGCCGGAGCCGATGAAGGCCATTCTTGTAGCAGGTGGGCACGGTTCTCGTCTTTTACCGTTCACAAGATACATGCATAAAGCAATGTTACCGCTATATAGAAGGCCAGTCATTGATTTTGCACTTGGATTCATTAGACGAGCTGGCATACAAGATATCACAATAATTGGAAATCGATTTATCGGACAAATTGCTCAACACGTAGGTGTAGGATTGCCTGGTGAGAATATCCATTATGTGATCGAAGAAGAGCCCCAAGGAGTTGCTTATGCTCTTAGTTTGGCTAGACCTCATGTTGAAGGCAGCCGTTTGATGGTATATTTTTCAGATAATATCACTACAGCGGATTTAATCGAAGAAGTTGATATGTGGAAAAAATCTGAAGATGCCCCAGGTTGTCTTTTACTTGGACGATCTGTAGATGACCCCAGGGCATTTGGCGTAGGTGTTTTCGATGAAAACGGAAAATTAACAGACATCGTAGAAAAACCAACAAATCCTCCTAGTAACATTGCAATTGGTGGAATCTATCTTTATGACGAAAGATTCTGGGATCTCCTCGATGAAGTGAGTTCTACAGAATCTGAAGGTTTCTCTATTTCGGATTTAAATCGTATATACATTGCAATGGGAGATGTTCATCTCAAAGATCTTGGAGATCAAGAATGGTTAGATTGTGGGACTCCTGATGCATTACTTCGTGCCGCAGAATTAGCAAAAGATGGATTGCTCTCTCCAGAACCATGCAATATTCGCCCTGGAGATCCTGATCCTATGGGTTCAGAATAAAATGGATGTGCTGTATAATGAAAGTAGGGATAATCGGTGCTGGAATTGTCGGAGGAGCAATGGAACATTGGTTCTCTGATGTACATGAATTATTTATTCACGACCCTGTTAGAGGAACCACCCTATCAGATGTTACAGATAATGTAGACATGGCATACATTGCAGTTCCTACCCCCATGTCAGACACCGATGGTTCATGTGATCTTTCAATCGTAAAATCAATCTTAGATGAGTTACCAAAAGGATTTACTGCAGTGATAAAAAGTACTGTTGTTCCCGGTACAACTCAAAAATTTCATGATGAATATCCCCATCTAAAAATTGCATATTCTCCTGAGTTTCTAGTTGAAAGACGTCATTTAGAAGATTTTGGTAATCAAGATATTCTAGTCTGTGGAACACACCATGAAGATGTTGCTAATCGAGTCTTTGAACAACACATTGGTGCAGGAGTGTTGAAAACAGATCAGACATTTTTTGTTGAGCCGTCAGTTGCTGAAATGGTAAAATATGCAAAAAATACATTTTATGCTGTTAAGGTTATTTTTGCTAATCAAATGTATGATATTTGCACNGGGCTAAATGCAGATTGGTATAAGGTAAAAGAAATAATTACGTCCACACAAGCNCAACCAATTGGAGATTCACATTTAGATCCTATTTTTGGATTNAATAGAGGATTTGGTGGAAAATGTCTACCTAAGGACAGCAATGCTCTCAGAGTTTTAGCTGAAGAATTAGGAGTGAAATATGATTGGATGGAAGCTATTCAATCAGATAATTATAGATTAAGAAATATCTTGACGGGTAAACCATCAGATGTAGAGACTAAGGATGANTGACGTTTTCTGGACGCTAGATTGATGTGAGGGCAGGCTAGGTGAGGGGTATGCTGCCAGACACGCTGCACACCCTCCCACAGAACGAACGGTTTGCTTATGCTAAGCTTCTAGCATTCATCGCAAAGATAGATAATGATGTTACTGTCGATGAAATGGCTATGTTTGAACAACGGATGGGGACTGCTTTACTGTCCCCAAATCAAAGGGCAGCTATTCGTGATTATCTACAAAATCCNCCTACACTTTCTGAATGTCTTGACGACTTGAAAATTAGTGATGATGGCAAGGCAGGAAAATTAGCATTACGTGATGCAATAATGATGTCCGCTGCTGATGGNACTGTAGATGAAGAAGAATTTGATGTGCTCCTAAAAATTGCTACAGGATTAGGGATGGAAGAATCTGTAGTTGATGATTTACTTGATTGGGTAATGGATGGGTACGATTGGATGGATCGCGGAATAAAGATCCTCNATGCTTCGTGAGGGAACGAAGTGTTACCTGACGCCATTGATTTTCTAGAAGATGAAGATCGTGAGGGGTATGTTCGTATCTTAATTGCCATGGCTGGAGCAGATGGTACGTTGGTCAGAGAAGAGACCGCCGCCATAGAAGCTGCAATGGGAAGAGCATTGATTCCTCCCGGGAAAAGAGATCTGTTAAGACAAGAATTGAAAACAAAATTAGATATTGAGAAAGTAGTCGTTGGAATGAGTGGCGTTGCAATTAGGTTGGCGTTACGCGATGCAGCAATTGTTGGAGCTTGTGATGGTGAATTTCAAGAAGAAGAAATTCAATTTCTTTTACAATTAGCAAAACATTGTGATTTGGGAGAAAACGATTTGAATCGAATTTTTCAATGGGTCGATCAGGGATGGACATGGTTACAGGACTCAAGAGAATGGCTAAATTTAGAAATTGAAACTGATGAAAACGATATACATGATGACAATGAATAAATTATTNTTTTATAATTCGGCCAATAACCACAGACGTATTTTGTCAACAATTCATCAATGAACAGGAGGATGGTTCATAGAGGTGAACATTCTTCGTTAGGCTACGCGCGATGTATCGTTCGGAGGCGAAGACTGAGAATGGGTGTTCATCCGAAGATCGGAATCACAGGACTTCCTCGCAGCGGTAAGTCCGCTGTGATGCAAAAAGTCGTGGAGATGTTAGTTAACGAAAGAACTGGCGAACTTAGAGCTCGTGGAGATAGTACTGCTGATGTTCTAATCATTGCAGGAATGAGAACTGAGCCCTTAATCGAAGATGGAGAGAGAAAGGGATATCGTTGCATAGATATTGTTACTCAAGAAGAGGCTATTATGGCACACAAAGATATTGATTCAAGAAATAGAGTCTTTGGATTTGGAATCGATACTGACACAATGAATACAGTTGCAATCCCTGCNATACAACATGCAATGGATAAGGCAGAAGTAATAGTCATCGATGAAATCGGAAAATTTAGTGTTGAATCCGAAGAATTTGTCAAGATNGTAAGAGCTGCATTAGAACTAGACAAACCTACAGTAATGACTCTAGCAAAAAAGTCTCGCCATCCTTTACTTCAAGACATAAGGCGACGNGATGATGCTCGAATTCTTGAGGTGACTCCTGTAAATCGTGCTCTTCTTCCTTACAAAATTCACAAATTAATGCGTGAGACCTTTTGATCTCCGTTCATTTCATGCACGTTATCGGTATGTGATACCATGGAGCCGCCTGCAAAGACCTTCGAACGATTGGTTTGGCTAATAGCAACTGTTACTGCATATGGTGGTGGAAACTTACTTCTTAACCTTCCAGAATGTGAGGCTAATACAATCTGTTCTTATCAAGAAATGTTTGATTGGAGGCTTGGAATTGGTTTGTTATCCNTATCATTAATTGGAATCATATTGGGGATACAAGCCATAATAGCAAGAAATAGGAACCAGAAAATTTGGATTACCATATTTTTTGATGACAGATCAGAAAGTGAAGTAATTCAAGATGCAATAATTGAGGACGATATAACCGATATATCAGATGGCTGGGCAATGTTAGAAGAGCGGCATCTTACAAATAGATTAGAAGAAGAATAATGGAGCACAGGAGGGGATTCGAACCCCTGTAAAATGGATTTGCAGTCCATCGCGTAACCGGGCTTTGCTACCTGTGCGTCAAACAAGCGTACATCCAGTTCTATATGAAAACGACGAGGAATAGAATTCGACAAGATNAGGAAAAAACGGCGAGAAGTCTATCAATAAAGTATANTNAGACGAGNATATGCACCCGTTATTTGAAATGNATCAATACCTAATCCAAGAAAAGTTTTGGAGGTTTTTCGGAGGTAAATTTTGGTTTAAGGACATGGANGGAAATATTGTCGCTTATTGTAAGCAAAAAAGATTCAGATTGAAGGAAGATATTTTTCTATATTCAGATGAATCATGCACTACAGCTCTTCTAAATATTAAAGCAAGAAATATAATTGATTTTTCAGCGACATACGATATTATTGATGTTTCATCTGGGGAAATCTTAGGATCAGCACAAAGAAAGGGTCTCAAGTCATTATTCAAAGATACTTGGAAATTGTTGGATGTAAATGGAAATCAATATGGCGAAATGATTGAAGATAGTAACGCACTAGTTAGACGGTTCGTTCCATTCGGTAAATGGATTCCTGCTCGATATCATATGGAAATTCCTGGAACTGCAGAAATTACATTGAATCAATTATTTAATCCATTTATCAGACGTACTGTTGTAACTATTCCTCAGGGACATCAAATTGATCGGCGAGTTTTGGTTGGTATCGCATTACTAAACGCTTCCATTGAAGGAAGGCAATCCTCATAATCTGTTTTTTCATACCCATTGGCTTCATATGAGACCCGTTNGGTAAAGTATCCATGGGGGCGGAAAACCAGGTAGGTCAGTTCCACATCCAAGATTTTCTAGATCAGATTGCTGACCTCGATTTAGACCCTCGAATTCAATCTTGGTATACAGTGGATGTTACAGCAATGTTAGGAGAGACAAATATTGTCCATCATGAGATAAATCATGAAACAGGATGTTCTCTGATTTTCCTCTCCAAAAGTATCATTCATTTCTGTCCTAATAGTAGGAAGATGCAACATTATCCTAAACATTTAGTGCATTGTTTTGTTGACCATAATGATAAGATTCAACAATCGACAGAAAATANTCCCGTATACTCTGCTGAAATCTTTTCGATTTCCCCCTCCAATGAACATCTCAACTGGGCAGTACATACAAATTCTGAAACAGATATTCCAGGATTACAAGCAAAAACGGCTCGTTGGATTAAATATCTCAATACATGAGTTCTTCGTGTTATTCATGAACCTACGGCTAAAGCGGGTACCATGGACGCTTACATTACAGGCTTGAATGCAAGATCTATTCTAGATTCTCGTGGAAATCCCACTGTCGAGGTTGATTGTTTCGTAAATGGTGCATTGGCTGGGAGGGCAGCAGTTCCTTCAGGTGCGAGTACTGGTAGTCATGAAGCTGTAGAGCTTCGTGATGGAGGTAAACGGTGGATGGGTAAAGGTGTTGATAATGCCGTCCAAAATGTCATTGAAACAATTCAAGATGCGTTGGTAGGGTTACGAGTTGATGATCAAACTACTATTGATCAATGTATTTTAGATCTTGATGATTCTCCAAATAAGGCAAACATTGGAGCTAATGCAACATTAGGAGCATCGATGGCTTGTCTTCATGCTGGGGCAAATGTACATTCTCAACCACTTTGGAGATATATTGGAGGGTTGTCAGGNGGTTGCCTGCCAGTTCCTTTGATGAATATTCTGAATGGTGGNGCACATGCGGCAAGTGATGTTGATGTTCAAGAATTCATGGTTGTTCCTCACGGATTTGATAGTTATCCTGAAGCTCTCAGAGCAGGTGTAGAAACCTATCATTCATTGAAATCTGTTCTAAAAGAACAGGGATTACTCGGAGGAATAGGAGATGAGGGTGGCTTTGCTCCAAATCTCCCTTCTAACGAAATCGGACTTAGTTTGTTATCTGAAGCCATTGAACGTGCTGGTTATTCGCCTGGAGATGAATTAGGAATTGCATTAGATGTTGCTGCCCAAGAATTTCTTCATGACGATGGTTACCATATTGATGGCGAAGTGCTTAGTGGAGAAAATTTAGTTGAAACCTATGCAAGGTGGGCTGATGAACATCCGATAATTTCTATTGAGGATCCGTTTGGTGAAGATGACTGGGGTTCATGGTCATCATTAACTAGAGAAATTGGAGATAGAGTTCAAATTGTAGGCGATGATCTATTTGTAACGAATGTTAATCGATTAAGTGATGGAATTGAACGNAGATCTGCGAATGCTATTCTAATCAAACCGAATCAAATAGGGACAATAACTGAAACTCTTGAATGCATAGAAATGGCAAAAAGCAATGGGTTAGGTACAATCATGAGTCATCGCTCTGGAGAAACTAGTGATGATACAATTGCAGATTTGGCAGTTGGATCGAGAACTGGTCAGATAAAAACTGGAGCCCCTGCTCGATCAGATAGGACTTCAAAATACAATCAATTACTTCGAATTTCAGAAACATGCGGAGAATTTCTTCCCCCATTCTAATCTTGATTTATATCAGCCATGATTTGAGACGGTTGATTCCTTCAATAATTTGGCTTTCATCNGTTGCGTATGATACTCGGACATGACCCTCTCCTCCTTGAATTAAAGAGCCTGGAATTAATTGAACTCGTGCTTCTACCAATGCTTTATCTGCAAATTCGATTGCATTCATTCCTGTTTCAGTTACATCAATAAAGGCATAAAAAGCACCCTCTGGAGAACGAAGANNTAATCCAGGAATTGCATCTATTCCCTCACACAATAATGCTCTTCTTTTGAGATATTGTTTACAAAATTCATTCACCGCTTCATCTTGNTCTAATGCAACTTCTGCTGCAGGCATCANGAATGTAGGAACATGAGAGTTCGCATTTGCCTGACATGCAAATGCAGCACTCATTGCATTTTCTGGCCCAGTTAATACTCCAAGCCTCCATCCAGTCATTGCAAAGGATTTAGANAAACCAGTTACTACTAATGTTCTATCTTTACCACCTTGTAATGATGCAGGGGAAACGTGAGGCCAGTCGCTCCAAACTAGACGTGCATAAATTTCATCACTAATGATCCAAAGGTCATGTTCAACTGCTAAATCAACAACAGATTGAATTTCTTCAGGAGTATATACAGCTCCTGTAGGATTATTTGGAGAATTAATCAGTATACAACGGGTTTTCGAGGTGATTGAATTTCTCATATTTTCTAAATCAGGATGAAAGTTTTCATCTGTTGCAGTNAATACTGGTTTNATTCCTAATAATGCTGCTTGGCCATCATATGTTGGCCATGCTGGTGAAGGAACAAGCATCTCATCACCTGATTCCATAGTCACCATCATGGCATAGAGCAAGGCCTGTTTTGCACCAGGAGTAACCATTACTGACTCGGGAGTTGATGTTAAATTCCATAAACGATTAAGTTGTTCAGATATTTTAGTACAAAGTTCGATCGAACCAGGGCCTCTTGTGTAATGTGTTTCTCCTCTTTCAAGGGATGCGATGGCTGCATCTACTACCGGGCGTGGTGTATCAAAACCCGGCTCGCCAACTGTCCATCTAACAACATCTTCAGGAGGTTTGATCAGGTAAGGAGCGAATCCTACACCAAGCCCATTAAACCGTGATGGGACTGATGGCATGTACGCGGCACAAACAGGTCCTTTATGTCTTTACTCCGTTAATTCTGAAGAAAAACATCGAAGCGAAACTTTGACTGCTTGTCGGGAACTCGGGAGGGTTGGAGAGATACATGTCTGAGATACCAAATGAACTTAGATACACAAAAGAGCATGAATGGATACGCATAGTTGGAGATACTGTAATTGTTGGAATTACAGATTATGCTCAGAATGCATTGACTGATGTTGTCTGGGTAGAAATTGATCAAGGCCTAGAGGGTACAGAGGTAGCAGAAATGGAATCTTTCTGTTCTGTTGAATCTGTAAAATCCGTTAGCGAAATATATTCGCCTGTATCTGGAACTATCCTAGAATTCAACATGACATTAGAAGATGCTCCAGAACAACTGAACCAATCTCCATATCAAGATGGTTGGATTGCAAAAATTAAACCTCATAATTTAGATGATATCGATAATCTCCTAGATGCTGAAGCATATTCTAATGTTGTTGGAGAGTGATGAATTACGTGGAGGATGATTATTCTCCACCTATTTCGATTTATGTTGATGGATCATGTATTGAGAACCGAAATGTAGGCCCAGACACAGCCGCAGGATGGGGTTTTCTCGTTGTTTCAGGTGATAGGGGATTGGGAAAAGGTACTGGGGATGTCATCTACGAAGAGGCAGGAAAAGTAGAGACTGATAAAGAAAAAAATGAGTGGATTGGAGCAGAAGTAGGATCAAATAATACTGCAGAATTATCTGCCATGATACATGCTCTAAGGTGGGTAATTACTCAATGTCCGAATGCATCAATCACCATTAGAGGTGATTCCATGTATGCAATCAAAATTACCGATGGTTCTTGGAAAGCAAAAGAAAACAAGTTGTTAGCNNATAAAGCACAAGAAATTTGGAAAGAAGCANAAAAATTAGTCGAAATCAAGTTAGCTCATATCAAAGCCCATACAGGACATAGATGGAATGAAAGAGCAGATCACTTAGCGTTCAGAGTTCAATCTGATCAAGTGGCAATTCCTCTCCAATTTTGGAAACCTGGACAAAGATAGTCATTCTTCCTCATCTGATAGACCACTAACAAAAACTAGTCTAGCATATATCGCCATCAACAACATCAACATTCCCGATACTGTCAAAATCAAGGATGTTGGCTCTGCAAATAATGATTGGAGCATTGAGTTTCCAATTAACCAAGATAACATTAATGTTGCAATACTAGCAAGTAATATTCTAGAAATTGATTGATGTGGCTTGGACCANAGATGGAGGGATGGAATTAATCCATGGAATCCAAACGTTCTAGCATACCATGCTCGATAAAGTAGTGTAANACCGATTAATCCTAAAACCCCCCTAGTNAAATCTACATCTCCCCATGGGCCAGCGAATCCAACACCAAAAGAAAGNGTATTAAGAACCAAAATTAAACCNGTTATTACTTCAAAACGGATATCAATCTGTTCGAATGGATGTTGGCCCATATATGTTGGATANCAACTAGATTCATGATTTCATCGATTGATTTTGTTGGATTTATATCCCCTGCGTATATTCTAGTAGTTATGGACGATGATGGTTTAGAAATACATATTATTGGAGCAGGTGGGATCGGATCAAATTTGATTGCATTATTACTACCTTCATTAAGAAACGGAATTATTGCAAATCAATTNGGTGGNATCTCATTCCATCTNCATGATGCAGATATTGTAGAAGAAANGAATCTNNTGCACCANCGNTTTNCNGAATCNCAAATTAATATGNNTAANGTCGANGCNTTGGCTAANNAATTTGATTTAATTCATCCAAATATACGCGTTATTGGACATTCAAACAATCTTAGAACTTCTGAACCTATTAAAAATGCAAATATCATTATTGTAGCTGTAGATAGACCAGAACCACGTAGAATTGTGCATTCTCTAAGAAATGTAGAGTGGTATGATTTGAGGTGTGGGCTAGATTCATGTCTAGTACTTAGTCATGAAACTCATCCTGATGATATAGAGAGATTAACTCCTGAGCACAAACCAGCAAGTTGTCAGCCTGATGGTGCTATAGAAAGTGGAAATATTCAGTTTGGTTCTGCTTTAGCAGGTACATTTGGTGCCAATATCATTCTAAGATCGCTGATGAATAGAATAGGTAGCAAAACGAATATTCCTGGTCCCGTTTGTTTTTCGATGGACTTGGGAATGATTCCTGTTTTCATACAAACCAAAAACACTGTTCCATTCAGTCAACAGCCACCAAAACGTCCTACTCAACTTTGGTCAAAAAAAGAAGATTTACAATTACTTGAACAAGCAAAAAAGGGGTTAACTCTGGAAAGAGTTGCCACTCATCATCAAAGGTCTCCTGGAGCAATTTGGCATAGACTTCTAAAAATTACTGGAATAAGAAAACCATTAGATTCTGAGGCGGGTGAGTAAAATGGAAATCTCTTCAAATTTAGTAGTAGAGATGTGTGATAGAATTCAAACTGGAAATGCTACTGATGACGAAATAAAACAAATTCTTGTTGAACTTGGGAATCAGAAAAGGTGGGCTGAAATGTGGGAAATAAGTCATGCTCTTAGAGTAGAAGTTAGTTGGATCCAAGATGCTAACAATGATGTTTGGGTCGATATTGGAACTGCTGGTGAAGTCACCTTAAATCCACCAATAGGCGCTCAACTACCTTTTCAATTATGGGTTCATACTCATCCATGGAATGCATATTGGAGTATCACTGATCTTGGAACATTAGCAACGTTTTGTGGCATGATTCAAGAAGCATTGGTTTTAGGGCATGATCATAGCAAGCATACTGTATGTAACCTACCATTTGGTCATTCATTAGAAGAGGGTGTAGAGCCTCTTTCAACTTGGACCGATGAACCATGTATTCCTTATGAGGTATCAAAATGAAAATTCGAATTCCTGATGATGATGAACGAAAAGACATTCGTAACATAATGGTGAGTAACGATATTGGTATGGGTTTGAAGAGATGGCTAAAAATACAAATGGATGTTGAGGTAGATGATGCATTAATGGAAGCATTATTGATGTATTTCGAAGCATGTAAACTAGCTGGACTAGAATTTGTAGATATTGAAGAGGCGATCAAATCGCATAATAAATGGCAAAATGATACAATATAGTTTGAAGCTTAGTATAAATAGTCTCTAGAAAGATAAGAAATAGGGTAACAAACTTTGAACAATTGTGGAAAACGGGTTTCCGGTTGAGATCGAACGGAAATTTAGAGTTCTTTGTATTCCAATAAACCTCCAAAATAATACTCATCTTAGACAATGGTATATTCCTTCATCAATGATTGAATATAACACTAAAATTACCCTTAATAAATTAGAATTGGTTTCTGACGTAAAGGCTGAATGGCAGAGTAAGATTTGTGAATTAATCAATCTTGAAAATACTACAATCCGAATACGACTAGATAACGAGGATGCAATTCTATGTATCAAAGGAAAATCAAATGGAATTTCTAGAATAGAATTTGAATGGGAGTTGCAAAATTATCGGT
>PAOK01000050.1 GCA_002708015.1 Methanobacteriota archaeon
GAGGTAATGGATGATTTGGAACATTTTGGATGTCCAGATAGAGATGGAGATACATATGCAGATTCGTTTGATGCTTTTCCAGATGACCCTTCTCAATGGGCAGATAGAGATGGAGATGGTTGTGGAGAAAATATGAATGGCTCTAACCCTGATCTTTTCATCAATGACGGAGTCCAATGTGTTGATTCTGATGGTGATGGATATGGTGATGTACCTAGTGGAGATAATGGAGATTGGTACCCATCTGATCCAACCCAATGGAGAGATACAGATTCGGATGGATATGGCGATAATCTAGATGGAACCGAAGCAGATATTTGTCCCCTAGAATATGGTACCTTAACTGATCCAAATGTTCGAGGTTGCCCTGATTCAGATAATGATGGAACAGCAGATATCGAAGACCCTTTTCCAGATGATGGGTTTGCATGGACTGATATCGATAACGATGGATACCCCGATCAGATAGGGCCGAATATGGATGATTGTCCAAATTTCCCTGGGACATCAACCGAAAATGGAATACTAGGATGTCCCGATGCTGATGGGGATGGATTTGCAGATAGTATTGATTCCTTCCCTAACGATAATCTTCAATGGGAAGATAATGATTTAGATGGGGTTGGTGACAATTATGGATATACGAATTTCACTGCAACAGTCAATAACACACACGGAAATACATCAATTCAGGTCCTTCATCGAGAACAATATGGAGATGCTTTTCCTAATGATTCAACTCAATGGAGTGATATTGATGGAGATGGATATGGAGATAATCAATCAGGAACAAATCCTGATGCATTCCCAATAATCCCCTCTCAATTTATCGATATTGACAAAGATGGATATGGAGATAACACTACTAAGGATGCATTTGAAGCGGATGATTGTAAATCTCAACCAGGAACATCTTGGAAAGATAGGCTTGGATGTCTAGATTCTGATGGAGATGGGACTTCAGATCTAAGTGATTCATGTCCATTTGATCCAGAACAATTTGAATTCGGGGCAACATGTGCGATTACAGAAGTATTTGATGAAGAATCTCAACAAGAAGGAACTAACTTTATTCAAATCGCAACATTAGGTATTGTGGGAGTTGTTGCTCTTTTACTAGCTGCAATCCTCATGGCAATGATTTCACGACAGGCCGCTAAGCGAAGATATGTTGGTGAACAGAAAAGATTGCAGGCTCAAGAAGAGGCGTTTAGCGAAGAAGATGATAGAAGATCAGCATGGGCAGAATATTATGCACAGCAAGGAGATTTTGAAAAGGCAAAAGAATTAGGTTGGGTAGAAAAACCTCAATGGCAAATTCACCAAGAACAAGAGGCTGCTGAAGCTCTAGCCTCAATTCCATCTTTAGAAGATCTTTAATTCATTCAAATTGAATTAAATTAGGAGAATTAAGTGCATAATTATACTCAAGACAGGCGGAAATAGAAACCCAATCAGGTGTTGATCCATCTATCCAATCATATCTATGGCCAGGAATTAAACGCCAATCTAATGGCAACTTCTCCAATTGACCTTTTGCATATGATAAACTATGTAGCAAAGCTAATGGATCACTACCCGGCAAGTCATCTCTTCCACATGCATATGTGAATAGTAGATCGCCAGCATGATACACTCCATGTCCATGAAGGGTGACATGACCTGGTGCATGTCCTGGAGAATGAGTAACAGTGAGAGAAATATTACCTTGATTCCAAATTACTTCTGTTTGGGGAGGATGTTCCCAGAAATTAGTAAATTCTACTTTTCTAAAGACCACATGAGCCAATAGTCCAGGATGATTACATTCAGCATGACCCCATACTTCCAAGTCAGGGATTAAACGTTTCATTTGAGGGAAGCCAGCAGCATGATCACGATGGGTATGCGTATACAGAAGATGAGTTGGACGAAGGCCTTCTTCATCTAAGGCTTCAACCCAACGACGAGAATCAAAAGGGTCTACTATCGCTACAATTCCATTTTCTCTATCAATAAAGGCCGTATTCATATTCATATATCCACCCATTTGTGTAATCCAAATTTCAATTCCACTTTCATGAACAGAACGATCGAATTCACCCGGTTTGAGCATGTTCTTTTCAGATAGAAGAGGGATATATGCGTTTATGATACAATATCTCTGTACCAATCAGTTGATACATGACGAATGATAAGGATATCACATGGGCCAGCGTCAGCATTCCCTTATTTTGGCCCTGACCCTGATTTTTACATTAATTGGCAGTGTTCAAGGTGAAACACAACAAGATGTAATCACTCAGACTGAAGGACTAGAACCACACGATGGAATTCACTATTTCGCTGGAACGACTTCTACATTCCAAATTTCGATTAAAAATACCGGTTTAGATGATGAAACCATTGAAATTAATCCTAGTTGTATGGCAACTTTTCAAATCATTAACCAAAATAGTGAAATTGTATACGATCTAGAAGATCATCGTCTTTGTCCTAANCAAAAACGAGGAGAAACTCTAACTTCAGCAGAAATTTTAGATGTTGGAGAGATAAGTTATGATTGGACTGACGGTAATGAAATTCTTCCGGAGGGAGTTTACATTATTCGTATAATTGGAGGAATTGAGACTATCCCTTCAGAAATTGAAATTGATCTAAAACATCCACAGAACCTGCCATCTAATCTATACTTTGAAGCTGATTTTGCTCCCTTTTCTATGGATTCAGACACGAGTACCTCAAATGATGTATTGATAATGGGAGCAAAGATATACAACTCAGGATTAGANGATGTCACAATTACTGGATTAGAATCATGTGATGTTCTATGGTCAATAACAAATCAACCAACNTCTGTATCTAACTTAGGATGTGGAAATGGAGCTACTATTCCAGCGGGTGAAAGTCATCATTTAGGATGGATTTCATATTCCCTTTCTGAAATCGATGTAAGCAGTGTTCTCTCTTCATCAATTTGGATGATGGGTTACGAAGAAGATGCAGTAAGCAAAACTTGGGATCATATGATTGGAACATTCGAAGACACTTCAGGACTNTCTGTTATTGTTAATTCAATATCTCTTAGAGATGGAATCGCACCTACTGGTTCTGAAATGGATTTTGATATATCTATTCGGAATGATGGATCAATTGCTAAAACTATTGAATATGACATCAGTTGCCCATCTTCGATATATATCGTGAATGAAATGGGATCGTTGATTCATGATGATGCATGGAATAATGGTGATTGTTTAGGACAAATTGAAACTATCAAAATACAGCCATCTTCAACAATTTCTCTCCATGAAACTAGTATTTTAGCNTCCTACGATGAAGGATGTGGGTGGCATGGAAGTCAAATGGTTGCCGTAATTAAGATTCCAAATCAAAGAATTTCCTCNTTCTTGCCCTTTGAAATTCAAGATGGATTGGCAGCAAAACAATGCAGAGCTAATCTTCAATCAACGGACAATATTGANTTCACAATAGATAATCTAGTAGANACTGAAAATGGGATAATAGTTGATCTTTCAGTTACAAACGTTGGGGATGAAAATTTCATACTAATGTGGGAAGACGATTGTGTGGTCAGAGTGAATGTAATGAGAAATGANGATCCGGCTANTTCATCATCGAAAACTGCTTGCGGAATTTTTGACTCATTTTCAACATTAAAAACAGGGGATTCAATTAATATTCTAAATATACCAATTGAGTTTCTCTTGAAAGATGATAGTATAGCAGGAACTCACTTTATTCAATTCAATCTTCGTTCATATCCCTCATTGGAAATAGAATACACACANAATATCGCTGTACTAGATAANGAAGACTCATCTTCTGAAGAAACAATTGAAGTAAACGAAGAAGAGATACAGATCGAAAATAAAGAGGAGTTGATAATCTATACACTCTTAGAAGGAACTTGGAATCATGTTAGAACAGACACTGGAGGATGTTGGATAATTACTACACCTACAGGAGAAGAAACTGTTCTTGTTGGTTCTGAGGATATTACTTTGAGTCCAGTAACTGGAGATCAAGGTAGATNTCGCATAACTAATGGAAATTCAGATATTCCTGAACATTGCTCAGAATGGAATAATGGATTTATTGTTCGTGAAGTTATAGATCAATGGACTCCTGAAAATGATGTTGTTGTCACATCAGAAGTTGAAACTGAATCTACAAATAATATTGTTGAACTAATTATTCCATCTACNGCAGTTGTTGTTTCTACTTCATTACTATCTCTTTGTTTAGTTTTCATCCTGAATACGGAATGGATTCGTATTGCCGNATTAAACGGTGGGCTGGCCATAATTGGGATGGTTAGAAGAAGGGATTACGATGGAGAATTCCAACGAGGGCGGGTTGTAGGATATCTAGTTGCAAATCCAGGAGTTCATTTCCGTGCACTTCTTGGAGCTTTGAACATGAGTAATGGACAACTTGCTCACCATCTCAAAGTCTTGGAAGATCAAGAATTGCTATGGAGAAGAAGAGATGGAAGGATGATGAGATATTATCCGTCAACTGTAGACCAATTACTAGATGGAGAAAATCTTCCAGTCCCTCTCCTTACTCCTGATCCAAATTCACTACAAGGAAGAATTCTGAACCTATTGGATGCTACAGGCAATGATATTGTTAATTTGAGTCAAAAAGAACTCTCAGATAGACTAGAAAGTAGTCAACAGTTGATTAGTCATCATCTCAAAACCTTGGAAGGATATGGACTCATTGAAAGAGANAAAGTAGGATTAAGATACAGATATCGATTAACTAGAGAAGCTATTTTCTTGTTAGAAAGTACTGACTTCCCTCAAGATAGNTGAGATAAATCCCACCGATTTGAAGAACTAGGTCTCAATCGATAGGATGTCAGGGGGGTGATGTAGTGAGTGAATACAAACCCGAAGATATTGAATTACGATGGCAAAAAATTTGGAATGATAAAGAAGTTTTTCATTCAGATGTTGATANCAGTCGACCGAAATTCTACTGCCTAGAAATGTTTCCTTATCCATCTGGACACATGCATATGGGTCATGTGAGAAATTACAGCATTGGAGATAGCATGGCTCGTTTCAGACGCTTAACAGGATTTAATGTTCTATATCCAATGGGATATGACTCATTTGGTATGCCAGCTGANAATGCTGCTATGAAGATNGGAGGNCACCCCCATGATGTNACATGGTCTAATATCGAAAGTATTCGTGGAGATCTTATTCGAATGGGGTTCTCATATGATTGGAGAAGAGAATTAGCTACTAGTGATTCAACATATTACCATTGGAATCAATGGATTTTTCTTAAGTTTCATGAAATGAAATTAGTAGAGAGAAGAACTGCTCCAACAAATTGGTGTGATGCTTGTGATACTGTGTTAGCAAATGAACAAGTGAAAAATAACNGATGTTGGAGATGTAATGAAGAGGTGCGTCAAAAGCAATTCCCAAGTTGGTGGCTGAAGATGACACAATATACTGATCAATTACTCGATGATTTAGAAAATATAGAATTCCCAGACAATGTCAAAACTATGCAAAGAAATTGGATAGGTCGCTCCCATGGAGCAGAAATACACTTTCCTATCATTGACTCTGAAGANGAAATCAAAGCATTTACTACAAGACCAGATACTATTTTTGGAGTGACTTTTTTGACATTGGCCCCTGAACATACACTTTGTGAATCCTTAGTTTCTGGAACTAAATTTGAGAATGATTTTCGTGAATTCGCTGAAGAATGTAATAGAATGTCAGAATTTGATAGAATCAATATGCTTCGTGATAAAAAAGGAGTATTTCTGGGAAGATATGCTGAAAATCCATTGACAGGAGACCGAATTCCAATTTACGCAGGTAATTTTGTGGTTGCGTCTTATGGAACTGGTGCAGTTATGGCAGTCCCTGGGCATGATCAGAGAGATCACGACTTTGCTAAGAAATATGATCTTCCAATTGTTCAGGTTCTATCAGAACAAGAAGGAAAAGAACCGAAAGTTACTGGTCGAGCTTTTGAGGGACTGGGTTGGATGATCAACTCACCTAAATCTGGATTTGATGGTCTTTATGGAGATGAGGCAAAAACTGCCGTAATTAATGCACTTGAAAAGAAAGGAAAGGGCAAGGGAACAATTCAAGACAGACTCAAAGATTGGTTACTTAGTAGACAACGATTCTGGGGCACTCCAATTCCAATCATTCATTGTGAAGAATGTGGTCCTGTACCTGTTCCTGAAAGTGATCTGCCTGTAGAGCTTCCTTTAGACGTGGTTTTCAAAGAAGGGCAATCAGGAAACCCATTAGAATCTCATGAAGAATTTGTTAATGTAATATGTCCCAAATGTGGAATACCCGCAAAGAGAGAAACTGATACTATGGACACATTCTATGACTCATCATGGTACTTCTTACGTTTCACTGATGCTCTGAATGATTCGGCTCCATTCGATAAAATCAAGGCAAATTACTGGATGAAAGGTGGAGTTGATCTCTATATTGGAGGAATAGAGCATGCTATCATGCATCTTCTTTACGCACGATTCTTTACAAAGGCACTTCGAGATGTAGGATTAAATGATGTTTCTGAACCATTCTCTAGACTTGTTTGTCAGGGAATGGTAAATGCACCAACCCCTTATTGTGTTGATTGTAATGTTGAATTTCATGTCGATTTGGATGGGCAAAAATGTCCTTCTTGTGATCTTAAATTAACCTCAAGATCTGCAAAGATGAGTAAAAGCTTGGGTAATACAGTAAGTCCAGAAATTATGATTAAACGATTTGGTGCTGATACAGTTCGATTATTCATCCTATTCAGTGCAAATCCTGAAGCAGGAATGGAATGGTCAGATTCAGCATTAGAAGCGAATCATAGACAAATGCATCAAATCTTTGGATGCTTGAAATTCTTGGATTCAATTAATGATGAAATAGGATCAATGGATGATTGGTTATCTGCTAAAGCAAGAATGAATTTTTCGAAATGGAATGAGGCAATGAATGACGTGAGAATNCGAGAGGGTGTAATGATNAGTCATTTCGATATGCTAAGTGACCTNCAATGGGCTATTCGTCGAGGAGGAATTGGAAGAAATACACTTCTAAGATTTATGAAAAAGTGGGGGCAAATGCTCTATCCNGCAACTCCTCACTTAGCAGAAGAATGGAATCANATTATAGGTGAAAATACACTATTAGCCGAGACAGTAATCATCAATGATTCTGAAAATNATAATGATATTGTTACTCTAGCAGCGGAATCAACACTTCGAAATTTAATTGATAATGCTAGAAATGTAAAGGGATTAGCAGAAAGACATGCTAATTCNCCACTAACTAAATTAGTCATTCAAACATCACCTAAATGGAAAATTCAATTAATGCTTGAAGCAATNGAATTACANGCACAAAATTTTGATTTCATGAAAGAAGGGCAATCATTTATCCAATCTCATNCNCTCTTCCAAGATGATTCAAAAAGAGGAGANGTNATGCAATATTGGAGAATGTTGACTATTGGCTCAAAAAAATCTCGAGGTAGAGTGTTTACATTAACAGAAGGAGAACGTATCTTGATCACGTCTGGTTTTGATGAAGCAGATTATATTTTGAAATCAGCNGGTTTCATTTCAGAAACAATCGATGTTCTTGCTGTTGCTGTTTATGCTGCTGGGACTGAAGAGGATATTGCTGGTAAAGCTAAGTTCGCTGTTCCTTTGCAACCTGGTCTTGCTTTCCTTTGATCAAACCCTCCTATTCATAGATGGTCGTTAACTAGACTGGTTTGTGAGAAGAGAAGAAGAATGGGATGTTAAGGATGAATTAACATGCCAAAGGGCAATACGTAGATTTGATCTAAGTCCTCGCCCGATGGGAATCCCAACAGAAATAGATCCTCCTCCAAAAACAATTCAAATTGATTGGCCTGTAAATCCTATACCAATTGAGGTACAGAAAAATGTAGGTAAAAGAATTGTTAAACGAGGAGAATTTGGTTGGTTATCTGACGAAAAAGTAAACGAAATTGTGGACATAATTGCTGATTTTCCTATAACTCTTGAACAAGCGTTGTCACTTCGTGCTGCAATTAATCAAGAAAAATCTGTATATTCACATCACAGAATAATGGATAGAAAAAAAGAGTTGAAACGAAGATACGATAATGGTACTGATATTTTAGAATTAGCAAAAATTGTTGATGGCCCTCCAGTGAATGTATTTAGGGCTATATTAAGTGCTAGAAACTTCGGAAAAAATCGAATCAAAACTTTACTCAAAGAGCCAGGTAGAATGAATGAACGAGATCAAGAGCAATTTAAAATCGCTGAAGATGCAGATCGAGTCTCGAATGTAGATCAGACTGAAACACATATTGCAGCCGATCTTTTTGAAGATGTTTTATGTGATCATTTTGACTCTTTGGGAATCAGATTTAGACGACAAGCAGAATTAGTCAAAGAACAAGTGGAATCGGAAGGAAGACCTGTTCGTACCCCTGATTTATTATTCTTAGATGATCTTAGAATTAATGGAATTCCATGTGCTTGGATAGATGCAAAGCATTTCTTTGGTTCAGCATTGAGTTTTCCAAGGAAAAAAACTCAGAAGCAAATTAATCGATACACTGAAGCATATGGCCAAGGAGCTATAATTTATCGACACGGTTTTTGTGATGGGCTGAATCTTCAGGGCGCACAAAAATTAGATTCTGGGCCTGTAGACCTCAGTTTATTGACAGAACATAATGAAAATCGTTCATGATATTCGGCCAATTCTTGTCGATAAACATCCAAGATCGGTTAATCTATGTATCAGAATTTCTGCATATTCAAGCCAACCTTCGTCCTCGATATCCCTTGGTACTACTACTACGCTTTCACCCAGCATACAAAGAAGAACTGAAAGTCTAGGTTCAAAAGATCTCAAAGCCCATTTTACCTCATTTAGAAGTTCTCTACGTTCTGCATCATCGAGTAATCCTGAAGTCTCTGCAAAATTATCAGATTCATGAATAATTTGTGACCATCTTGATTGATTCCATTCTCCCTTTCCCAACGATTCCATGGATTGTACGCCAGCCGATCGTATCTTTGAACTCCATTCTTCAGAATCTATGTATTCCGAAGTATGCCGAGATTTGGTTTTACGCCATACTGCAAGTACTGGAATGGGGCTTTCCCAAGACTCAGATTTACCTGGACCTGACAAAAAACTTCCTTCATCAATTCGATATGGGGAGCCAGGTTTAGTTCTTCTAGCAACCCCTCCTGCATGTAATGCTGTAATATCACCTAAACCTCCACTAAGCTTTCTTTCTACGAGATGGGCAATCATCCAAGCAGCACTATCTTGTTCTCTTACTGGGAGAGAAGACATTGCAAGTAAGCACCTAGCAGCAGATAGTGCTCCAGCAGCAGACAAACCAAATCCTTGAGAAAATGGTAATTGAGACTGAACATCAAATGTATGATGCATTGTAGATAACTCTTCATCCAATTTAATGCATTCAAGAAGAACTTCTCTTTGCAATTCTTCATCAGAAGGGTGACCATTGATTATTACTGTAACACCCATTGATGTTGATGGATCGGACCTGCACGATGTGGATAACCCAGCTTCTAAACACAAACCTACTCCATAAGATCCCTGTTCTAGAGGGTCATCTGAATCAGAATGAACTGTGAAAGCAAGAGTGACGTGAGCACCGGAACGTGAGGAAGTCGTGACCACCATCAACACTGGCTGAATCAAAGTACTTCTTCAAGGTCTGCTGAAATATTATCCAAACGTGTTGAAAGTATCGAACTCGCCTGCTCAAAGATGTCGCGTGGATTCATTGATCCATCGGATTCGAATTGCAGGATAAATTCGCCAGGTACATCTTCCAAAGTAATTGCATCAGCAAATTCTCTTCCATGATCTGTACTTGGACCAACGTGGAGTAAATCTTTCTTCATTTTATCAACCANTGAAATATCTTCTATTCTTCCATTCTTTCCAAAATCTTTCTCTTTGATTGAAAGTCCTAAGCCCCACAACACTTTAGCAGATTTCTTATCGTGTAAAATCGCATGTTGTCGAGCATAGAATGTAGTACCTACTACTGGTTGCCACTTGACATGATCTCTNCCATAACCCATATTTGCACGAGCAATGAAATCTATTGTCTGACCAGCATACAATTTAGTGATTGTAATATCTTCAAATTCCTCTGGAATTGAAAATTTCAAATCGCCGAGCACTTCTAAATCTCTAGCTTTGACTGAACGTCCTTCAGGTTCTCCTCGAACCATACAACGATAGATGATTTCACAAATTGGACATCCTCTTTGGGATTCTACTATATCAGCACAGTTTGGGCATTCTTCAGGGATATAGAATTCTGAACCCTCAGAAGGTATAGGAATCATAGCCAATCGATGTGCAACTACTTCATCAGATAGTGGTCCAACACTTTCCCATATTACCCCATCTTCTTCAGTTGTAGACTGAGTAAATCGAACTTTGTGAATTGCCATTTTCGGTGTATCTGCCATCATTGTTCTTCGAAGTGCATTGACACTGGCACGATCTGTACCCTTCAATAGGATTCGAATACTGTGATTTTCTTCTTCAATAATCTCGCTATCCATTTCTATTCCTCCATTATCAAACTCTTCGTCCTCTTCGGCCACCCTTTTTCTTGGTACCATCAGTAGGAATTGGGGTTACATCTTCAATACGAGTAATTGTCATACCTGCTCGAGTAAGAGCACGAATAGCAGACGTTGCACCAGGTGCTGATGGTGAGCGATTACCTCCTGCTCCTCGATATTTCACAATCACTTGATCGAAGTCTTTGTCATTTAGCATTTCAGCAATTTGCTCTGCTGCACGAGTAGATGCGAATTGTCCGCTCTGATCTGCACCGCTTGAAACGATCATTCCTCCTGAAACTTTGCAGATTGTCTCAGCACCAGTAAGATCTGTGGCAGTGATAAGGATGTTGTTGTGGGATGTGAAAATATGCACTACAGCTTTGTGACCCATCATGCCTCACCTCCATCCTCGCTTTGTGCAGCATCCATTGCGGCTTCATCTGCTTTGATTTGTTCAATAAATTCCTCATCGGTATGAGCATCTCTAACCTGTTGAGTTGCTTCAGCAGATTCTTCGCCACCAACTGTTTGTCTTCTACGATCCATTTCTTGTCTAATTACATGGTTTGGGTCATTGAAGTTTGAACTAGGGTGGTAAGCAATATCTGCTTCCTGACTTCTTAATACATGATAACCTGGAACATTCATCTTTTGATTGCCTAAAACAATATGTCCATGGACAATCATATTTCTTGCTGCACGCATAGATGGAGCAAATCCCTTGTAATAAACTTGAGATTGTAGGCGTCTATCAAGCATGTTTTCAACAGAAATTTGTAAAACATCATCTAAATCTGCATCTTCAGAAATTAATCCCTTACGTTGCATTGAACCGAGGAAATCTTCTTTTTCACGCTTAAAATGACCTTCGGATGTATCGACTCGTCCAATCAACTTCATTGCTAATTGTCTATGTCGGCGAAGAGCACTTCGCTCTCGCCAAATCTCTTTCATACCACCAACACGCTTGAGACCATATTGATCTTTCAAAGCATGTTCTTCTTCAATACGCTCAGCCTTCCAAGGATGAGTTGGTGTTTGTGTCTTAGGTCGAGAAAACTTAGGTTGGCCCATTTAATCACCTCACTTCTTCCTCTGGACACCAAGTGTAAGACCTGAACGACCATTACTTCGCAATCTTTGTCCTCTAACCTTGTGACCACTTCGATGACGAATTCCGCGATATGTCTTCATCTCAGCNAGACGCGCGATATCATCNTCCCTAGTCATCTTAACTTCTTGAGAAAAAAGGTGTGCATCTTCATTTGTTTCTAAATCACGTTGACGGTTTAGTAACCANTGAGGAACAAATGTAGGATATGAATCAATTACGGAACGGAGGCGTTCTTGTTCTTCNTCAGATAGATGACCGCCTAATTTGGATGGGTCAATATCTGCGAGTTGACATAGCCGACGTGCAGTACGTTGACCAATCCCCTTTACACTCGTCATTCCCATTCCAATAGGTCGCATTCCATCGATGTCTGCATCTGCGATTCGCAGAATATACAGGAAGTCATCTCCAAGGTCTTTGTCTGTACTCATATTACGGTTCCCCCGTGTTCACTAGTCGCCTAGTGGCCATATAGGCAGGCTCCCGACTTGAATCCCCTATTTCAAACGAGCGATGAAGAATTGAATAGAAAATAACTCATTTTTCTGAACATGTAACGAAATTTACGTGCCATCCACCATCTCTACTGCTCACTGGAATATCAATAACAAATCCTCGTGAACCATCAACACCTTTGAGAGATTTATTCAAACGCTTCTGAATTTTTGGGTGAAGTTCAGGATCCACTTCACATCGAAGAACTAGATGGCCTACTCCTGCTCTTTCAGCGGCTCTAGCGACAGTTGGTGCATTTTCCATATTAGGAGGGCTTAGACGATGAGCTACTACNCGTCCAGCTGCTACAACGAACGGATCGGACATTAATGACGAGGGAGGTGGAGTTTTACTTACTAATACTGGTCGACGTAAATTGGCTCGTTGCCAGATAGGATCNTATGTTTCATCAACATAAGAATTCAACCAATCNATATGTAAACGNGATTCGACAATTGATGGATCAACAATCACAATCCAATCATCAAAACTTGGGGGCATAGTTTTCTTTTCAGAAATAAAGAGAGATTGTTCAGATGATGAAACCATTGATTCGACTGCTGATGGTCCCATTCGAATTGCTCGGAATTTCTCATTACTTGCTAATGGGCCAACCCAAACAGAAAGNCGATCAATTCTTCCTCCTCCTTGAGAAAGCCATTCCCATGTTCTATTAACTCCTGGAGCCAATTCATCCAATATTTTGTCTACTTCTAAACGTTGTTTTTTTGACAGTCTGGGTGAAAGATCGAGNAGTAAAGCCGGGCCTCTTTGATCGATCTCCATATGCGGTAACCATGCTTCTAGTAACGGCCGTAAAGGAGGAGCCATCTCATCTAATGTATGATTTTGAGCGTCCAATGGACGTGCAGGATCAACATGAATCATTGCAATTGGAGGGGTTGATCCAATCCCACTAGCATCCAACGAAGAATGTAAGCAAGACAATGCGCCCGATGAGTCAACACCATCACCAATTATTATTCGNTGAGCGATACGGCGAGGATCTTTCCCTTTGGGCAATAAGCGATTCATATTTGCAGCAGAGAAACGAGCTGCTTCTTCATCAAGTTCAATACCTAAACCTACAGTATTTGTCGCAATACAAATTGAGGCTAAATGAATTCCTGAACCTACTGCTGGATCTAGAATAATACCTGGAGGAAGGTTAGCTTTAGCAATACGTTCTGATCTTTCNAATGCAATAGACCAAGGGGTAGAAAGGCGTCGCATTTGACCAGTCATATGGACTTCAGGTTCACCTTTTCTCTGTGCTTTGGCTGGTATTTTTTTCGTNGCCCATGACTGGGCTCGGCCATCACATTCCAAAGCCCGATGGGTGTCGCCCATGATACTCTCTGGAAGTATTGAGGTATGGGGGTTTCGGGTTAATCATAATGCAGTAAGACTAGTTATTTCTAGTTCAAATCTAAGCCAAGAGTCCTGTAAAAAATGTTCTTCAGATGCCCCATAAGCAATGGCTGGAGGCAATAAAGTGATATGACTAGTGCCTGGTGAAAGCAATCCTCTATCCTGGCCGATATCGAGTCCTAAGCCTGACCAACCAAATCCATCAATATATCTAGAATCATCTCCTGCATTCAGTGGTAAATCTCCTTCATCAAGAAGGGTTTCATTATCGGCATCCCATACACGATAATGAACTTGCATTGAATCCCCTTCATCACTATGAACTGGTTCTTGATTACTATCGCGAATGATATTAATTTCTAGTGAAACAACAGCATCCACCACAGTAACGTGGGATGCATTGAGCAAAATTGTTTCTTCATCTACATCTTCAAGCAAATCAATAGGAGCGAAAAACGTTGAATTACTCTGGAAACCGGAAACGAGTAGTGTCGATTCTCCACTCTCTGAAAAGGCTACGGATGTTGAATCTAAAGATAACATTAGGTCTACATTATTATCTGCTCGATTGTATAATACTATCACAGCATGATCTCCTGTACCTTGATGTGGCCAATCACAACTTAATTCGCCGGGATAGAAAAAAACGTCGTCTTGCCCGCTTAAATTTTCAGGCATTTCCCAAGCCTCGGCTAATGGAGAGCATGTATCAAACAACAAATGCGCTTCCCAGCCCCATCGTCCATCTACCTGAAGAACTGCAGGATCTCCAGCATCCAAAGAATCTTCAAAATCATTCAAAAATGTGTATACTGACCAACCGATAATTGAGGTCATGACCAAAATTGCAGATAATGTAACCACAGACATTACTAATGCAATTCGAGGAATTGTCATTTCATTGATACCTAATGGAACAGTAGGGTGCTCTTCCTCTTCGGAAGTATCGGCCATCCATGAACCGGGCATCAACCCCTACTCCAGTGTTGTCGACATCAACCTATCCACTGATAGATATCCTAGAGCCTCATTCAGAGCTTAACATAGCTTCTTGGTGTTTCTGTGCGAGCCATACCACAATTCCCAACTCTATTGCCAAAGCTACTAATGCTACAAAGGCTGTAGTTGGTTCCAACAAATCGCCTCCCATTGTAAGGACGCCTGCCATTGCAGCAAATACCAAATCGCTTGCTCCCCAAAATCGCATACCCTTACGCAATTGTAAGATACCTACGACCCATGTACATGTAGAAAGAAGAAGTAATGTTGCTAGAAGAGTTACAGGAGGAAATGGAGAAATTAATACTGCTAATACAAGTAATACATGGGCATTGATTGTAAAAGTCGATGTCCAAATTCTCTTTTCCTCACTATGGCTCCAAATTAATCCTAGAAGACAAATGATGCCGATTGCCATTATCGTCCAATGATAATACTCACTGAAATCTGGAACCCATGCAGTAAAAGCAAACAATGATGCAGAAAATGAGAGAATTGTCCCAGTTACTGCAGCTGGCTGAGTCCATTGAAGTCCTCGACGTAAACCAATCAAACTAGCTAACAATCCTGCAGGACCAAAAGAAAGCATTGTAACCATTGCAGCCCATGTAGCTCTTCCTGATGCGCTTCTATGATCTGGTAATTCCAATGACCTTCGACGCCCTTCAATCCAATCCCATATCATTGCTGAAGAGAGCAATAAGAACTCAAGAACTATCCAAACTAATACCCATCCAATCAAATTACTTCCCTCAGCAAATGGATTCACTTGCAATAACATAGGTGTAGAATTCAATGGAATTCCGAGTAATCTAGAAATCAACAATGTCACAATTAATAATTCTAAAATGCTAGGTAATCGTTTAGCTATGTCTGAACGTCCAAATAATGAGAGTACTGCCAGTAATGTATTCATTACTCCAACAATCATCAAAGGTGTTTGAAAATTCAAACTTGCACCCACTCCATTAGACCCTAATCCTGCGATTACTGACAACCCCACCATGGTTAGTGCAATAGGAGTCTCAACTCCAAGAATATCTGGAAGATTCAGATTGTGAGTTTTTGCCCTAGACCTTGAAATGCTGATTAGAATCATAGATTGAGTACCAATCAATACTAATGCAATTGATGTAAATGGTGATGAGAAAAGAGATATTCCAATTCCACCTATTAGCATCACTGCAATAAACGAAAGTACGACAATTGGACGGTGGTGTATATCTCCAATGAAAAGATCTAATTCTCCACTTGTATCAGTTGTTTTCGATCTTCGACGTTGTTTTTCTTGAAGTTCAACTAACTTTGGATTAATCATTTTCATACCAGAATCTGATATCGTTGATGCTATTGCTGAGCGTTCTACAGGATCTAGAGTTTGTGCGAAAGATGCTTCTTCTTCNCTAGAAAAACCAAGTAAACGTGTTTCATTATTCTGNGGNGATTTCGATATATCAGTCGAATTTACCACCATTTGCTGGGACTGTAGAATTGTACGTAATTGTTCATCTCTTCGAGCGACTTGTTGTAATTCAGAACGGATCTCTCCATTTATTGCTATCATGATAGTTGAAACAACAAACAATAGCCCCGCAATAGGAAGTGAAAATGGATCTCGGGATGCAATAAGGAGTGAAACCATTGTTGCAACTAACAGAATTAAAGCAGAAATCGCAGGTCTGAGAATATTTTCTAATTTAGAAATACGAGGAATATAGATTGAAATTGTAGCAATTACGCATAATAGAATAACGAACGTGGTTAAATCAAAAGATAAGTCGATTGGACCAATCAAAGGAGAAATCGGTAGGCGGGAAGAAGATGAACCCCAAATCAAAATTGCAAAAGTTAGAATGGACATATTGACAATATGAATACCGTCCTCTCCACCTTTTCCCCTCCGTCCAAAACCAAGAGTCAAAGTTAATNCAGTAAGTAATGGTACAAAATACTCGAACATGCCATGTCTCCACATCAATACNTATGTTGTAACTCCTGAAAGTACCAATAGGAAACGAGGGTTTCCTTGATGACGATCTGCAAATTCAGAACCAATATGTACGCCTAGAAAACTTGCTAACAACATTAACAACAAAGTTCCTGTCATTCCAGAAGATTGAGAAACGAAAAGAATGGAAATTATGCCTAAAACAAAACCAAGATTCCAGACTTTCATCAATCCAGAGTCACGTAAACGTGCAGATATATCTTGAGTACCTAAGAACCGTTCCGCTAAGTTGATCCCTCCGTCAGGAGAATCTAGATTCACAATTAATTGTAAAATTGAACTAAATGAAAGCATNATCACAATAGGTAAAGATTCCAATATTATTGGAGAAGTAGCATCAATATCATTTGTTATTACGAGAGCATCAAAGGAATATGAGATAATTTTGACTGCAATCACCCAAGCCCAAGGAAGAAGNGATACAATACCAACTAAACTCGGTGATTTTCGCCGTACTGCAAGATAAGCAGAACCAGCCATTAGTACTGAAATACATAACGAAAGAAGAGCACCTCCATCACCACCTGAATCTGAAGATTTAGCAGGAAGAAGTACTGTAAGTAGAATTACAACTACAACTGCTCCAGTCCATAACACTCTATCTGATACATTTTCTTGGTTTGCAATCAATAACCACCCAGCAATTAATGCTGCACCGAATGTAAAGATTGCATATGCATCAATTGAGGAATCCAACGAAAATCNAGATGAATCTAATAATATTAACACAAATAATAGTGATATCAAGCCAACTCCATTTAGACCAATTATTCTCTTAGGATCTACCCCCCGAACTGTAAGATAAGACCCACTAAATATTGTCAATAATCCAGTTACCATAGCAAGAGCATATGATGAATCATCTCTGTTTGCTGCTATTGCCATTAGTGCNCCTATCATTCCCAAACCAACCGAAACCGACCATAAAGCAGGCTTTCCTAAACCAACAGCATTCAATCCAGAAGAAAACCAATTTTCTGAGGAGGAAAATCTAGATGCCATTGCAGCATTTATTGAATTNGTTAAGATTAACAAAAGAAAGAGTACCATTGGAGTATCTAATGGTAAGACTTTGAGGGACCCTAAATCGAAGCCTGGGGTCAAGGCATGCATCCCTATCCAAAGATTAGATGATGCAATACCTAGCGATGCAAGATTTCCGCTTTGTCTATGAAGAGCCAGAAGNTGGAAAAGAACAGTTGCACCAAGGATCATTCCTGCAACACCAAGCTCTCCACCTAATGATCCAACTGTAGATGAAATAGCCAATAATACAAGGACTGCTTGGGCTGCAATTGCGTCTTCGTTGTAACGATAGGCTACTAATATATTCAAAACAACAAGAAGAAGAAGAGAAATTCCTAAACCGGTATCACTTAATGGAAATATACCAAAAAGTGACCATGAATGGAGTTCAATGGCTAAACCGTAGAGAATTTTCATTGCAATTATCAACCAAACTACACCAAGTTGGTACATCGCAGGACGAGGAATCCAACGTTCTCCTAANACGAAACCAAATATTGCCAAGATTAACAATCCAAAGAAAGCATATTGAGGATCTGGAACTACAGTTCCAACTAATATGGAAATTGCAGAGTAAACTGAAATCATAGCGGCCATCAAACCCCAACTCAGTCGTACTTCTCCTTGAGTGGCTAAATCAGAAACAAAATCTGATTCTGGAGCGATAGGGACTGANCCATCTTTCATGATTTTTCCAGGGCCGATGCCATCATCGGATGCAAATGGATCGAAGAAATCTCCAATTGCAGAATCATCCTCTAGTTTCTCGATTTTTTCAGGAAGGATCATCTTATCCGTTGAAGATATTGCCTCTTTGGCTTCTTCAATTAAATCTCCTAAATCTATGGAGGGGGATGTTTCAAATTTTCTCTCTTCAAGAAATCGGTCCTCTTCCTTACGGGGACCTGCCATGTAACGCGATGAGTAGATATGTGGGATGAAGGTATCACTTACAAATGCAGATAAAACAGNAAAGTATCAATTTTTGAGTGCAATCATTGAAAGATATGGTAGGAGGCCACGAAGTCATGGTCTTGCCCCGGCTGGACACTGCTGGTGTCGCTGGAATTCTTGGATTAGGTGCTCACGGACTGTCTCCTAAAGGAGACGTCCATTGGAATTTGGAATCTGAAGAACTGATTTCTCATGCTCTTCGAAGGGAAGAAGGGAGGCTAACAGCTCACGGAGTTTTTGTTGCAGAAACAGGAGAAAGAACAGGTAGATCTCCAAATGATCGATTTATTGTTGACGAAACACCCTACACTGATGCAGTATGGTGGGGAGACGTAAACCGTCCGATAGAAAGATCGAATTATTTAGAAATTAAGAAAATGGTTCAAAGTCATCTGAATTCCGTTAACGAGTTGTTTATCGAAGATCTTGCTTGTGGTGCGAATCCTAGTTTGAGATTACCACTCAGAGTAGTTACTGAAAATGCATGGCATGCCTCCTTTGCTAGAAACATGTTTCTCCGTATAACCTCAGAAGAAATTCAACAAGTGAAACCTGAATTTACAATTCTACATGCTCCAAATTTCCTTGCACCCAAAGGAACACCTGGAATTAACTCTGAAGTATTTGTTATCATCTCATTTGAAGATGGATTAATTCTAATCGGTGGAACAAGATATGCTGGCGAAATTAAGAAATCAATTTTCTCAATAATGAATCATATTCTACCTACTCGTGGACATTTACCGATGCATTGTTCTGCCAATATTGGTGAAAATGGTGATGCTGCAGTTTTCTTTGGACTATCTGGAACCGGAAAAACTACACTTTCTGCAGATCCATTGAGGCCATTAATTGGAGATGATGAACATGGATGGTCGGAAGAAGGTGTGTTCAATTTTGAAGGCGGATGTTATGCAAAAATGATCCGTTTAAGTCAAGATGATGAGCCTGCAATATTCGAAACTACTCGAAAACCGGGATCTATCCTTGAAAATGTAATTCTAGATTCTGAAGGAGTTCCTGATTTCAACGATTCGACTTTAACCGAAAATACTCGAGGTTCTTATCCGATTGAATTTATCGAAAATCGTGTTCCATCTTCAATGGGTGGCCACCCTCATAATGTTGTATTCCTAACCTGCGATGCATTTGGAGTGCTTCCCCCAATTGCTAAACTAAATCCAAATCAAGCCGCATACCACTTCATATCTGGATATACAGCAAAGGTAGCTGGAACTGAAATGGGAGTTACAGAACCTAAGGCCACGTTTAGTGCATGCTTCGGTGCTCCGTTTATGCCAATGCATCCAAGTGTCTACGGCGAACTTTTATCAGAAAAGATCGATGAACACAATGCATCTTGTTGGATGTTAAACACTGGATGGATTGCAGGAGGATTTGGAAAGAGTGATAGAATTCGAATTAAGTGGACTAGAACTCTTCTAAATGCAGCATTGAATGGATCACTGAATGATTCTCCGATGCGAATCGATGAACGCTTTGGATTTGAAGTTCCAATGGAATGCGAAGGAGTACCTAGTGAAATTCTCGATGTTAAAGGAACTTGGAAAAGTCCTGAAGACTATGATAATGCGGCTGAAGCATTGGTTTCCCTTTTCCAAGAAAATTTTGAGTTGTTTTCAGAGGATGCAGATTCATCAGTTATNGGAGCAGGNCCCGTTACTCTTGACACAGAACCGGACAACTCATGAATAATCAGCGATGTTGATGTGTCATGCAGGGTGTGAGTCGGAGGGATTTGTTTCCAAATTTCCCAAATNATCCGAACATAGAAGGANANCCACACTTACCAGAAAATNAAATTTGGAATATTCTGAATCCTGANTANGAGAATTCNCTAAAAAATCAATTAATGGAATTAGTGAAGGANGNAGAAAATCAAATTTTNATNCACGAAACTGCAATTATTTCAGATGATGTAACTATCGAAGGTCCGGNGTATATCGGATNTGAGGCAGAAATTCGNCCAGGTGCATACATTCGNCCATTTTCTTGGATATGTCAAAAAGCGGTTGTAGGACACTGTNCAGANATAAAACATTCAATTCTTTTNCCNGGNGCTAAAGCTCCACACTTCAACTATGTTGGAGATTCNATTTTAGGTATGGAGGTAAATNTAGGCGCAGGATGTAAATTGTCTAATTTACGAAATGACGGGAGAGATATAATCCTACGAGACGGTAAAACTGGAGAAATAATAGGAGAAAGTGGTTTACGAAAATTTGGAGCCATACTTGGTGAAAGAACACAGATAGGGTGCAATGTAGTTACTAATCCTGGAGTTATTTTGGGACCGAAATGCAATGTTTGGCCAAATGTTACTGTAAATGGAATCTACTCTGAAGGTAGTGCCATCAAGGATTGAGATTGATGAAGCATCCTATTCTTCATGGAACAGATGGTATCCGAGGGAAAGTAAGTGCATCTCCTAAGACTGATTTAGAAGCATTAGAAGCAATTGTCCATCGAAGAGAAGTAAATGGTCGAGCATTCATGGTTATTGGAGAAGCTATTGGACAAATCTTAGCTGAAGAATTAGA
>PAOK01000051.1 GCA_002708015.1 Methanobacteriota archaeon
ATTATTCCGTGGATTATTGACTATGGGAGGAACTGCAGATACTGAATTTACATTAATTGCTGAAGAAGGACATCTTGTCTCGTACGATATTTCGCCACCTCCTTATGCAAATTTTCAGATTCTTGATGATTTTGGGACTCCTGTTAGTCGAACAGAAAATCTGTATTCGTATACGGCGGGGATATGGATTCTAGATAATACTGCAGCCTTCGGTGGCGATGGTACAATGACTGATGAAGCAGAGATCCGAATTTCCAGAAGAAATACTTCGACTAGGGCAGTTGAATTCTCTGCAACAGATACTTCGATGGATATTCGGATGACAGTCGACGCTCGTGATGAAGCAAACAGCGTTGTCACCCTAGGTATAGATCTAAATTACCTTGATACCTCTCTACTGAACACATGGGGTATCCAGCCATTCAATGANGGAGTAGCTCTTCCNTGGATTTCTTCTGATGGTATNCGAATGCTTCAAGAGTTTGGATACGTAGATCTTCAACAACTTACAGGNATGCTTCCNTTAACAGATGTTGCNAATTCTTTTGCTGAACAAACTGGTAGTTCAGTTTCATTTAGCGACATTTCATTNACTCCTNCTAGCGATTTGGGAGGATTAAATTTCACACATACTGCANTAGTCACATGTGCTGAGATTTCACCCACAGGATTCTGTGTAGAGGGCTCCAATGCCATGAATGGGACATATCCAATCATGTTGGAATCNAATTCTACTCCAATAAATTTAGACGTAATCGATCTTGCAGTTCGNCTCATTAACGANACTGATGAAAACGGAGATCCATTAGATGTTAGTTTCATTGAGAAAAATGATTTAGCCAAAATCCTCAATGTGCTCAGTGTTTCGAAAGAAGTCAANCCAGATATTCTGAGCAGTTACATCCCAGAAAGTTTNCCTTCNACNGACATCACGTTGACAATTCTTNTACCTACTTGGGCTAGATCCACTGGAGATGTTCCAGATCGTTTGGAATTAGTTTATCNNCATCAAGGNTCGTCTCCAGATGAACTTGGTCTAACTGGNCCCGTTCCTTGGGATTGGGAGCATGCATTGTGTTATGAAACTGTGAATTGNTTGGATTCTAGTCCNGATGTATTCTGTAAATCTGACTGGGCAACTTGCATCAAGGTTGAGGTTGATGTTGATTTGTCTGGGNTAAGAATATTGGAATTCAGTGGCGCTNTAGAAGCGGATATTGAGGCATCTGTNAGACTTCATGTTCATCGCATCGGAGTTCCAANCCAAGCNGAAGAAATTGATATGTTAACATTTGAGTCCATTCCTTCTGATCTTATTCGNCATATTATTGCTATAGGAGACCGACGTGANGGGGGATTAATTGCNGGCCTTGGATTCAATACNGATATTCCAATTGGTGATTCAAATCACACTTTAGAAATATCAAATTCAGGGTTTCAGAATTTTTCTAACGCTATTTCTGACGAGATTGCAAGAACAATAGAACAGACNAATNNTGANATTCAAGAAATGGTAGATGAAGCGTCAGATGATATCCAAGATCAAATTGAATCTCAAGATTTACCTGACGCATTTAATGGAATTAAGATTGATCTTTCAGGGATTAGCTTGATTACAGAAATTGGACAGTTAACAGAAGTTACTGGGAATGAACTTAGCGATNAAGATCCATTAGTTATTGGCGCATCTTTAGAGAAAATGACACTTAGATTGGGTATCAATGACAACAAAGAATTAGCTTTTATCACCTCACCTGCTCAAGTAACGGCAAGAATTGCTGAATCATTGGCATCATCTTTCTTTGATTCAAGTGCAGCCAATACAGGAATGAGGGGATTTAGTGCGCCAATTATTGAGGAAGAGGTNCCTTCTGTTGGAGCAGATGTTGAAGGAATGACTATCCGTCCAAGTATCAAAATTGAGTTGGGATTCCCTCGTGGATTAGGAGTTTCAGAATTTTCTAGTTCTAATGGAAATGCAGAGATTGAAACAATCGACGGCCGTCAGCATCTGACCTATATNCTACCTCTTTGTGATTCTGATCCTTGTGAAGAAACTACGGACAGAGTNTCGNTNGGNTTTGTTCTTGGATATGAATTCCTTTTGATTGAATTNATGCCCTACTTGACNGTAATTTTAGGATTAATTACTTTGATTATTTTTAGAAGAAGTTCAAAGAGAGCTCGCAAGAGAAAGAAGCTTGCTGATGAAAAGAAGCGTGCACGAATTGCAGTACAACAGAATACAGCAGAGGTTTTGTTAGAGGACATGAATCTCCCTCCTCCAGGTACTGATTGGGAAACCGCAGGTGGATGGGGGGAAGACCCTTGGGAAGACCCATATGTTGATCCAGCAGAAGTGTATATGCAAGGCAGAAAAAGTCGGTGACTAATTTAGATAATCTATGATTCTTTTAGCCATTTCATTTCCNATTCCTGGCACATTTCTTAGTTCTTCTAACGTAGCATGTTCTATTCCTTTTCTTCCACCAAAATGTCTCAATAGACTCTGAAGTTTTTTTGCACCCAATCCGGGGACTTCTTCTAATGGATCTTTGATAGAAGCACTTGTTCTTCGTTTCCGATGAAATTTATTTACAAATCGATGCGCTTCATCTCTTGCTAAGGTGAAAAGCCTTCCACGTCTATCCAAAATAATAGGTTCTTTGTCTGGTAAATGTAGTGTTTCTTCCCTTTTTGCAAGTGCAGCAAAACTAATTTCATTTTCTAAATTTAGTTCTAGCAATAAATTTCTCATCATGTTCAGATGTGTTTCTCCACCATCTAATAGAACTAAGTCTGGCCATTTATCTTGCCTCTTAATCCAACGAGTAATCACTTCTTTCATCATTCTAAGGTCGTCTTTTGCTACAGATTTAACAGTAAATGTTCTATATTCTTTTTTGGATGGTCTTCCCTTTCTTAGACTAATGCAAGCACCTACTCTTTCTTCACCTTGAAGTTGAGCCATATCGAAACATACCAGATGGTCTAGAGATTCTACATCAATTAGTTTGACAGCATCTTCAACGGACATTTTTTCTATATTTTTTGAGGCCTTTCCAAAATTCATTTCTAGGTGAAATTTTGCATTTGCATCTGCCATTGATCTAAGTTTGGCCAAATCNCCTCTTACTGGAACTCTAATTTCTACTGCCCCACCTCTTCTTTCAGACATCCATTGGTTCATCCAATCTGTAACAGTAGATGGAACTAGAAGTCTTCTCGGAGGCTTNCGAGAGGAGTAATGTTCACTCATCACCAAAGATACTGATTCTCCAATATCTCCTCTGTGAATTAAGGGATACTCAACTTGACCTTGGATAGTCCCTTCTTTTGTATGAAGGATTACTATCATTCCCCTGTCACCGATAGAATGGAATCCTACAGCATCACAATCTTGGTAGAATCTAGAATGAATAATTTGTTGTGAAATAGTTTGTTGAACAGCTGCGATTAGATCTCTACTCATTCCTGCAGCTTCATATCGTAAATGACTGCTGTGTTCATCCATTTCAGATTGAAGACTTTGGATTAGGATCGTTGCATTTCCATCTAGAACTGATTTTGCTGCATTGATTCGCTGTCTATAACTCCGACTATCATCGGATTCTACATATCCAAATGGAAGATTATTTTTTTCATCTCTAATTCCAAAATGTCTTCTGAGTAATTGGATTACTCGTTTTGCAGCTCCTGCATCGGGAAAAGGACCCCATCTTGATGCATCTGTAGGGGGATGGCGAGAATACATTATTCTCGGCATATCTTCTGTTGTGATTGCAATAAATGGATATGATTTGTCATCTTTCAATAGAGAATTGTATCTTGGTTTGTGCTTTCTAATTAACTGTCTTTCTAGCATTAATGCTTCACTAGGATTTCGAGTAATTATGTAATCGATTTCATCGGAATTTTGTACCAAATCAGGAATCATTTGTCGATCAGGATTTCTTGAAAAATATGATCTTATTCTTTCCTTTAGAACTGTTGCCTTTCCAACATACATGACCGTCCCGTCGATTTGTTTGAAGATGTAAACACCCGGTTTTGCCGGGAGTTCTACGTCCGCTCCATCTACGGGCATGTTGATGCGAGGAGTGTGGGGACTCAAGAACTCCCGCCTTTCTGCTTAGGCCATGGGACTATCCCTCCGAGACCGACTTCTGAAGTTGGTTTGTGAGCAATCAGAGTCTCTAGTTAGTGCTTGGGATGTACCTCGAACCGCATCATTACCGGGACTCAGTGAACGCTTAGGGGTCGTTAGATCTGCTCTTCATGGGCATATTAAAACCCTTCAAAATGAGGGTTTTATCATAACGCGACAAGCACATGTNATAGGAGGNGGGTCAAGGAAGAGGACAGTTCTCCATCCAACGACAGAAGGAAGGAGAAAATCGTCATCATTCGTTGAAGAAGAAAAAGAACCAATTGGAANACTTGTAGGAAATCCNCCACCATTGGTTGAAATTGTTGGAAGAGAAGAAANTATGACTTCCATTTCGAAGAAAATTATCGATGGTGAGTCAGTAATTTTGACAGGTCTACCNGGAATAGGTAAGACTGCTTTTGTTAGGAGTTTGGCTGATTTAATGATTCATCAAGGGAAAACAATTCGATGGATGAGATTTGACTCAGACTCAGATGTTTCCTTTGTTGGAAGAACTCTCATTGGAGATGATTCTCCATCTAACTCAGAGGCGATTGTGGGAATGTTGCCCCTACAAGATATCATTGTTCTTGATGAGATACAAGAGGTTCATCCAAGACATCTATCTAGGGTGATTGAACTGTGTAGTTCTTTGTTGGAACGTGGGAATTGTATCGTTATTTCGCGAGCACCTGTACCTTCTGGAATTAATGGAGATCCAATTAGAATTGAAGGACTCTCTCCAGATTCTGCTAGAATGATATTAGGTGATAGAGTAGATGATGAAACGGGATTAGAAATTGCCTCTGCGTTAGGGGGGCACCCTCTTGTGTTGGGATTATGGTCTCCTGAAGATCCATTGCCCACTGCTTCTGATGCAGTTATGTCATTTGTTCAAGAAACAGTTCTAGACCATCTTGATTCTGAAGAAGTAAAAACGTTTGATGAATTGGCGATATCTCCTATTCCTCTAGGAATAGAAGAAATTTCTAGTTCAGATAGACTTGGCGATTTGGATGATCGAGCATTAATTAGATGGCATTCTTCGAGGATGGAAGGCCAGCATTTGATTGAAAATGTGAGAAAAGAATCGTGGACTGCAAAAAACAAACAAGATATTCATTCACACTTAGTAAATTGGTGGTCATCACGTACAGGTGCAAGAGCACGTAGAATTGAGTTACATCATAGGATAGGAGCTCGAGATTCTGAGTTTCCATCTCTACTTTTATCTTCTTTAGATTCTATTTACGAAGAAATTCCATCAGCAGCTGCCATTCTAATCGAAGAAGCATTACTACAATATCCTGACAATTCCTCTCTACGTTCTGCAGCAGTAAGAATTGCTTTGGATAGGGCTGAATTAGATATTGCCTCAGATCATATTTCAAAGTTAGATAATAGCCCCGAGAAACGTTTGTTTAATTCTCAATTATTGAGAATCGATGGAAATTTACAAGAAGCAAATGAAGAAGAAAATCTAGCACTTTCAGAGATGGATGATGAAGGAAGACTTCGATATGGATTATCTTCTATCGTTCGTAAAATAGACGATCATTTGCCTGGTGATTGGCAAATTGATGAAGCTAATTTATTACTTGCTGAGTTAGATCAATTTGAGCGAAAATTACCCGTAGATCATGAATTAACTCCTCCNGTAAGAATTGCATGTGCAATTTCTCGTTTCAGAGTTCATTTAGCTTGTAATTCAATAATCGAAGCAACAAAAGTATTCGATCGATTGATATCAATTGCAGGTCCAAGAGACCCAATCGTTCGCCGGCTTCGACTTCGTTTGGATTGCATTAATGCCGATGAATCCGAAATAATGCTACTCGCAGCAAGAATAGAGGCTGAACCTGATATTGTAGAAAGATGTAGGCTTTTACATTCATTGATAGATTCTCAAAGCCAACTTTCACCAGCATTAATTGCTACATTCGAAAGATCAAGACTTTTCCCATTACCAGAACATACCACCTCCGGTCGTCGATTACTGGCATCTAGATGGAGAATAATTGCAAGAATTGATCATCATAATGCCATTCATGCATTACGAGAATCTGTTCATCTCCACCTTATTTCAGGTTGCAGAAATGTTGCAGATCAACTTCTAGCAGAAGCCCATCGATTGATAACATCAGATTTGTGAACCGATTAATGTTCTAGTGTCTAAAATTCCATCGATAATTCTAATTTCTTCCATTATACATCNTGTCAANTCAATTTCATCATCTGCTACAACTTTCACTAAGACGTCAAACTCTCCGAAAATACCCCATCTNTGTTCNACCATTTCGATTTTNCCAATGGCTTCCCTAACTTGAGTTTCTTTTCCAGTTTCNGTGGTAATAAGTACGAATCCTACTGCCATTNTTTNTCCCCCTAGTAATCAACTGTGATNAGTGTCTCTGTATCTCTGATNCCTTTTATTGTCCTGAANGTACTCAATAGAATTGTTGCNAGTTCNGAAGAATCNTTNGCCCCAATTCGAGCGATTAAATCGTGTTCCCCATATAGAACATGGACTTCAAGAACACATTCTAAATCACTCAATGTAAGATATACATCTCGTTCCATNCCTGGAACTGTTTTTATGAGGATAAAGGCCGTTCCCATCTTCTCTCAATATTACGGGGAGCGGGACCCCCTTTGAACTATCCGTTNNTTGCATTTTTTTTTGAACGNGAGACCGCAGGGTTGATTCGTGTTCCGAAATGGTAANGATATATGCACCGGCGGGCATCACTTCTTGTTGTCCTCCTTCTCATGGCTTCTNNATCATCAGTTATNTCCTCNTTTCCTCANCTTCAAGAGAATGAAGATNTCAATTCTGTTTCAAGTTCGAANGCNGTAACAACTTGGAGCGGAGTNGTTCAACTTCAATCATCTTACACNGTACANTCATCAGATGAATTAAGNGTACTTGCTGGNACATCNATAGANATGTCNATTGGTTCTAGANTGTATGTNGAAGGACGACTNACNNTATTNGGTGAAGAAACAGCTCCTGTNGTAATGATGTCNGGAATTTCAACACAATCTCACGAGGGTCTCCAATTCAATACTACTTCAAATAATATCGGCTCAGTGATTCGAAATCTGACGATTGATAATTCAGATTTTGGGGTTACAATTTATGGAAGTAACCCATTATTAGATAATTTGACCATTTTAGATCCAGATTATGTTGGAGTGGATTTGTTTAGTTCTGCTACTCCTGTAATCAAAAATCTCCATGTCAATGAAGCNGGTCAAGATTTACATGGATTTTCCAACACTTGGAGATATGGCATNGGTCTCTCTGTAGGTGCTAGTTCAGCTCCGGTAATTACTGGTCTTCAAGTCAATGATGCAATTACTAGGGGGATCAATGTTTGGGGAGGTTCAGGCGGGTTGATCCGTGATGTACATATCCATAATATTACATTAGCAACCCAATCTATTGCTACAGGTATTTGGGTCGAAGACTCCATTCTTTTGTTTGAAAATGTCTCAATAAATAGATCTGATCACGGAGTATATGTTCGACATATTACTGAATCTAGTATTACTCGCCCTACATTTCGTGATTTAACAGTTGAGAATTCAATGTATGTAGGAATATTTGTAGAAAGATACAATCATTCATTGTATAGTAATATTCCAATGAATGCTCAATTTGAGAACCTTGTATTGAGAGGAACTGGCGGCCCGAATTCTAAGGCCCCAGGTCAATGTACAGCTGCATTGAATATCAATACATCAGGAGTTTATCTTGAAAATGGATTGATAGAAGAAAATGATTGTATCGGATTTAGAGGCTATATGATGGGACCATCTACAACGATAAATGGATTAATTATCAGAAATTCAGGTGATTCTTCATCCAATGATATACCATTACAATCCGGTTTTTATCTCCGTTCAGCAAATTGGGCTCCAACAATTGATGATCTTGAGGTTTCTGGTTCTATAGGTGCGGGAATTCATTTGATGAAATCGAGCCTTCGTGGAACTAATTGGAATGTTCACAATAATTCTGGTATTGGTTTACATATTCAAGAATCTCACCCTGAGATAGATGGTATTGAATCATCAGATAATGGACTGAATGGAGTATTTGTTTATGATTCAAGTAATGTGTTGCTCGTAAATGCATCATCAAATCGGAATGGAGCAAGTGCTACAGAGATGTCTGAAGGCGTGGGTTTTCTCTATCGTGAATCAAATACTCTTACTGCAAGTACAAAGGATGTTACATGTCGAACTTGTTCTAGTATTGATGATGCTCAGGGTGGAGTGATGGCACAAGATAGCATAGATCTGGTTTTAGAAAATCATTCAATTTCTCTTCCGGTAGGTGTTGGTCCAGCACTTCAAATAGATAATTCAGGTATTTCGTTTCCAGGAGTTGTTACTATCAATGGAATGAATATTTATCAGGATGAAACATCTTCTCAAGCGGTTGCGATTACGTCTTCTGATGCCGTGATTAACAATTTGATACTCAATGGAAATCATACTGGAATTTTTTGGTCAGGTTCAGGTTCTTCTGGTTTGAATTCTTATCTGAATAATTCCATTCTGTCTGGACAAAATTGTCTNTTNTTAACGAATCANGAAAANCTAACAATTCATTCACCNGATTATTCTTCATGTAGTGGCAGTTTTACNGTTCAATCTTCTNAAGTTTCTTTCGTTGATGCCCCTGANGCAAGTGGTTTGCAACTTACTCAACCTGGATTGTCACAGACNAATTTAGTTCAATGGATTTCATCTGACACCCCCCCTTCTCTTAATCAAGCCGGAGTTGCTCAATTTGATGTNATGTGGACAATACATGTNTGGGCAGTAAATCANAATGGATTTGGATTNCCATATTCTGTAGTAAATCTATCATTCGATCAAATTGAGAATCCAGTTCAACATGTTCTCCCTTATGCTGGGAACTCTGTATTGGGGCCATTTGTTGGGACTAGAACAACTTCACAAGGAACAACCAACGTCAATCAGTTTTGGACTGGATGTGAATATTCTTCAACACGAAATGATACAGGACCCGAGCAACTAAACTCGGACAAAACATCAATTTGTGAAATTCAACTTCCAGATCAACCACCTCTGATTCTTTGGTCAACTCCAATCGATGAACAACTGTTTCCTTCTGGGGGTGAAGTGATTTTCAATGCATCAGAAACTTGGGATTTGGAAAATCAAGTATTGACTTATTCATGGAATAGCAGTTTGGATGGAAGTCTCATTGATTCTTGTCTTCAAGGGGTAGGTAGTGAGAATAACAAATCGTTTTTCATTGCAAATAATCAGAGTTCAGGATGTCTATCCGACGGAACTCATGACATCACTTTGGAAGTCTGTGATATTTCCAATAATTGCGCAACTGAAACTAGGAGAATTGAATTAACAAATCTACCCCCCTCAATTTCTGTAGTACTAACTCCTCTTGCAGATGTTACGAATAGAATTCTACTATCTAGAACTCAAGTTCTTCATTTAAACGCCAGTGCTTCTGTAGATCCTGAAAATCTACCATTTCAAACTAGTTTAGATGTCTCCTTTTCTGAATGGGCTGACGATCCAGGAGATTGCTCAACTCCAAATTGCCCTCTAGAATACAATATATCGTTCGAAGATTCTCCAAATGCTGTTTTTGACTTGACTTTTGTAATTGGAGATGGNTTGAATACACCTTTGACTTATTCTTGGTCTGTTGAATTATACAATGAGTTGCCCACTCCTGATCTTCAATTTTCTAGAGAAAATAATCTTTCATCATCTGAAATTACACTGGATGCTAGGGGTACCGTAGATCCCGAGGGTGATCAAATCACTTATCGATTCTATTCTAGTATTGATGGTGAATTAGATTCTCGTTCTTCCCATCTTCATAATGGTCAAGACGCTCCACCTGAAGGTGTATGGATAGGTCATTTATCCCCTGGTGCTCATACAATCACTTTGGGGGTAGGTGATTCAGATTCATCACATTCTGGTTCAGAATCATTACTTACTATCCTATTAATTGTGAATAATTCTGTACCTACAGCAACAATATCTTCTCCTTCTACAGGATATTCTACTGATTCCTCAGACCTCATTCGATTCGAATCCTCGGGTTCTGGAGACTGGGACTTATCTTGCGATTCTGTTGAAGGTTCCTCATCTCAAATTCTCTGTAATCCATATATTGGTTCTAGTGACTTAGTTAGTGTACTATGGACATCAAATCAGTTGGTTGATCCGTTAGGAAGTGGATGGATTCTAGATTCAAGATTGCCAGCAGGGATACATGATGTGACTTTGACTGTTGATGATGGGTCTGGACAAATAGCTCAGAGTACTATNAGAATTGAGGTATCTGCTAGTGCGCCTCTCTTAATCTTAGATTCACCTGAACCTGGTGCAGTAGTGAATAGCGATGCTCCAATTCTGTTTGATTTCCGCCAATCCTATGACCCAGATGGAGACTCATTTAATGTTACAATTACTAGCGATCTTGAATCNGAACCTATGGTTGAAAATGGAACAATTGATTATTGGTACAATGATTATATGTCTGCTGGAGAACATATTATTACAGTTACATTAATTGANGAAAATGGATTNTCTAGAGTGTATACTCAGTCACTTCAAGTTCTCCCATCAGATCCATTTGCAGTTATTGCTAATGTTTCCGAAGGAACTTCAATTCCTCCAGGAGATACTATCGAAGTAATCGGTGCAGATTCATATGATTATGANAATGATATTTTCAGATATGAATGGAGAATAGACTCACCAAGTGGTACGGTTGTTTCTACAATGCCNAATTTCACATACAAACCNACTCCTGGTCTTCATTTAATTCATCTAACTGTAATCGATCAACGAGGNGGNATTAGTACTGCTAGCGTAAATATCACATCACTTTCTAGTTCTCCAAGACTTAGTGATTTGATGTATGAACCATCAAATTTTGTTGCCGATGAATCATATGAGATGATAGTTTCAGTAATTTTAGATGATCCAGATGGCACTACAAATCAAGTTCAAGCAAGAATTGCGATGAATGGGGTAGGAGANATCATNCAACTGAACGATAATGGATCAGGTATGGATGCTAAAGGAGGAGATGGAATTTGGACCGGCTCTATTTCATGGTCTCCTATTGGAACTGGATATGCAAAAATTGAGGTATGGGCTACTGACGGAGACTCTGTTTCCTTGCCAATTTCCGAGCAAATAGAAGTGAAAGGCCCTATCGATTCGGGAGGTCTTTTTGCATCTATTTCAGAAGATTTGGGAAGTATTATTCTGGCAATAATTGTCATGTTAGCTATTGTAGGAGGAACTTTCTTACTTAATCGTAGAAGAAGTTTGCAGAGAGATTTAGATTTGATAGAATCTTGGAGTAGTGTCCCATCTAATTCTACTCAGTCATTGGATGGAACTAGTGAAGTTGATGCAGAATTAAATGCTGAAAACAAACCAATTCTAGAATCAGAAATTGAAAATCCAGATGATGAATCAAATAAGATTAGAGGTTCTGATTTAGACTGGGATTCAGTCTGATTTTGGTCCCCATGGAGTCTTTGCTTTTGCTAATCCTAATCTCATTGTGAAAAGGAATAGTAGATTTTTTCTTCCATCGCCCCAAGTATTGATTTCAGCATCTCCAACACGAACTCTGTACGGAACACTGATTTCTATCGCTTTTTTCTTTCCCAAGTATCTTCTAGCTCGAATCTTGAATTCTTGAGAAAGAGGCATCCCATCGTTAGTTGGTCTAATACGTGAATCTTCAAGAATTGATTTTTGGAAAACCCACATTCCACTTTGAGAATCGTGGACACCGTACCAATAGAGGAATCGCGCAGTTGTAGAAAGTACCCAATTTCCAAAACCATGAAGGCCAGACATCGCTCCCTCTTCTGCTCTTCTTAATCTATCGCAGGTAATCCAAGACAGATCTTCTTCTATCAATTTCTTTACTAGTCCGGGCACTTCTTCTCCAGGATAGGTACAATCCGCGTCCATTGTGACAATTATTTCTCCTGGAGCCATTGCAAATCCTGATCTATATGCTCTTCCATATCCTTTCCTAGGCTCAAGATATACAGTAGCCCCCTCTTGTTCTGCTAATTCTCTAGTCTTATCTGTAGAATTACCATCAATAATTAAGAAATCTAGTTTTTCACACCAGCCATCATTGGGCACAGAACGTATTGTGTCAACGATTGCCGCTTCTTCATTTCGCGTAGGAATCACCACAGTCACATGGACTGGTAATGCATCTGCCATGATTCTAAGGGCAAGGTCCTTTGCTTTGAATCATTCCGAAAAACGTCTAAATTCTTAATTTATCGATATTCTTTTCGACGCAATTGATTTACACGTAATGTATGACTCCATGTACGATGGAGCGCAGGCGGTCTTTCACCTCGGCCCCAAATCAAGGGTCAATTTCACGTCGATTTCTTTCTACGGTCATCATTTTTTGTTTATTCATCTCTTTATTGCCTAGTGTTATTGCAGATGATGACTGGTCTACTGCTAATGTATTGACAGATGGTAGTAGTTCATCTGATTCTGTAGATGCTGATGGCGATGTTCAAGATTGGTGGACTATCGATATACTAACTGGAGATAAATTAGAAATTTTTGTTAGTTCACCTACAGGTGACTATGGTTTTGATTTGTTTGGATGTTTTGGAACAGATCACTGGGAAGGAAAAGTTCAGGTTTGGGATGCTAACTTTGTAAATGGTGTTCCAGAACGAGGTGAGAATAGATTTGATCAGGATTTTGGAAGCAGCGGTTCTACTCAGATTACAGTAAATGTAAACCCTTCAGCTTCTGAATGGGGTTCTCACTCTGGTTCTACAACATGGTATATTATGGTAAAATCAAAGTCTACCTGTGCCCGTGATGATTTCGATTATTCTGTAACTGGAACTATTGATCAATATGATAGGGATTCTGACTCTGACGGTTTTGCAGATCGTGAAGATGATTGTGATTCTGTAGAAGGAAGTTCAACTGAAGATCGAAAGGGCTGTCCAGATAGTGATTCAGATGGTTGGTCTGATACTGGAGATCGTTTCCCCTCAGATGGTACTCAATGGAATGATATTGATGGTGATGGTTATGGAGATAATCCGGCCCCGGCAAATCTTCCAGATTCTTGTCCAACAACCTTTGGAAACTCAGATGAAGATAGATACGGTTGTAGAGATTCAGACTTAGATGGTTGGTCTGATCCAGACCCTACTGCAATTTACGCTACTCAGCCATGGAATATTTCAGATGGAGCCGATGCTTTTGATACCGATTCNACNCAATGGTCTGATTTTGATTNTGANGGTTATGGAGACAATTGGGATGANCCTTCATGGAANGAGAGTCGNGCANTNAATGGNTTNGGTGTNTGGTATGTAGGTGCAACACANCCNGANGCTTGCCCANCTCGNGCNGGNCAATCNTTCGAAGATNGATTNGGNTGNCCNGATTCNGANGGAGATGGNTGGTCNAATCCNGATGAGTCATGGAAAGCNGAAAATGGATCTGATGCATTCCCTGGAGANTCAACNCAATGGTCNGATAGAGATCTAGATGGATTNGGAGATAATTCTGAAGGAACNAATNCAGATGCATTCCCTGATAATCCTACTCAATGGTTAGATTCTGATGGAGATGGTTGGGGAGATAATCAGAATCCAGCAGCAACACAGATTGATGCATTCCCGAACGAACCAAGTCAATGGGTCGATTCCGATTCCGATGGATTTGGAGATAATTCATCAGGATTCGAAGCNGATTCTTGTATGAATCGTGCAGGAACTTCCACAATGGATCGATTTGGCTGCCCAGATGCNGATGGCGATGGATACAGTAATTCTGATGCTGATTGGCCTGCGCATCCTGAAGGATTTGCTGATGCTTTCAATGATCAATCATCTCAATGGGCAGATACAGATGGAGATGGTTTTGGAGATAATAATGAGGAAGGGGCATGGAGACCAGATGCTTGTCCTGCTACAACTGGGAGTTCTACAATCGATAGATGGGGTTGTCCTGATGGTGATGGTGACGGCGCAAGTGACCCTCAAATTCAGGCTGGATGGCTACCACATCCTGCTGGTTTAGCAGATGCATTCCCTGAAGATGCTAGTCAATGGAGAGATCTCGATGGCGATGGATATGGAGATGAACCTGTAGGAACAGATCCAGATCGTTGTAAGGAAACTCCAGGAACAAGTACAGAGGATCGTTTTGGATGTACAGATACAGATGGTGATGGTTGGAGTGATTTAGGAGATCGCTTCCCAATGGACGTGACTCAATGGTTTGATGCAGATGGTGACGGATATGGGGACAACAGTTGGGGCAATATGCCAGATTCTTGTCCTGAGGCTTCGTTAGCTGATGGAATCAGTCTTCTTGATCGACTGGGCTGTCCTGACTTAGACGGAGATGGTTACAGTGATCCGGATGATGGTTGGGGTGCTAGTCCTAATGGAACTGCAGACGCCTTCCCTCAAAATAGAGTACAATGGTCTGACCTTGATGGCGATGGATTTGGAGACAATGGAATTGGTTCCCTTCGCGATGATTGTCCCGAAGTCTCTGGTGTATCATCCATTGATTTACAAGGATGTCCTGATGCTAATGGAGATGGTTATTCAGATAGTTTCGGCTTCTTGAATTCTCAATACATGTTGATGGCATCAAATCCTACCGCTGCAATGTTTACATACATTATTCCAATTGGGATTTTCTTAATTACTATTCTTGGAATGATGGTAGTTAGAAGAGGAGGTGAATCTTGATGCGACAAAATATTCTCATTCTGTTCTCTGTATTTTTATTACTACCATTAGCAACTCTAACAGTTAGTGCAGAATCAGGAATTGGTCTTGAAGAGAGAAGAGTAGATGCAATGGATATGGACAGTGATGGTTTCCCAGATATGTTGAGTACTATCTTTGCGATTAATTCAACTCAAGATAGCCATGTAGGAGTTCAAGTCATTGTTGAGACAGATAGATTGGTGATTCCATTTTGGGAAAATTTGACTCTTACAGCGGGTGAAATGAAGTTTGGCTCTATCGACATTTATGCATGGGAAGATGGAGATTATCATCTCAGAATGCTAATTTGGGATCATGGTTTAGAAGTGATCACCGAGGAAGTTGATTTAGGTACATTCGACTTAACAACTGCACTTTCTCCCCCTACATTAGGACTAGAATTACAAGCGGCTGAGTCGATATTTACTGGAGACGAGTGNCAGATCCTTCGATTCTTTTCAGATGATGTTGGAGAGCAGTATAATGCCCTCGGAGTTGTATCTTTNACAGGTGTTCCTTGGCAAGTCCTCAATGACACCGCTCCAATTGATTGTTCGTCATGGCCTGCAGGAACATATTCGGTTTCGTTACAGTATACAAACGAATTAGGATTTGGAGCATCAACTATACTCGAAGTATCCATAGAAAACCATCCTGCACCTGATTTCTCCATTCTTGTCAATGGTCAGAATCAACGTATGGGTACAGGTTGTTCTGTAGTTGCTGTTTCAGCAGAAAATCAAACAGATACAGATTTAGAATTTTCTTGGTTAATCACTAATCCGAAAAACCAGGAAACGTCTGAATCTAATGTTAAGGACTTAGATTGTGGGCTTTGGGATCCTGGGGTTCACAAGGTACGAGTAACTGCAACTAATCCTCAGATGCAGACAACGACTTTGGGTGTTAATGTTGTTCGATTACCGCCCATCGATCCTAGCGATCCTAGTTTAGGAAATATTAGCGATGACACCGCTTGGCCTTCAAGCTCATCTGGTGAAGATTATGAGGCAATTCCACTATTCCTCAATCTACAGGCATCTGCTGCAGCTATCGGTGGAGGAGGAATATTATTCGGCCTTATTTTTGGTTTATTTGCAGGACTAATCTTAACTCGTGGAGGTTCAGATTCTCCTCGTCTCGAAGAAGTCATGGAGGCTGCCGCCTCTTCCATGGCAGAAGGAGAGATTGAAGATGTTGCAGAAGGCTTACCGACATATACCGATCCTCAAGGAATAATATGGAGACAACACCCTGATGGTTCAATGGACTGGTGGGATGGAATAGAAGGAATTTGGGTAAAGTTTGAATCATGAAATATGAATCAAGACAAACACAGAACCAGTAGCAGTAATTGTAAACTCCTCCTCATTTGTTTTATTTGATAGTCCTCTTGATGAAAATCCAATCTCATGATCTAAATTCCATTCTAATCCAGTAGTTTTTACATGTGTGTTTTCAAAACAGAAAATGGAAACTGTTGTCCCTACAGGTACATTATAGCTGCAATCATTTGTATTTGTGATTCTATGGATAATCATATCGTCTAAAATTACACGAATATCTAGAATCTCATTTGCGTTATGTAATGCAGCATAGTTGGCCAATTCGTGGTCATTTCTTTTTCCTGTAAATCCAAGAATACATATTGTTGTCAAATCTTTTTCGACACATACTTGCAGTGCTTTTGATAAGTCATTATTTTCTTGTCCTTCAACAAAAATTAAACTTTTTTCGGGATGGTTTTCTTTGTTTACTGAATCTAAATCTCCAATTATCAAATTTGGAGTAATACCGTACTCTAATGCTAAATCTGCCCCTGAATCTACTCCGATGATATACTCAAAATCTTGCAGACAACTCATTTGAGGCCATACACCCGGTAAACAAAGAAGGGTTGTCATGGTTAGGCGATTGTCATCTAGTCCTTCATCGCACCGCTTTCAGGTCGAAAGATATGAAGCCTTTAGAGTAGGGACGTCCATTCGCAGACAATGGTGCTTCGGCACTAAGGGGAGTGAGGTTGTGAAAGCAAGAATTCTTGTTGCCCTCATGGTGTTGTCTTTGTTTTATCCAATGACATCTTTTTCTACTTCTCTAGATGACGAATTTTCGTCCCTTGATACCATCCAAGCACCGTTACCGTCTAATGAATGGGGAGAAAGTTTAGCAGGTTCAGATATTACACATATGAGTGAAGATTGGAATGTTTTAGCGACCAGAAATTTATCCAATATGATTGAGTTACAAATCTCATCGTCTCTATCTGATTCAGACGACTATTCAGGAATAGATATGATCATTGATCACTTTGATGCAATCCATGCTTGCGTCTACAATGGCACTAGTGGAAGTTTAGAATATATTCACGTGAATCAAACGGGTGCCGTTCAATGGAAAATTGTTGATGATGGAAACGGTAATGATGTAGGCTCCGAATGCTCAATTGATTTAGATAGTCAGAATAGAGCTAGAATTGCATATCTAGATTCAGATACATCTTCGCTTAAATTTGCATTCGATGCACCNCCGCATTATGTAAATTATGAAGACTGGCATGTACGTACAGTTACCGAAGGATGGAATGTTACAGGACCACTACAATTGTCTATTGTAGAAAATGGATCTGATGTCATTCTATGGATTGATGAAGATACAGGATATCTTATGACTTCATTTTATGATTCGACTTTTTGGCGTCATGAGTCTGTAATTGATTCAGTAATAGATGGATATAATGCTCGTACTCATAATGGAGAATCAGTACGTATATTACATGAGACTGGAGGCTTGATTCGGTCAATGGATTGGCCAAATATGACTTTCACAAATATTGATGCTGCACCATGGATNGGTGCTCCATTAGATCAAGAAATTCCAGATGTGGGAGAGGCTCAACTTACTTATTCAGCTGAGAATGATACTGTAGTACAATTTGTTCGAAGCCTAGAAGGAAGAAGAGAAGGAAGAATTACTACTACTCCCGTACATGAAATTGCTGCAGATGAATCATCTGCAAAAGTTGGAGATTTCAATTGTGATGGTAAATCTGATTATATTATTTTTATGAATCAATCTTTAGTTGTTCATTATGGACGAACTAGCGGATTTAATCCAACACCCGATATCGTTCTTCAACAGACTTTGGATTTAAACTCGAGAATTTCCTTTGATTCTAGTGATATGAATCAAGATGGATGTGATGATGTTATCTTTGGTATGCCTTATCTAAATTCTAGTAATGGAGGTGCTCGTCTTCACCTTGGCTCTTCATTAGGATTGGATCCTGTAGCATTTTGGACCTTTGAATCATCAACTACTGGAGCATCATTTGGTTCCAAAGTGGTTTTTATCGGAGATACTCACAATGATGGATATGATGATTGGGCAGTTTTAGCATCTGATGAAGTAGGTTCAGGTAGCGTAGTAGGTAGAATTCATCTGTTTGATGGAGGGTCACAAGCGCCATCATCCTCTTCACTTACTTTAGCAGGAACTGGAACCAATCTTCAGTACGGTTGGGCGATAGAAGCATTGGGCGATATTGAGGGTGATGGATATGATGACTTTGCAATTTCTTCTGCTGGTGGCCTTCTTGATTTGACAGGATATGGTAAAGTTGAGATTCATTCAGGTAGTTCAACAGGTCATTCCACCACTCCTAGCGCTGAATGGAGTCGAACACTTCAAGGAACTTTGTTAGGCTATTCTGTTGAATCTTTGGGGGATGTAAATGGTGATGGTTACAACGACCTTGGATTTGGAGAACCATATGTCGATACAGCTGGACCAGGTTCAAATGGTGCAATTCAAATTTTATTTGGCGGCNCAAATGGATTCCCGCCTGTATTCAATCAATCGATTCTAGGTCCATCACCTGGTTCGAAAATAGGCTACAAGATATCAGCAGCAGGAGATGTAGACCGAGATGGCTTCGATGATGTATGGGCTGTAAGACCTGGTTCTGGTCCTTCTGGAGATTTAGTATTATTTTGGGGTTCTTCAACGGGTCTTTCAACAACCTCACGAGTTTTCTCATATTCTGATATTAGCGATGTTATACGTTCAGAAGATTTTGATGGAGATGGACAAGAAGAGTGGCTAATGATTGATGATATTCAAATTTCAGTATTTGAGCATCTTGATTGGGAACAGATTTCTATTCAAGGACCCTTTGCAGGTGAGTCGGAATTTTCTGAATTAGATTTGAATATCGATGGACCAGGACGCAGCTCGATTGGAGTTCAGACAGATTCAGGATTTGTGATTTTATCTCGTCCGGATGAACTTTCAACTTCTACAAGTGATTGGAAGCATACCAAGATTGGATCTGGAGAAGTCGCTTATGGAGTTACAGAAGCGGGCCAAATTCTAGCTATTTCAATTTGTAACGAGGGTGCNGTTTGTTTTCACAAGGAATCCGGTTTTGTTGTGTCAACTCATACCGTTGAATCAACAGGAAGTGTAGGGTCTCAACCTACTATCACTCCGAGGTCAAATTTAGGAGGGCTGAACATGAGTTTCATGTTAGGAAATTCAGTTCTTCGATTTGCNGAAGAAACTACTACTGGATTTGAAGTAAGTTCGGGACCATCACTTGGTCAATTAAATGGTACTCCTATTGTTTTAGGAGGTAATATCACTGTCTGGAAAGACGATAGATCATTGAAAGTTGGAATAATGAATGGTTCTCAGTGGGAAACTCATGTAATTGCTGATCAATCNGTTGCCGGATTAGGTTTCAGTGCCAATATTCTAGATTGGAATTCAAATGGTCCTGAAAATTTGATTGCAGGATTTATTGGAAATAATTCAAAACTCAATTTAGTAAAATATAATTTTTCGAATANTTCCGTAGTTAATAACTCGCAAATCCAAATTGAGAGTCTTGATTTAGATTCTCAAATTACTCTTTCCCCGAGTTCTATTGCCAATAGCAAGCCAATAATTATTGTAAATTCATCAGGTTATGGCTCTTATCAAGAGTTAATTCTAGAAAATGCTTCTGATTCTTCCTCTTGGTATAATGAATCGATTGAATTTTTTAATTGGACAGACTATAGTGGATTTTTACCTCTTTGGAACCCTATCTTAGGTACATTTTTCACAATGTTAGGAAATACATCTGCTGGAGAATCTGCTTACATCCAATGTGTTGTGATATCATCAATAAATACTGTAAATTGTTCAAACATGTCTCTTTCAAGTCAGGTTGATTCTAGAACAATCAGTCCGTGGTTAGGATTTGGATTGCGATTAGATGGTTCAATTGAGACACCTTATGGAGTAATTTCTGAAATTCAATTAGATCCATCCTCTGGCTTTGCAGTTACTCTTGCTGAACATCATGGTCGAACTGGCTACATAATGCTCGGAAAGACAATGGCTACAAATGACGCAATAGCTATTCATTTAGATGCAGACACTGATCGTGATTTTATTCCTGATATGATTGATGAATTACCAAATCAAGGCGGACAATGGTCAGATTATGATGGAGATGGTTTTGGGGACAATTCTGTCTCTTCTTCTTTCGATGATTGCTCTTCAGATGCCGGCCCTAGTTTGTTTGTAGAGATTGGTTGTGGTGATTTTGATAATGATGGTTGGTCAGATTATTCCGATGAATGTGCTACTACTGGGCATTCTTATATCGATAGAAAGGGATGTAGTGATGCAGATGGAGACGGCTGGTCTAACAATGGAGGAGATTATGNTTCAGGTGATCTTTCTCCTACAAATTGGATGCAAGCTAGAGATCAGGATGGTGATGGATTACTAGATAATCATGGTCCAGATTGTTGCGGAATGGATGGCGCTGATGAATTNCCATTTGATCCTAAACAATGGGTTGATGCTGATAACGATGGAGTTGGAGATAATAATTCAGATCCAGATGGAGACCAATGTCCTGGCTTATTTGGTTTGAGCAGTTTTGATAGAGCAGGCTGTGTTGATAGTGATGGAGATGGATATAGTGATCCTACAGAAGCAACAAGTACGGCAAACGATGATGCTTGGACGATTGAAGATGGAGCAGATATGTGGCCTTGGGCTCCCAATGATACATCTATAGAGAACATTTGTGGCTCTGTTTGCCATCAACAATGGGCTGATTCCGATGGAGATGGTTTTGGCGATAATTCCTCAATAGGTGCGTTCCTGAGAGATGCTTTCCCAACTGACACTTGGCAATGGAATGATACTGATAATGACGGATTTGGTGACAATTGGGATGATCCTGCACTTAACTCAACTCGTTCAGGAGGTATTGGACAATGGGTCCCTCAAGCTAATTTGAGTGATGATTGTCCTACGGTNAACGGAAATTCATCAATTGATNGAACTGGTTGTTTAGATTCAGATGGTGACGGTCATTCCAATCTTTATTCATATGAAATTNATGAAAATACTGGACTNAGGACNTCNGAATCAGGAGANGCTCTTCCAGATAATCCGAATCAATGGCGGGANAAAGATGGAGATGGTTTTGGAGATTTCCCCATGGAAGTTGGAGGTGACCAATGTCCAGGTATTGTAGGTGTTTTGAATGGATTGGGTGGAGATGGNTGTCCTGCTCCTATGGATGATGCAGATGCAGATAATGTAGCAGATGAAGATGATATTTGCCCTCAAACAGAATCAGGTGTAGTTGTTGACGAAAATGGATGTTCTTTCGATCAACGAGATGATGACCAAGATGGATTACTAAATCCAGTCGACCTTTGTTCAGACACCGCTTTTGGAGTATCTGTTGATTCAAATGGGTGTAGTGACGAACAACTCAATGCAGATGCAGATGATGACGGTGTTCGAGATATCGATGATTCTTGTTCTAACACAAATTCAGGTGCTTCTGTAGATTCCAATGGATGTGCCGATTATCAACGAGATACAGATCAGGATGGAATTACTGACGATCAAGATGTTTGTCCTGAAACTACCTTGGGAGCAGCTGTAGACGACGAAGGTTGTGTTTTGGCAGGTGTAGATTCTGATGGTGATGGTATAGATGACAAGGACGATGCTTTTCCTACTGAGTCAACCCAATGGCTGGACAGTGATGGTGATGGTTTTGGAGATAATCTAGAAGGAGTTGATTCAGATGAATGTCCATCTGTATCTGGTACCTCAACTGAAGATCGTGATGGTTGTCCAGATGGAGATGGAGATGGTTGGTCAGATCCTGANTCGGTTAACCCAGTACCACCAATTGGGACAGCAGATGCTTANCCTTCCGAANCGTCTCAGTGGAGAGATCGTGATGGAGACGGTTTTGGAGATGAATCAGATGGAATTAATGCTGATTTATGTCCAGACATACCTGGAGTGGAAAATGGAAATGATGGTAATGGTGGACAGGGTGGAATCGGTTGTCCGTATGTCGATAAGACAGATACAGACGGTGATGGGGTTTATGACTCCAATGATCAGTGTTCCNACAGTCCATCTGGAGTATTTGTAGATTCAAATGGTTGTACTTCAGATCAANTAGCATCAAGTCAAGTNGAATCTGAACCAACTGATTTTGCATCNATTGGNATAATGGCTGGAGGAATTCTAGGAATATTGCTCTTGATTGTCATCACTCTACGATTTATTTCAGGAAGGAGCGATTATGATGATGAAGATGATTGGTACGATGATGAAGATGATGAAGATGAATTTGTTCCAATGAATAATTCTTCACTCTCTGANAANCTTGGTGGNTCTTCTACGGCAAGTAGTAGATCAAGTAGTCCACCTTCTAGCTCTCCTCCTTCCCGTGCAGGTCCACCTTCTAGATCGCCCGGTCCTCCTACCAAGAAGAGCCCCCCTCCATCAAGGAATGCATCTCCCCCAAGTAGGTCCCCTGCTCCTTCTCGTCGTACCTCTTCACCAGTCAATGTGGATTCAGTTCCTAGGGTAAGTACGAAGAGAATAGATCCTCGAAAGGCTTCTCAACCAACAAAACGAGTACGAAGAACTTCTGCGGCCGTAACAAGTACTGATGACTCTGAAATTCGCACACGTCAGGTAAAGACAACTAAAGTAGCAAAGTCAACTAAGAAGGTTAAGAAAACGGTAGCTTCTCCAGTTTCTGAATCCAATGATTGGAACGTTTTGTTTCAAGATGAAGACAAAGAGGCATATTCTTCATCATTAGAAAATACAAAATCAATGATTTCTTCCGGTTCTGAGGATAGAGAAATACTCAGACGTCTCCAAAGAGGAGATGGTTGGTCAGCGGATCAATCTAAGTATATTATTGATGCAGCTCGCTAGTGGGGTTCTCCATAGATTGATTCAAGTGGAACAGTTCGAGGGACATAGGGGGAGCACATGACCGAGGCCGATATTGAAGGCGCATCTCTTCCTTCTGATGGAATAGATGTCGATGAGACATCTGCATACTTTGGTGTTACCAAGACCTCAGAATTAATTATGAGATTAAACACAACAGATCGTCTCAATGGTTTAGGTGAATTTCTAACTCTTACCAGTGATCTATTGTTGACTGATTCATTTGATTTTGATGTAGTTTCTGAGAGACTAGAGTGCGAATCAGGAGAAATTTACTATCTTCTATCAGGTCCGTTTGAGATTTTCACAATGACAGATGGGCTTCGACTTTATCTTGGGCAAGTAGATTCTGAAGGAAACCAAGGAAGTGATCCAGATATCCCTGAAGAAGAAAAAAATGCAATAAATGCATTTAACGATCCCTTTAGATTGCTGAAAATGTTTGCTGTAGGGCATACAATTGGGGGGATTAAGGAACTTGACCTTTACCTAGCAGCCTTTGATGAAATGGTTAGTGACCCAAATACCAACAGAGTCCGTTTGATTGCATTACATCATCAATTAGATCAAGTTCTGAACAAGGCTAAGAATTCGCTCGAAGTTGGAGGTTTGTCTGTATTAGGTACTACTAATGTTGCTATGAAAGTAATAGAGGCACCTAAGGACCTCCCTAAATCTCTTNCTTCTAATGAGCCTGTTGCAGTAGTTGAAACACCCTCGCAAATTCAAGAAACAGTAACTGAAGAATTCTCGGAGAAATCAACCCCTCCAGTTCAAGATGAATTAGCTGCTGCATTTTCGCCATCCTCTGAACCAACCGAATATATTCAGGAAGAATCTCGAGATTACCAAGTTAGTCCACCCGAAGATGTTCTTGGTTCAGCATTTGCAGCAGCAGAATCTCAATCAACCCCTCCTCCCAATCCTCCTTCACCCCCGCCACAATCAGAATCTTCTCCTACGGTACTTGCTCCAGCAAGGGCTCCGATAGGTTCGGCTAGAACATCATCTCCTACTCCCTCATTTGGAGAATCTACCAATCCAACTTTTGGTTCAATTCCACAAGGACAACCCACGTTTGGAGGCACAACTCCCTCGACTTCAGTGCCATCTCGTCCAGCAGGTAATGGGAAAGTCAGAGGTGGAGGATTCCCCGGTATTCGCTCAACAATACAAACTGGAGTCTACTGTTCATCATGCGGAATTGGAGTTGAACATCATTGGCGTCATTGTCCAGTATGTTCAATCAGGCTGATATGATCATTCTTTGAATTTGCCATTTTCGATTAGAGTTTTATCTCCTAGAATCACTGTAGCATCTGTTAGAATTCCCGTTGCTCTGAGTTCATGAGTTCGTCTGGTAGCAGGTTGTTGAAGAACAATATAACAACTACCTAGCACCTTTTCATCTTCTAGAGCACTTCCTGAAATTCTAGCTTTAGGGTTCATTCCAAATCCGAATTCAATTATCTTGATTGTATCCATTCTTTCATCAATAAATTCAACGATTTGTTCATTCAAAATCCCTTCATTCGATTCTTGAATATCTACAATTTTCCCTTCATCAACAAGTATAGAAATTGGTTGAGAAAGTGATACTGAGTCCCAAGTTCCATTGACTTTTATGACTCCGGTGACACTTTCAGGTTTAACTTCTGCAAAGATTTTACCTGCAGGTAGATTAGTTACTTGCCCTGGACGATTACAAATCCCATTATCTTCTAGATTCCACCTTCCTGCAATTGAAAATTCTAATGCCTCTCCTTCTTGACTTGAGATAGTAATGTTCCTATGTTTTCTTAGCACTCTTGCCATACTAGCGATATGACTTTGCAACTCATCGAAATCTGCNGTCATCCCTCCTTCGATGAGCATAGAGCGAGAGACCCCTGGCATTGTTGCAATACGGGCTCCATCCTTGGATGAAACCAATCTTGCCCTGGTATGTGTCAGAGAATATCTTGTTGCTGCAATTACAACATGCTGTCTCCTCATCAAATCTGCAACAGGAGATGGAGGCTCTTGCCCATGCCGNTGAGTACTTGGCATCATTACCATTAGAACACGATCAGAAATTTGAGAACCGGCTTCGTAAAGTGCNTGTCCTATCTCAGCAGTATTGGGGTCAGTGATTATCAATAGATTCTCGTGCCCTCTTAATTGCATACATGTCTCAATAACTGTTTTTGCAGAGTTACGAATCTTTTCATCTTCATCTAATTGAGCAGCGAGCGCATCCACATCTTTGTCCGCGGCTCCCATGGTATTCACTCTCCAAAGGTAGGTGGTGTTCTTCAATCCGCGTCCGAATCCTTCGCCTTGTCAATTTTTTGAATTGATTACAAACGTGTAACCACGGACTTCATAATGCTTCATTGATTGGAAATAACATGAACAGAGGTCTAAGTGCGTTTATTTTGACATTAATTATGTTAACTTGCGGTCTTTCNGGTTGTCTACAAGCATTTGATGATGTAGTGGATTCCATAACGGATGGCGGGGAGGATTATCCTTCGTTAGATTTGGGAGAAAGAACTCGTTCTTCTCCAGGGTTGATGCAATATGATGCTTGTGAAGATCTTCTCAACGATCTTCAAGCAGCTGTATTTGAGGAATCCTTGGTATCTTTAGATCAAAATGCGTATTGGCATTGGACTGACAATTACTTTTTCCGTGGAGGTGATGAGATAATGTTTGATGGGGCTCCAGAAGGAGCAGCAATGGAGGATAGTGTAGATTCCACTACTACTACCAGTAGTCCTTCAGTTGGTTCCAGTGAGTCTAATTCAGACAATGGAGCACCTGTTGCAGGTACAGATTTTTCAGGAACAAACAATCAGGAGCAAGGAGTGGATGAGGCAGATTTCTTGAAGACAGATGGCCGATGGATCTATATTCTAAATAATGGTAAGTTGGTAATCCTTGGCGTTCCTGAATTTGGACAATTGGAGATGATTTCTAACATGAGTCTTGAAGGGTCTCCTTCACAAATGCTGATAGATGAAAATCGTCTAGTAATTGTTTCAAGTGTGTACTATTGGAATCTAGATTCTGATGACCCATTACGAAATATCATGGCTTTTGATGAACCAAATGAATGGGGGTATTATGATTACAGAATTTCAAATTTAGTAAAATATACAGTTATTGATGTATCAAACAAAACCACTCCTGAAATAGAACGTGAAATATATATCGAGGGTTACTATCATACCTCTAGATTAGTTAATAGTACTGTGAGGAGTGTTACTCATGCACATACTTACATTGATGGTTTACTGACATATCCTGAATTACCATCTTCATACTGGGAATTAGATGATAGATATGAACGAATGGATATTTGGAATCAATCAGTTACTAAAGCAATCGATCACAATAGAAACCTTGTCGACAGTTTATCTTTGGAAGATTTTTCTCCTCGAATCCATGAAAGAACAAGTGAAGGCGTTTTTACTCATGGAGTAACTGCTGGAGACTGTAGTGAATTTTCTTCAGCCGAAGATGTGATGACACGAGGATTCACAACTATTGCGACAATTGGTTTGTTTGAAGAAGAGACCACTTTACAGGTAGATCATATTGCATCATCATGGGTTAATGTGTATGCTTCTGGCAATATGATGGTACTTGCTGAACCGGCAAATGATTGGTGGTGGTATTGGGGTATAGATGATAGGTATGAAGATGAGACAAACATCCATGCTTTCGATATCTCTGAACCAGCCAATACTGAATATATTGGTTCTGGGCGAGTAAAGGGTGATGTTCAAGATCAATTCTCTATTTCTGAATACAATGGAAGTATTCGGGTTGCTTCAACATCAGATAATTGGGGTAGATGGTGGATGACTGCAGTTGATGTCATGGAAGATATTGCAGTTGCAGTTGATTCTGTTGCTTCCGGAGAAAGTGATGAAATTATAGTTGAACCTGAGATTCCTGATTGTCTTGGCCCTTCAAATCATGTAACTGTACTACAAGATGATGGTGAAGGTACTCTAAATGTGATTGGAGAAATCAATGATATTGCTTGCGGTGAGCGAATTTGGAGCTCTCGATTTGTTGGAGAAATAGGTTATCTCGTAACTTTTCGAAATATCGATCCGTTGTGGACTATAGATCTTTCAGATCCTAGTAACCCTACAATTCTCGGAGAATTAGAGGTGCCTGGTGTTTCCACCTACATTCATCCTTTGAATGAGGATCTCCTTCTAACTATAGGAATTGGTCCTGCAGGAGATGATGGATTTGGTCTTGATTGGTCTCAAACTCAGATTAGTCTATTCGATGTTAGTGATTTGGAGAATCCAAGTTTGGCAGATTCTCTATCACTATCTCCTGGATATTTAGATGATAATTGTACTAATATTCGTTCTTGTGGTTGGTCATGGTCATGGTCNGAAGCAACATATGAGCATAAGGCGTTCAACTATTGGGCTCCTGAAAATCTACTTGCAGTACCCCTCTCTACTCATCGTTGGGTTTACGATACGGTTGTAGAAAATGATAGAACATACACTTACTATGGTTATGAATTTATTTCGATGTTGAAATTAGTCAATATTGATGTTGAAAATAAATCATTGACTGCACATGGGGAAGTAGATCATTCCTCTCTGTATGGAAATGGAGTGCAAGAATATTGGTATTCTAATACCGATATTCGAAGATCTATCTTTATGGGCGATTATATCTACTCAATTTCTTCAGCAGGAATGACTGTTCATTTGACNGACAATCTCTCGCATGTTATTACTGTGGATTTACCTGAGGANGATCCTGTAACGTACANCTACGATACAGAATCTTCCACTGCCTCTTCTGATGGTGGTGCTNAACCAGTTGCTGAATCATCTGAATCTTAGACTTCGACCTGTTTGACCTGGCTTAACCAATGGTTTTCCTTTGAATGGGCCATTTTTTGTTCTACTATGTACGGGTATTCCATCAACGATGGTCCACATTGGTAATCCTGTGAGTTCAAATCCATCGTAAGGGGTCCAACCAACTTTGGTCCAAGTATCTGCATCTGTAATCGTTCGATGCGTTTCTAAATCAACAAGTGTCAAATCGCCATCGTATCCTTCGATGAGTGAGCCCTTATTTTCTATGTTGTATACCTTCGCAGGTCCTTCACACATCCAGCGAACGACATCAGATACACTGCATTTCCCATCAATTGCATGTGTTAACATTAGAGGTAATGAAGTTTCAACTCCCGGCATTCCAGCAGGTGCCTTTGGATATCCAACTGATTTTGCTTCCAAAGTGTGAGGTGCATGATCAGTAACAACACAATCAATAGTTCCGTCTTTGAGGCGCTCCCATAATTTGTCTTTATCTTCAGTATGACGAATAGGTGGATTCATTAGTAAACGAACTCCTCTTTCCTCAACATCATTTTGATCGAANGTAAGGTGCTGAACACAAACTTCTGTGGTAATCAAATCACCTTTGTTTGAAGCCAACCAATCGGCTTCAGATCCACTAGTTAGGTGAACAATATGTAGACGATGATCATAATCCTTGGCTAAACCTGATGCTCGTTTTGTTGCCAATAGAGCACATTCNACATCTCTACATTCGGCATGAGCTGCTATATCGGATCTATGACTAAATTCTGCAATACGTGATTGAAGTCGAATTTCGTCTTCAGCATGNGTTGCTATGATGCCCCCTGTATTCGCAAAAATTTTCTCAAGATGTTTCTGTTCATGGACAAGTAAATCCCCAGTGCTGCTGCCCATGAAAATCTTGATTCCACAAACTCCTGAACTATTGGGTTTTTGCGGCGTCCCAACGGCATCGATTAAATCATCTAAATTGGTNGGAGTTGCTCCAATAAAGAATCCACTATGAGTGACTGATTTTTTTGCAGCCCTACGAAACTTATCTTGAAGTACTGTTAGTTTTGTTGCATTNGGTACCGTATTTGGCATGTCTAGAAATGCTGTGATTCCACCAGCAGCAGCAGCTCTACTTCCGCTCTCAAGGTCTTCTTTTTCTGGATTACCTGGGTCTCGGAAGTGGACATGAGGGTCTATTGCTCCGGGCAATAGGTGTAATCCTGTANCATCAATAACCAATTCATGAGATTCGGGAACCAGCCCACCTTGNGAGGCGATNGTTTTTATCAAGCCATTAGAAACACGTAAATCACCTTCTACAATGCGATNCGGAAGGACCATCATCGCATTCTGGACAAGAAGGTCGCCTGTCATTAATACGAAATTTCATTTCTAGTCCATCAACCCGTCGATATTCAACTATCGATTTCTTATACGTGTCTAGATTCNGGCTAGNTAGCGAGGTGGGGTAGTCTGGTTATCCCGTCGGGCTCATAACCCGGAGACCGATGGTTCAAATCCATCCCTCGCTACCATTTTCT